>NZ_OU963893.1:317529-635059 GCF_918797525.1 unidentified bacterial endosymbiont | reverse complement strand
TGCGGGACAATGCCCTGCGGCCCAAGCCACGGAGAGATAATGCCTTCAAACGGATCCAGCAATTCACGGTAGCTGCCGTTGTCCAGCAACGCCTGTGCGCGCTGGCGCGCTTTTAATTCAATAAAGCTGCTGTCATCACGCATGGCTCACCCCCTCAAAAACCTGTTCGATACGAATGCGTGCCACGCCCGGCGTCGCGCCGAAGTCGTGGATGGTCAGTTTGCCTGCGGGCAGGCTGCTGACCGTTTGCAGGCGGGTGAACAAGGCTTCCCAACGACCACGGCTGTTGTCGACGGAAGTGGTGATATCAACGGTTAAGGTCTGGCCCGGTTCGGCGGCGAATAACACCTCCATATCCCCGGAGCCGACAACCCCTGCCAGCGCCCTGCCGCTTAACGCGCGGCTGGCGGGCATGGTCAATGTGATTTTTTCCATAACATCCTCTTAATGCTTTGAATAAGGCGTTTCGACGCGGTCGAGAAACAGCGTGGCGGCAAGCAGGTCGGCTGCACCACCCGGCGAGGCGTTGAGTGTGAGCATTTGACGGTCTAAGTTCGCCAGCGCCTGTTGGCCTGCAAGCGTTGCGCATCCTCCGACGTTCAGTACCTCGCGGGCGCCGTTCTGCATGGCATCCAGCCCCTCCATGCCAGCGCGCGACAGCACGCAGGTATCGGTGAGCGAGGTCATGATCGCCATCAGCGCGTCGAGTCGGGCGTGCGTTTCGCTGCTGCCGTTCAACCGGCTAAGGCGAAGCTGTGGCAATCCACGCTGCATAATGTGCGGGAACGCCTGCTGCGCCTCTTCCCGCGCGCCAGGCACGCGGTAACGGTGCGTGGCGCGCAGCCCTTTGCTGAACACTTTCGGTGCCGCGTCGTCCGGCAGCGTTGCCAGAAGCGCCGCGGTGCCCGCAACGGCGGTAGCACTCGCCTCGCCGCCCAGCATCGCCACCGCGCTCACCAGCAGACCCAGCGCCCAGATCGCGCCACGATGGGTGTTCACCCCGCCAGTAGCCGCCATCATCTGTTGCTCACCATCGCGGCCAAGGCGTCCTACGGTTTGCCTGAGCGAAATATCTGCCGGACGCTGCCAGCTGTGCTGCGCCAGGGCCTGAAACGTCGGCGTCAGGCTACGCGCGGAGCGCTCCATCAGTGCCAGGGATAAATCGCGATGTGCGCCGTTCCCCCGACTGTCCACCAGACCGGGCTTCGGGCTTAATCGTGCTTCGTCAATCAGACACTGCGTGGCGGTTCGCGCCAGCCACCCGGCACCGCCTTCAACCTGAATCTGGGGCAGAAGTTTCATTACCAGCTCCGGAATTTCGCTGGTGGGTTGTAAAGTCCGCCGGACCATTCGACCAGGTCAGACACGCTGCCCGCCGCCAGCAGAGAGCGGGTGGCATCGGTACGGCGAATGCCCATATCTTCCGGATAAACCACTTTACCGCTCTGGCGCAGTTCCGCCACGCGTTTGGCATCCACCCCGAGACCGATATCGGTGATCCCTGCGACGGCCGCGACCATAGCGCGACGTTCTGCCAGATCTTTCGCCCGGTAGAGGTAGGCAATCCCCTCTTCGGTCAGCACGTGGGTGACGTCATCGCCGTAAATCATGACTGGCGCCAGCGGCATTCCGGAGGCTTTAGCTACCTCGACGGCATCGAGTTTTTCCACGAAGGTCGGCTTCACGCCCGCCTGGAAAGTTTCTACCATCTGCACGACCAGCTTTTTACCGCGCTGCATCGGGTCTGGCTCGGTAATCATGTTCAGCCACGCGGGCGTTGCATGGCGTCGGCCGTGCGGGTCATGGCCCATGTTTGGCGCACCGCCGAAGCCGGAGAGGCGGCCGCGGGTGACGGTTGAAGAGTTAGCGTAACCATCAACCTGTAGCGTAGAGCCGATAAACATATCCACCGCGTACTGGCCTGCCAGCTGGCAGAACGCGCGGTTGGAACGCATAGAGCCGTCGGCTCCGGTGAAGAACACGTCAGGACGGGCGCGGATGTACTCTTCCATCCCCAACTCGCCGCCGAAGCAGTGCACGCTTTCCACCCAGCCGCTTTCGATAGCGGGAATGAGCGTCGGATGCGGGTTCAGCGTCCAGTGTTTACAGATTTTGCCTTTCAGGCCGAGCTGGTCGCCGTAGGTCGGCAGGAGCAGCTCAATCGCCGCGGTGTTAAAGCCAATCCCGTGGTTGAGAGACTGCACCTGATGTTCTGCATAGATGCCCTTGATGGCCATCATCGCCATCAGGATGTGTTCTTGTTTAATCAGGCGCGGGTCGCGGGTGAACAGCGGTTCGATAAAGAACGGTTTGTCCGCAACCACCACGTAGTCTACCCAGGAGCCCGGAATATCGACGCGCGGCAGGTCGCATTCGTCGTCCACCAGCTCGTTCACCTGCGCGATGACAATGCCGTCGTGGAAGGCGGCGGCCTCTACCAGCGCCGGGGTATCTTCAGTACTCGCCCCGGTGTAGAGATTGCCTTTGCGGTCTGCTTTAAAACCGGCAATCAGCGCCACGTTGGGTGAAAGATCGACATACAGGCGGGAATAAAGCTCAATGTAAGTGTGGATCGCGCCAATTTCGAGCTGGCCGTCTTCCAGCAACTGCGAAATACGCAGGCTCTGGGTTCCGGAGAAGGAAAAGTCCAGCTTGCGGGCGATGCCTTTCTCAAAGATATCCAGATGCTCGCTGCGGCCCACGCTTGGCATGATCATATGCAGGTCGTGCACGAATTGCGGGTTCACTTCGGCAAGTGAGCGGGAAAGAAAATCTGCCTGCTTTTGATTGTTTCCTTCCAGAACAACTTTGTCCCCTGGTGCGATCAGTTTTTCCAGCATGGCGACAAGATCGCCGGTTGGCAGTACCTTGCCCTGCACCGGTACGGATGCCAGGCGACGCGCTTTCTCGGTGCGTCGCGTGTTCCATTCCCGGGTGGGTGTTTGCCCAGATAACATTATTAACCTCCTGATTCAGCACATCATTTTGATTTGCTTAACGCTGAGTAAAGTGTGCGCTCTGGTGAGAAAGGCATCAATTAAGCGTAGAGCGTAACCATTAGCCTGAGAGTAATAATCAAGGTAAAGATTTGTGATCGAGATCAGTTCATGTGTCGGAAAACCAGGCTAAACGGGGTACAATTCGGAAAGTATCGTAAATAAGTGACAATAATTAACATCGCGTTATGACCCAAATCATTCCATCAGACTTCAATATTGCCGTCGAAGACAGCGCAGAGTTTGTGCCCATGCGCGGCGTGGCTAACCCCCACCTGCAGACCATGCTACCGCGCCTGATCCGCCGCAAGGTACAGTTCACCCCACACTGGCAACGGCTTGATTTGCCGGACGGTGACTTTTTGGATCTCGCCTGGAGCGAAGAGCCGGAGCAGGCTAAACACAAGCCGCGTCTGGTGGTGTTTCATGGTCTGGAAGGCAGTCTGCATAGCCCCTACGCCCACGGCTTAATTCAGGCGGCTAAAGCACGCGGCTGGCTCGGGGTAGTGATGCATTTTCGCGGCTGCAGCGGCGAGCCAAATCGCCAGAAACGCATTTACCATTCCGGTGAAACGGAAGACGGCACCTGGTTTTTACACTGGCTGAGCGATAATTTCGGCAGCGTGCCGACGGCGGCCGTCGGCTATTCGCTAGGCGGCAATATGCTGGCCTGTCTGCTGGCGAAAGAGGGTGATACGGTGCCGTTGAATGCTGCAGTTATCGTCTCAGCGCCTTTCATGCTGGAGCAGTGCAGCTATCATATGGAAAAAGGGTTTTCCCGGGTCTATCAGCGCTATCTGCTTAACCTGTTGAAAGCTAACGCGGCCCGCAAGCTAAAAGCCTACCCGGATACGTTACCGGTGAGCCTGCGTCAGTTGAAGAAGGTGCGGCGCATTCGCGAGTTCGACGACCTGATCACCGCTAAAATTCATGGGTTTGCCGACGCCATTGACTACTATCGTCAGTGCAGCGCGATGCCGCTGCTCAGCAAGATCACCCAGCCGACGCTCATCATTCACGCCAAAGATGATCCGTTTATGGATCATCACTCCATCCCGGCGCAGGAATTTTTGCCTGATAACGTCCATTATCAGTTGACCGAGCATGGCGGGCACGTGGGATTTGTCGGTGGCACGCTGCGTCGCCCTAAAATGTGGCTGGAAACGCGTATCCCTGGCTGGTTAACCCCTTATCTGGACGGTGTAAAATGATTATTCCCTGGCAGGATATTGCCCCCGACACGCTCGACAATCTGATTGAAAGCTTTGTCTTGCGCGAAGGTACCGATTATGGTGAACATGAACGTTCGCTTGAACAGAAGGTCAGCGATGTAAAACGCCAGCTCAAAAGCGGCGACGTGGTGCTGGTATGGTCTGAATTGCATGAGACGGTCAATATCATGCCCCGCAACGCGCTTCATGGCTGATCTGTCAACCTTTCCAGTCAGGGAGTTGCTATGTCTGCCAGACATCCGATTATTGCGGTCACAGGCTCAAGTGGTGCGGGAACCACCACCACCAGCCTCGCCTTTCGCAAGATTTTCACCCAGTTGAATTTACGGGCGGCAGAGGTAGAAGGCGATAGCTTTCATCGCTACACGCGCCCGGAAATGGACATGGCCATCCGTAAGGCGCGCGATCAGGGCAAGCACATCAGCTATTTCGGCCCGGAGGCCAATGACTTCGGCCTGCTGGAGCAAACCTTCGCCGACTATGGTCAGAGCGGTAAAGGGCAGTCGCGCAAATATCTGCATACCTATGACGAAGCCGTTCCCTGGAACCAGGTCCCCGGCACTTTCACCCCCTGGCAGCCGCTGCCAGAACCCACTGACGTGCTGTTTTACGAAGGGCTGCACGGCGGCGTAGTAACACCGCAACACAACGTGGCGCGCCACGTGGACCTGCTGGTCGGCGTGGTGCCGATCGTTAACCTCGAGTGGATCCAGAAGCTCACGCGAGACATTAGCGAGCGTGGTCACTCGCGTGAAGCGGTGATGGATTCGGTGGTGCGCTCAATGGAAGACTACATTAACTACCTGACGCCGCAGTTTTCCCGCACCCACATCAACTTCCAGCGCGTGCCAACGGTTGACACCTCTAACCCGTTCGCGGCCAAAACGATCCCATCGCTGGACGAAAGCTTTGTGGTGATCCATTTCCGCAATCTGGAAGGCATAGATTACCCCTGGCTGCTGGCGATGTTGCAAGGCTCGTTCATTTCGCATATGCATACTCTGGTGGTGCCGGGCGGGAAAATGGGGCTGGCGATGGAGTTAATCATGATGCCGCTGGTGCAGCGGTTGATGGAAGGCAAGCAGATCGCGTAAACATTTCCCTCGCGCCTTTGGGGTGAGGGCATCAACGCGCGCGATGCCCCATTCTGTTACGCCTCGATCACTTCATACGAATGCGTGATGTTTACCGCTTTCTCCAGCATCAGCGCGACAGAGCAGTATTTCTTTGCAGAAAGATCCACCGCGCGTGAAACCGCCGCGTCTTTCAGTTCTTTGCCGATGACAATAAAGTGCAGGTTAATATGCGTGAACAGGCGCGGCGCGTCTTCGCGACGCTCTGAGGTGAGTTTCACCTCGCAGTCGGTCACGTCGTGTCGCCCTTTTTGCAATATCGACACCACGTCAATCGCGCTGCATCCGCCCGCTGCCATCAGCACCATTTCCATGGGGCTTGGCGCTTTGTCCCCGGCGTTACCGTCCATCAAAATCTGGTGTCCGGAAGAGGACTCGCCGAGGAACGTTAAACCTTCAACCCATTTCACACGCGCTTGCATATACATTAACTCCAACGTTGCATTTTTAGTGACAGATTACGCGCGCGTTACAATTCTCGCAACGGAAGGCGACCTGCATCATGCTGAAGCGAGACACCAGGAGACACGCAGCTAAAGCTATGCTAAAACACTCAGGATGCTACAGTAATACATTGACGTTACACGTGTATGCAGAGGACATCAAACTTTACTGGCTGCGAACATTTACGACAGCCGACTTCCCAGGGTATGGGTAAGAATTCGATTGCAACCCCAGAGTCTGGATGCATCTTATGGCTCTGGTGACAGCTTATAACAGAGGATAACAGCGCATGGTGCTTGGCAAACCGCAAACAGACCCTACTCTCGAATGGTTCTTGTCTCATTGCCACATTCATAAGTACCCATCGAAGAGCACGCTGATTCACCAGGGTGAAAAAGCGGAAACGTTGTATTACATCGTCAAAGGCTCGGTGGCAGTGCTGATTAAAGATGAAGAAGGGAAAGAGATGATCCTTTCTTATTTGAACCAGGGCGATTTCATCGGCGAACTGGGCCTGTTTGAAGAGGGCCAGGAACGTAGCGCCTGGGTTCGCGCTAAGACAGCATGTGAAGTGGCTGAAATTTCTTACAAGAAATTCCGTCAGTTGATTCAGGTTAACCCTGACATCCTGATGCGTCTTTCTTCGCAGATGGCGCGTCGCCTGCAGGTTACCTCGGAAAAAGTGGGCAACCTCGCCTTCCTTGACGTTACCGGTCGTATCGCGCAGACCCTGCTGAACCTGGCGAAACAGCCAGACGCAATGACCCATCCTGACGGCATGCAAATTAAAATTACGCGCCAGGAAATTGGTCAGATCGTCGGTTGCTCCCGCGAAACAGTGGGCCGTATTCTGAAAATGCTTGAAGATCAGAACCTGATCTCCGCCCACGGTAAAACCATCGTGGTTTACGGTACGCGTTAATTCCGGTCAAAACGGCGTGCCATCGCAAAGTGTCACGCCGTTTTTGTCTCTATTTCCCATGTGGCGCAGGCTAATCTACCACCCGGAAGTTAACTACGCACTGCGCCAAACGCTGGTGTTGTGTCTTCCTGTGGCTGTGGGTCTGATTTTCGGACATCTACAACAAGGCCTGCTGTTTTCTCTGGTTCCTGCCTGCTGCAACATTGCCGGTCTGGACACGCCGCACAAACGCTTTTTTAAGCGTCTGATCGTAGGCGGTTGCCTGTTTGCAGGCTGTAGCCTTGCCGTGCAGCTGTTGCTTGCCCGTGATATTCCTCTACCACTGATATTGACCGTGCTGGCGATGACGCTCGGCGTGACGGCCGAAATCAGCTCCCTGCACGCCCGCCTGCTTCCCGCCTCGCTGATTGCAGCCATCTTTACCCTGAGTCTCGCGGGCAATATGCCTATCTGGGAGCCTCTGCTCATCTACGCCCTCGGTACGCTATGGTACGGGCTGTTTAACTGGTTCTGGTTCCGGATGTGGCGAGAGCAGCCGTTGCGTGAGTCCCTGAGCCTGCTCTACGTGCAGCTTGCGGACTATTGCGAAGCCAAATATACCCTGCTCACCCAGCACACTGACCCGGAAAAATCGCTCCCGCCGTTGCTGGCGCGCCAGCAAAAGGTGGTGGACCTGATTAGCCAGTGCTATCAGCAGTTGCATATGCTCGCCGCCAATAAAAACCACGATTACAAACGGCTGCTGCGCATCTTCCAGGTGGGGCTGGATCTGCAGGAGCATATCTCCGTAAGCCTCCATCACCCACAGGAAGTGCAAAAGCTGGTTGAGCGTAGCCACGCGGAAGCGGTGATACGCTGGAACGCGCAGACCGTGGCGGCACGCCTGAGGGTGCTGGCTGATGATATTCTCTATCACCGTTACCCCACGCGTTTTAACATGGATAAACAGCTTGGCGCGCTCGAAAAAATCGCCCACCAGCATGCGGATAACCCGGTCGGCCAGTTTGCCGCCTGGCACTTCAGCCGTATCGCCCGTGTATTGCGCACCCAGCGACCGCTCTACCCCCGGGACCTGATGGCGGATAAGCAAAAACGTCTGCCGCTGCTTCAGGCACTCAAAAGCTATTTGTCGTTGAAATCTGCGGCCCTGCGCAACGCGGCGCGCATTAGCGTGATGCTCAGTATCGCCAGCCTGATGGGCATGGCACTGCATCTGCCAAAACCGTACTGGATTTTAATGACCGTGCTGTTTGTCACCCAGAATGGCTACGGCGCCACGCGCGTGCGCATTTTCCATCGGGCTGGCGGCACGCTAGCCGGGCTCATTATTGCGGGCATCACCCTGCACTTCCACGTGCCGGAAGGCTATACGCTGGTCGGGATGCTGGCAATCACTATGGTGAGCTATCTCATTATCCGCAAAAACTACGGCTGGGCGACGGTCGGCTTTACGGTCACGGCGGTGTACACCCTGCAGTTGCTCACGCTCAACGCCGATCGGTTAATCATTGCCCGCCTGGTCGATACGCTGATTGGCTGCCTGATCGCCTTTGGCGGCATGGTCTGGCTATGGCCGCAGTGGCAGAGCGGATTGCTGCGGCAGAACGCCCACGACGCGCTGGAGGCCGATCAGCAGGCCATTCGCCTGATCCTGAGCGACGACCCGCAGCCCTCGCCGCTGGCCTACCAGCGCATGAAGGTCAACCAGGCGCACAACGCCCTGTTCAACTCGCTTAATCAGGCAATGCAGGAGCCGGGCTTTAACTCACACTATCTGGCAGACATGAAGCTGTGGGTCACGCACAGCCAGTTTATCGTCGAGCATATTAACGCCATGACCACGCTGGCGCGTGAGCACACGATGCTGACGCCGGACCTGGCGCAGCGCTATTTGCAGTCGTGTGAAATTGCGTTGCAACGCTGTCAGCAGCGTCTGGAGTACGACGCGCCGGGCGAGTCAGGCGATTCGAACATTCTGGAAGCGCCGGAGACGCTGACCCACGGGCCAATGAGCACCCTTGAGCAGCATTTGCAGCGCATTCTGGGGCATCTGAACACCATGCACACCATTTCGTCGGTGGCATGGCGTCAGCGCCCCCATCACGGGATTTGGTTAACGCGCAGGCTGAAGCGAACGGCGTACTAGCCTTTTACGATTTTCCCGACCGCCGCAGCAAAGCGGTGTAACCCGTCCTCAATATCTTTCTCTTCAACCACCAGCGACGGCGCAAAGCGCATCACGTCCGGACCGGCGTTGAGCACCATCACCCCTTCGTGGGCAGCCGCGTGCAGGAAATCGCGTGCGCGGCCTTTATACTGGGGTTTAAGCTCAGCGCCAACGAGCAGACCCATACCGCGGATCTCGCTGAACACGTCGTACTGGCCGTCAATCTGCTGCAGATGCTTTACGAACAGCTCGCGTTTTGCGTTTACACCGCTCAGCACCTCTGGCGTATTGATGATATCGAATGCCGCACCCGCGATGGCACAGGCCAACGGGTTACCACCGTAGGTG
Organism: unidentified bacterial endosymbiont; assembly: GCF_918797525.1. Classification (NCBI taxonomy): domain Bacteria; species unidentified bacterial endosymbiont. The sequence continues at coordinate 625,817 of NZ_OU963893.1, read as the reverse complement.
GAACCATGCGAACCCACGTGAAACGCAGAAGCGATATCCTGCGTGGTCAACACTGCACTCACCGGGAAGCCGCCGCCCAGCGCTTTCGCGCTGGTGAGGATATCCGGCGTCACGCCGTAGTGCATATAGGCAAAGAGTTCGCCAGTACGCCCCATTCCGCTCTGGACTTCATCAAATACCAGCAGCGCCTGATGTTCATCACACAGCGCGCGCAGCCCTTTGAGGAATTCCGGGGTAGCCGCCGTGACGCCGCCCTCACCCTGAATAGGCTCAACCACCACCGCGCAGGTGTGGTCGTCCATTACCGCTTTCACCGCATGCAGATCGTTAAACGGCACGTGAATAATATCCGCTGGTTTTGGACCAAATCCGTCTGAGTATTTTGGCTGTCCGCCAACGGAAACGGTAAATAGCGAACGACCGTGGAAGGCGTTATGGAAGGCGATAATTTTAGTTTTATACGGGCTGTGACGGGTAGACGCATAAAAGCGCGCCAGCTTGAAGGCGGTTTCGTTAGCTTCAGTACCAGAGTTCATAAACAGCACGCGATCGGCGAAGGTCGACTCGATGATCTTACGCCCCAGGCGCAGCGCCGGTTCATTGGTGAAGACATTGCTGGTGTGCCAAAGGGTTTCGCCCTGGGTTTTCAACGCCTTTACCAGCGCAGGATGGCAATGGCCCAGCGCCGTCACCGCAATCCCGCCGGCGAAATCAACATACTCTTTCCCCTGCTGATCCCAGACGCGGCTGCCTTTGCCTTTGACCGGGATAAACTCAGCCGGTGCATAAACCGGCAGGATCACTTCATCGAATGTCGCGCGGGTAATTGCGGGTTGTTCAGTTGCCATGTGGTGCCCATCCATTTATGTCACATCAGTTGTGAAAATATACTCACAAAATATGCATAAAAAATCACAATAAGGCAATAGATATTCAGCGATTCAGGAAATTGGCCAGCAGCAGGTGCCCCTGTTCGCTCAGAATACTTTCCGGGTGAAACTGCACCCCTTCGAGATCCCAGTCCCGGTGGCGGATGCCCATGATCTCGCAGGTGTCGCTCCAGGCGGTCACTTCGAAGCACGTGGGCAACGTAAGGGGGTCAATCACCAGAGAGTGATAACGCGTGACGGTTAACGGGTTATTTAGCCCGGTAAATACTCCAGCGCCGTTGTGCGTAACGGGGGAGGTTTTACCGTGCATCACTTTCGCCGCCCGCACGATAGTCGCACCAAAGACCTGCGCAATAGCCTGATGCCCCAGGCAGACGCCCAGGACAGGCAGCTTACCGGCATAGTGGCGGATGACATCCAGAGAGACGCCGGATTCTGAGGGCGTACACGGCCCCGGCGAGATAACAATTTTCTGCGGGGCCAGCGTTTCAATGTCGGCCAGGCTGATGTCGTCGTTGCGGCGAACGACAACCTCGGCCCCCAGTTCACAAAAGTACTGGTAAAGGTTCCAGGTGAAGGAATCGTAGTTATCAATCAGCAGGATCATGGCGGCTCCGGAGAAAAGGCCGCCCTATTCTACTCCGTTTCCCGCGCATCGCTCACTACTTTGGCAAAGAGGGTGTTCAGCGCCGTTAAATCCCCTGTCGCCCCACTCTGATTTGCCGCCGCCCAGTCGTCCGGGTTGATATCTTTCCAGCTCAACGCGTAACCTGCGTGGATCGCCATCTGCTCAAAGAAAACGCGTTGCGCAATACCATTACCGCTGACAAAAGGGTGCAACATGTTAATTTCACAGTAGTAATGGCTCACTCTCTCTATAAAGTCTTCTTTCTGCAGGCCCACCAAATACTTGTCGTTTTCCAGCGCCGCCATCAAGTCATTACCGGCCTTTTCGATGTACTCGAAATGGCAGAATAGGATGTCACCTTTGAAAACATCGTCGATACGCAGCTCGCCTGCCTGTTTCATCTCTCTGAGAAAAAGATGGCGATGAATAAAGCATAAATGGGGCAACCCAGGCGCTGAAGGCCCAAGTTCAAGCGTATCAATCTGTGGCTCTGCAGGGCCATGACCTTTTTCAAGGAGACAACTGCCCTGAAAATTGACGTTACGCTGTTGTTCCCAGAGACGGGATTTTTGCTTGTCGGTGAGTTTTTTCACTTAACGCCTCCCTGAATGTGTCCGTTTGCCACAAGTATAAGCAGCAAAACGCGCTTTCGCCGGGAGGGCTAACCAATACGGGCGACAAGCGCCCGTACAGGAGGAGATTACGGCAGTACTTTCGCGGAGAGGATAACCACCGGTTTTGACGGCACATTCTGGTATGGACCGACGTCATGGGTCGGCACCTGAGAAATCTTATCGGCCACGTCCATGCCTTTCACAATTTTACCGAACACGGCGTAACCAAAGTCGCGCTGACCGTGGTCAAGGAAGGCGTTATCGGCCACATTGAGGAAGAACTGGCTGGTGGCGCTGTCTTTATCTGCGGTACGCGCCATGGAAATCGTGCCGCGCTTGTTCAGCAGGCCGTTATCTGCTTCGTTTTTGATAGGCGGGTTAGGCTGTTTCTGCTGCATCTGCTCGTTAAAACCGCCGCCCTGCACCATAAAGCCCGGGATAACGCGGTGGAAAGTGGTGTTGTTATAGAAGCCACTGTTCACGTAGTCGAGGAAGTTTTTCACAGAAACAGGAGCTTTTTGACTGTTCAGTTCCAGCTCAATATTGCCGGCGGAGGTGGTCAGCAGGACGTGAGGATCTCCTTTTGCTGCCAGCGCAGCAGGGGAAACGGCAGAAAGAGCAAACACAGCTGCGACAGCCGCCAGTGTTGATTTGAGCATGAGAATTCCTTAACAAAGCGCAGTATAAAAAGCGAATGGCTTGATTCTAAAGAGCAGTATGAACGGAGACCAGCCTTTTACCTAATTTTACGAAATTGAAACAGTTGTTACTGCGCAAACGATTGGTTAGCACGCACAATAGCGTGACGACGATCACACAAAAACCTGCAATAACATTATTATTTCTCTAAAAGATATAAATGGATCACTTTCGAGACGACTATCTGCCCGCTTTCAGCGCCTTAAAGGCGCTTCTTTGATTTGCAGCGCATTCTGACCCTGGGCTTATTCTCCAGCGCAATTTATACCTCAATTATTACCCTCGGCTCTCTGCAGATTAAAGTGGCCTCGCCGAAGCTGGTTAACGTTGTGCTGACCTGCGGCACCATCGGCACCATGTTGACCTTCGTCGTCACCGGCCCGATTGTGGCGCACAGCGGCCCGCTGGCTGCACTGCATACCGCTAACGTCCTGTATGCCGGGGTGTTCATCATGTGCTTCGTTCTGGGCTTCATGACCCGCCACCGCCAGCACAACGTAGCAGCGTCATCTCACTGATCCCTTATGCCCCTTTGCGCTCAGCAGAGGGGCTATTTCTGGCAAAGCTCACCTCTTCTCCGCCGCTATCCATCTGGATCCATGTCTGCGCCAGCTGCGTGATAGCAATAATGCGTCCCTGGCGAATCGACCAGCGCACTGGCACCTGACAGCGGAGCGCTTCAAATCCGCTCTCCGCCGGCAGAATAATCAGGTTGGCCGGGTTACCCGTCTCAATACCGTAATCACGCAGGCCAAAGGTTCGGGCACTGTTATGGGTAATCAGATTCAGCCCACTGTCGATTTGCGCATAGCCCATCATCTGACAGACATGCAGCCCCATATGCAGCACCTGCAGCATGTTGCCAGTGCCGAGCGGATACCACGGGTCAAACACATCATCATGACCAAAGCAGACGTTGATTCCGGCTTCCTGTAGCTCTTTCACCCGGGTGATACCGCGGCGCTTCGGATAGTCGTCAAAACGCCCCTGCAGGTGAATGTTCACCAGCGGGTTAGCCACGACGTTAATGTCCGACATCTTCAGCAGGCGGAACAGCCGTGACGTGTATGCCCCGTTATAGGAGTGCATGGCGGTGGTGTGGCTGGCCGTCACGCGTGCGCCAATTCCGGCTTCATACGCCAGGGTGGCAACCGTCTCGACAAATCGGGACTGTTCATCATCGATTTCATCGCAGTGAATATCCAGCGGCAGGTCATATTTCTTCGCCAGATCAAAGGCGATATGCAGCGACTGCACGCCGTATTCGCGGGTGAATTCAAAATGCGGGATCGCGCCGACCACATCGGCGCCCAGCGTTAAAGCCTCTTCCAGCAGCGCCGCGCCGTTGGGATAAGAGAGGATACCTTCCTGCGGGAAAGCGACGATTTGCAGCGTGACCCAAGGGGCGACCTCTTGCTTCACCTCAAGCATCGCTTTCAGAGCGGTAAGGGTCGGGTCTGAGACATCCACGTGGGTACGCACAAACTGGACGCCGTTCGCAATCTGCCACTTCAGGGTTTTCCATGCGCGGGCTTTCACATCCTCATGGCTGAGCAGCGCCTTGCGCTCTGCCCAGCGCTCAATGCCTTCAAACAGCGTGCCGGAGTGATTCCAGTTCGGCTCGCCCGCCGTCTGGGTGGTATCCAGGTGGATATGCGGCTCAATGAACGGGGGGATCGCCAGCCCTCCACGGGCGTTTAATACCTCGTGAACCTCGGCTGGGGTTGCGTCCATTGGCGTGATATTACCAAAACGACCGTCCTCAATGGCGATTTGCCACCGCCCTTCCCGACCCGGTAAACGAACATTCTGGACAAGCCAGAGCGGTGTGGTAGACATACCTTTCTCCCGAAAACACAGTTGAAAATCAGGCGCACTCACGCATCACGTTAGCACGCTCATTTGTACACAAAACCGGCGAAGAGGAAAAGCCAGCGATTTCCAGTACTTATAAAAATCCTGATAAATCAGTAATCTACCACCTAAGGGGTAGTCTAAAGCGTATTTGATTTGCATCAATAAGCTACGTTGCTGAATCGATAAGGTAGGACGTAATAAAAAAGAAATCGAGGCAAAAATGAGCAAAGTCAGACTCGCTATCATCGGTAACGGCATGGTCGGACATCGCTTTATTGAGGATCTTCTCGATAAGGCCGATGCCGCCCATTTCGATATTACCGTGTTCTGTGAAGAACCCCGCATGGCGTACGACCGTGTGCACTTGTCTTCCTACTTCTCCCATCATACCGCCGAAGAGCTTTCTCTGGTGCGTGAAGGATTCTACGAGAAGCATGGCGTAAACGTGCTGGTGGGCGAACGGGCTATCACTATCAACCGTCAGGAAAAAGTGATCCACTCCAGCGCCGGACGGACGGTTTTTTACGACAAACTGATTATGGCGACTGGCTCTTATCCGTGGATCCCGCCAATTAAAGGCTCGGAAACGCAGGATTGCTTCGTTTACCGCACGATTGAAGACCTGAAGGCCATCGAAAACTGTGCCCGACGCAGTAAGCGCGGCGCGGTGGTGGGCGGCGGCCTGCTGGGTCTGGAAGCGGCCGGGGCGCTGAAAAACCTCGGCGTTGAAACCCATGTCATCGAATTTGCCCCGATGCTGATGGCCGAACAGCTGGACCACATGGGTGGCGATCAGCTGCGGCGTAAAATCGAAAGCATGGGGGTGAAAGTTCACACCCGCAAAAACACCAAAGAGATCGTTCAGGAAGGTACCGAAGCGCGTAAAACCATGCGCTTTGCCGACGGCAGCGAGCTGGAAGTGGACTTTATCGTCTTCTCTACCGGCATTCGTCCGCGCGACAAAATAGCGACCCAATGCGGTCTGGCCGTTGCGCAGCGTGGCGGAATCATGATTAACGACGCCTGCCAGACGTCAGACCCGGATATCTATGCCATCGGCGAATGCGCCAGCTGGAATAACCGCGTGTATGGTCTGGTCGCGCCAGGCTACAAAATGGCCCAGGTCGCCGTTGACCATATCCTCGGTCGCGAAAACGCCTTCACTGACGCAGACATGAGCGCCAGGCTGAAGCTGCTGGGCGTGGACGTGGGCGGAATCGGCGATGCGCATGGCCGCACCCCGAACTCACGCAGCTATGTCTATCTCGACGAAAACAAAGAAGTCTATAAGCGCCTGATCGTAAGCCAGGATAATAAAACCCTGCTCGGGGCGGTTCTGGTGGGTGACACCAGCGACTACGGCAACCTGCTGCAACTGGTGCTGAACGCCATTGAACTGCCGGAAAACCCGGACGCGCTGATCCTCCCCGCTCACGCCTCCAGCGGCAAGCCGTCCATTGGCGTGGATAAGTTGCCGGAGAGCGCGCAGATTTGCTCCTGCTTCGATGTCACCAAAGGCATGCTCATTTCTGCCATCAATAAAGGTTGCCACACCGTGGCGGCCCTGAAAGCCGAAACCAAAGCCGGTACCGGCTGCGGGGGCTGTATTCCACTGGTCACTCAGGTGCTAAACGCCGAGCTGGCGAAGCAGGGCATTGAAGTGAACAACAACCTGTGCGAGCACTTCTCTTACTCCCGCCAGGAGTTGTACCACTTGCTCCGCGTGGAAGGCATAAAATCTTTCGACGAACTGCTGGCGAAACACGGCCAGGGTTACGGCTGCGAAGTGTGTAAACCGACCGTCGGCTCCCTGCTGGCCTCCTGCTGGAATGACTACGTTCTTAAGCCAGAACATACGCCGCTGCAGGACACCAACGATAACTTCCTGGCGAACATCCAGAAAGACGGAACCTACTCGGTTATCCCGCGCTCTGCCGGTGGTGAAATCACCCCCGAAGGGCTGGTCGCGGTGGGCCGTATCGCCCGTGAATACAATCTGTATACCAAAATCACCGGTTCCCAGCGCATTGGCCTGTTTGGTGCGCAGAAAGACGACCTGCCAGACATCTGGCGTCAACTGATTGAAGCGGGCTTTGAAACCGGCCATGCGTATGCCAAAGCGTTGCGTATGGCGAAAACCTGCGTGGGCAGCACCTGGTGCCGCTATGGCGTAGGCGATAGCGTGGGCTTCGGCGTTGAGCTGGAAAACCGCTATAAGGGCATCCGCACCCCGCACAAAATGAAGTTCGGCGTTTCTGGCTGTACCCGTGAATGTGCGGAAGCGCAGGGGAAAGACGTGGGGATTATTGCGACCGAGAAAGGCTGGAACCTGTACGTGTGCGGTAATGGCGGGATGAAACCACGCCATGCAGACCTGCTGGCGGCGGATCTTGATCGCGAAACCCTGCTGAACTACCTCGACCGCTTTATGATGTTCTACATCCGTACCGCCGATAAGCTGACCCGTACGGCCTCGTGGCTCGATAACCTGGAAGGGGGTATCGACTACCTGAAGTCGGTCATCATTGACGACACGCTGGGCCTGAACCAACAGCTCGAGGCCGAGATGGCACGCCTGCGCGAGGCGGTGATTTGCGAGTGGACCGAAACCGTGAACACCCCGGCCGCACAGACGCGCTTCAAGCACTTTATCAACAGCACCCAGCGCGATCCGAACGTTCAGATGGTGACAGAGCGCGAACAGCATCGTCCAGCGACGCCTTACGAACGTATTCCAGTGACGCTGGTGGAGGAAAACGTATGAGCCAGTGGGTCACTATCTGCGACATTCACGACATTCTGCCTGCAACCGGCGTCTGCGCTCTGCTGGGCGCCGGGCAGGTTGCCATTTTCCGTCCTCATGATGACGAACAGGTCTTTGCCATCAGTAACATCGATCCGTTCTTTGAGGCCAGCGTACTCTCCCGCGGCTTAATTGCGGAGCATCAGGGCGAACTGTGGGTCGCCAGCCCGCTGAAAAAACAGCGCTTTCGCTTAAGCGACGGGCACTGCATGGAAGATGAGAGCCACTCTGTGAAGCATTACGACGTCCGCGTGAAGGACGGTAAGGTGCAGTTGAAAGGCTAACCCTCCGCCTTTCCTATAGGAAAGGCTTATGACCCCTTATGGGTAATGGCAGGAAAAACCGTATGTTCTGTGCGATCCCTGCTGTTATCCTGACGTCAATTCTTAGCCCTCCACCAATGCTGTGAGGTAATGTCGTGGATCACCTGCCGATTTTTTGTCAATTACGCAACCGCGACTGCCTGCTGGTGGGCGGTGGCGATGTGGCTGAACGTAAAGCACGCCTGCTTCTGGAGGCGGGAGCCCGCCTCACCGTCAATGCCCTCGCCTTCGCCCCGCAGTTTGAGGTCTGGGCCCAGGAAGAGATGCTCACGCTGGTACAGGGGGCATTTACCGAATCGCTGCTGGATACCTGCTGGCTCACCATCGCCGCCACCGATGACGATGCGGTAAACCAGCGCGTCAGTGATGCCTGCGAGACACGGCGTATTTTCTGCAACGTGGTGGATGCGCCGAAAGAGGCCAGCTTTATCATGCCGTCGATTATCGACCGTTCACCGCTGATGATTGCGGTATCGTCCGGGGGTCGCTCGCCCGTTCTGGCTCGTCTGCTGCGTGAAAAACTGGAAGCCGTTCTGCCCCAGCATCTTGGTCAGATTGCCCACTATGCAGGCCAACTGCGCTCTCGAGTGAAAAAAACCTTCGCCACCGTCGGCGAGCGCCGTCGCTTCTGGGAGAAATTTTTCGTGAACGACAGGCTGGCGCAATCGCTGGCGAATCAGGATAGCAAAGCGGTTGAAGAGATGACCGAGCAGTTGCTCACCGAACCGCTGGAAAACCGTGGCGAAGTGGTGCTGGTAGGCGCGGGGCCTGGCGATGCGGGATTACTGACGCTAAAAGGGCTGCAGCAGATCCAGCAGGCGGATATCGTGGTGTATGACCGTCTGGTCTCCGATGACATCATGAACCTCGTGCGCCGCGACGCAGACCGCGTCTTTGTAGGCAAACGCGCGGGCTACCACTGCGTACCGCAGGAAGAGATTAACCAAATCCTGCTGCATGAAGCGCAAAAAGGGAAACGCGTGGTGCGCCTGAAGGGCGGGGATCCGTTTATCTTTGGTCGCGGCGGTGAAGAGCTGGAAACCCTGTGCAATGCGGGTATTCCGTTCTCTGTGGTGCCGGGTATTACCGCGGCGTCCGGCTGTTCCGCTTATTCTGGCATTCCATTGACCCATCGCGATTACGCCCAAAGCGTGCGTCTGGTGACGGGCCACCTGAAGACCGGCAGCGAACTGGACTGGCACAACCTCGCCGCCGAAAAGCAGACGCTGGTGTTCTATATGGGGCTTAACCAGGCCGCGACAATCCAGGCGAAACTGCTGGAGCACGGCATGGATGAGGATATGTCCGTCGCGCTGGTGGAGAACGGTACGTCCATTAAGCAGCGCGTGGTGAGCGGGGTCCTGACGCAGTTAGGCGAACTGGCGCAGCAGGTCGACAGCCCGACGCTGATCGTTGTAGGTCGCGTGGTTGAACTGCGTGAAAAACTGAACTGGTTCTCCAGCTACTAACGCATAACCGCCCTCCCGGGAGGAGTCTGTAACCGGACTACTCCCCTCTTACCGCCATCGTTAACCTACTGCCCTGAAATGGAATTTTTCCATTTATTCTCGCGTATTACATCCCAATTTCGTTTTATGACAAGGATAGCGTATGTTCAAACTGGCAAAAGCCGCCGTTCTGGTAGGCCTGTTATCGACTCTGACGGCCTGCACCGGTCACGTTCAAAATACCAAAAATAACTGCAGCTATGATTACCTGCTGCATCCGGCGATCTCCATTTCGAAGATCATCGGTGGTTGCGGAGCAGCAGCAGAGCAGTGAGCGTTTTTCAGGTGTAAAAAAACCGGGGTTCCCCGGTTTTTTGTTGTAGGGAAGTGCATTATGGCTTTGCAACAAACCCAATTGCTTCGTACACCGCTTTCAGGGTTTCAGAGGCGCGTGCGCTGGCTTTTTCCGCCCCCTCTTTCATGACCTTCTGCAGGAAAGCTTCGTCGTTGCGATAGCGGTTGTAGCGCGCCTGAAGCTCGGTCAGCATACCGGAAACGGCTTCCGCCACTTCGCCTTTCAGGTGGCCGTACATCTTGCCTTCGAAGTGCTGCTCCAGCTCAGAGATGCTCTGGCCGGTCACGCCAGCGAGGATATCCAGCAGGTTGGAAACGCCCGCTTTGTTTTGCACATCGTAGCGTACAACAGGCGGCTCATCGGAATCGGTCACCGCACGCTTAAGCTTTTTGACCACCGATTTCGGATCTTCCAGCAGGCCGATAACGTTGTTGCGGTTATCGTCAGACTTGGACATCTTTTTAGTTGGCTCAAGCAGCGACATCACGCGTGCGCCAGATTTCGGAATAAACGGCTCTGGCACTTTAAACACCTCGCCATAGATCGCGTTAAAGCGCTGGGCGATATCGCGGCTCAGCTCCAGGTGCTGCTTCTGGTCTTCACCCACAGGAACCTGATTAGTCTGGTACAGCAGGATGTCTGCCGCCATCAATACCGGATAGTCAAACAGACCGGCGTTGATGTTTTCAGAATAGCGGGCTGATTTATCCTTGAACTGGGTCATACGGCTCAGTTCACCAAAATAGGTATAGCAGTTCAGCGCCCAGCCCAGCTGTGCATGCTCCGGCACATGAGACTGTACAAAGATAGTGCTTTTCTCAGGATCGATACCGCAGGCCAGATACAGCGCCAGCGTATCCAGAGTGGCTTTACGCAACTTCTCAGGATCCTGACGCGCGGTGATGGCATGGAGATCCACAATGCAATAGATGCAATGGTAGTCATCCTGCATGCTGACCCACTGACGCAACGCACCCATGTAGTTACCAATGGTCAATTCACCTGACGGCTGTGCGCCACTAAAAACGATGGGCTTAGTCATTTTTCAATTCCTGATATTCACTGTGCGAAAGCCCGAGTGCGGGCAACAAATCGTTGAAGTGGTCGAACACAACGTCCGGCTCACTGAGCGTAATGGCTTCACCGTAGTTGTAGCCATAGGTTAATCCAACGCATGGACAACCCGCCGCTTTAGCAGCCAGAATATCATTGCGTGAATCACCCACAAAGAGCAGCTCCGCAGGAGATAAGGATAATTTTCCTGCCACCAGCAGAAGCGGTTCCGGATGCGGTTTTTTGTTTTTCACGTCATCGCCGCCAACAATCACGGAGAAATACTTCGCGATACCCAGCGTTTCAAGCAGCGGCGCGACAAATGGCGTCGGCTTATTGGTCACCAGCCCCAGCGGAATGCCTTTAGCATGAAGCACGCTCAGCGTTTGTGCGACGTCCGGGAACAGGAAACTGCCCTCTTCCACCGTCTCTGCATAGTAACGATCAAACAGTTTACGCAAAACGCGCTGCTGCTCTTCCTGCGGGATATCGGCGTGATCGACGCTCGGTTTACCCTGCGCGGAACGTTGTGACGCACGTTCCTGACGAGCCCAGGCCAGGGCGCGTTCCATCAGAACATCGGCGCCGTTACCAATCCACGTCACAACGCGTTCTTCACACGCAACGGGGAGTTCAAGGGCATACAGGGCCTGGTCGACGGCGCTGCTTAAGCCCGGCGCGCTGTCGACCAGCGTGCCATCGAGGTCAAATGCTACCCCCCGGATTGCCTGAAATTTATCCATGACTTACCTTTGCCAGTTCACTGCGCATCTCATCAATAACTGTTTTGTAGTCTGGTTGATTGAAGATGGCTGAGCCTGCAACGAACATATCCGCGCCCGCTGCGGCAATTTCACCAATGTTACTCACCTTCACACCGCCGTCCACTTCGAGACGAATGTCGTAGCCAGATTCATCAATACGGCGGCGTACTTCCCGCAGTTTATCGAGCGTCTGAGGGATGAATGCCTGACCGCCAAAGCCCGGGTTAACGGACATTAGCAAAATGACGTCAAGCTTATCCATCACGTAGTCGAGATAGCTCAGCGATGTTGCCGGGTTGAAGACCAGACCCGCTTTACAGCCATTCTCTTTGATAAGCTGCAGCGTGCGGTCAACGTGTTCGGAGGCTTCCGGATGGAAGGTAATGATGCTCGCGCCGGCGGCGGCAAAATCCGGCACGAGGCGATCGACCGGCTTCACCATCAGATGGACGTCAATCGGTGCGCTAATTCCGTAATCACGCAGTGCCTTAAGCACCATCGGCCCGATGGTCAGGTTGGGCACGTAGTGGTTATCCATAACGTCGAAATGGACGACATCTCCGCCAGCCGCCAGCACGCTGGCGGTATCCTCACCGAGGCGAGCAAAATCGGCCGACAGAATTGAGGGAGCAATCAAAAACTGTTTCATCCGCATCTCCTTGAAATGTGTGTACCGGCGGGCAAAACGGCTCAGGGGCGATAAAGAGCCAGGAGTTCGTCCACCTTTTTACGTGTGCCGCCGTTGCTGCTAATGCTACGCCGCACTTTGACCTGAAAATGCTTCGCGGCTTTGTACCATTCGCGCGTATCAGGGGTATCGTGATTCGAAATTAACACCGGAATTCTTTTACTGACCAGTTTTTCTGCCATTTCAGCCAGACGGGCCTGCTCGGCCGGTGTGAAGCTGTTGGTATGATAAGCGGTAAAATTCGCCGTCGCTGAAAGCGGCGCGTAAGGCGGATCGCAGTAGACTACCGACGTGGCGTCTGCCTGCTCCATGCACTCTTCATAGGAGAGGCAATGGAACTCGGCATTCTGCGCTTTTTGCGCGAAGTGATGCAGCTCGGCCAGCGGAAAATACGGGCGCTTATAGCGGCCAAAGGGGACGTTAAACTCTCCCCGCAGATTATACCGGCACAGGCCGTTGTAGCCATGACGGTTCAGATAGAGGAACAACAGCGCGCGGCGGAACGGATCCTTGCTCTGATTAAACTCAGCGCGGAACTGGTAGTAAGCATCCGGTTGGTTATTTTCAGGCGTAAACAGCTTACGCGCCTCATCAACGTACTCGTCGGTACGCAGCTTGACGATGTTATAAAGGCTAATAAGGTCGCTGTTGATATCCGCCAGAATATAACGAGAAAAATCGGTATTCAGGAATACCGAACCCGCCCCCACAAAGGGCTCGATTAGACACTCGCCTTTCGGCAGGTGCTTTTTAATATCATCAAGCAGGGGGTATTTCCCCCCTGCCCATTTCAGAAAAGCGCGATTTTTTTTCATGCTGACTAACTGATTACACCTTCTCCGGCTGTGGAGAAAGCTCCGACAGCATCCTGCGCTTTAAACATTACTTCAGATCGGCCTGAACCTGATGAATCGGCTTCGCCCACGGGTTCTTCGCCTGAACGTCGGCGGGCAGTGTTGCAACGGCACGTTTCGCTTCATCTTTAGAAGCATAAACACCGCTCACCAGCACATACCATGGTTGTCCGTTACGCGTCGTCTGATACACCACATAGTTTTTCAGGTTCGATTTCTTCGCCCAACCGTTAAGGTTGTCATAGTTAGACGAACTGCTCAGCTGCAGCGTGTAGTTGCTGGACGGCGCAGATTTCAGAGAACCGACGTTACCCGCCGTTTTCCCTGCTGCTGCACTGGACGCACTCGCCGCTGGGGCGGCTGTCGCTGCCGGGGCCGTAGTGGTCGCCGTGGCTCTCGGCGCAGTCTGGGTCGCTGGCGTTTCGGTACGTTTCGGTTGCGTCGCCGCCTTCCCTTCAGGCGCTTTTACCACTGCCTGAGGTTTGGTTTCACGCTTAGGCTCAATCACCGCCTGCTTACGTTCCGGACGCTGCGTCGTTTGCGTCTGGCGTGGTTTGGTTTCGGTTGCTGTAGCCTGCGGTTGCGCGCTACCGCCACGAATCGGAGCGACAGTGGCAGGTTCTGTTGGCAGCGTGGAGTTAACCACGACGTTATTTACCTGCTCCTGGTTCTGCGGCTGGGTCAGCACATTATTCAGGTCGCCCTGAACCTCTATACGCTGCTGGCCCTCTGGCGTTACAGGTAGCTGGCTTTGAGCCGGGTTGGCAGAGACTGGTGGCAGAGAGACATCCTGAGGCGTCGTTGGGTTGCCGACGGTCTGCTCAGCGGAGGTCGTACCCGGCGCAGGCTGTGCGCCATTCGCCTGATCGGCCGCATCGGTACCAGAAAGGTTGATGCTCTTCCCGGCAGAAGGGTTTTGCTCGGTGGAATTCGTTGACGGTGCTTTCAGCGCGGAACCAATGCCGACAATCAGCAGCACCAGTACCAGCACGCCCAGCCCCATCATGATGTACTGGCGGGAGGCCGGTTTCGCCGCTACGGCTTTTTTACGTTTACGCGGGCGACGCTCTACAGGCTCTTCGTCTATTGAATCGTCTCCGGACTCATAATCCTCTTCTTCTCGCTCATCACGCGCGTTGCGGCTGCGTGCAGGGCGACGATCGTCTGCCTCCAGTTCAACATCATCGAAGTTGATCTGCGGCTCGTTATCACGTTCTGAAGATTGACGAGAACGACCAGTACGACGATCGCCGGAATCGGGTTTCAGCTCGTCTTCTGGTTTGAATTCATCCATTTAACACCCCACTCAAAGGCTTATGCTAACGACTTTGCATTTCGCCTGAAGCTAAACGACCACGGGTTACAGTGGCCTGACCTTTCTAATTGTTACGCCCGCTGACAGTCAGCGATAGCGCCAAGAACGACATCGTGCGGCACTCCGCCGCGCACTTCACTTTTCCCTATTGCAAGCGGGAGCACAAGACGCATCTCGCCTGCTAATACTTTTTTATCACGCATCATGTGGGGTAAATAGGCGTTTGCCGACATCTCCTGCGGCCCTGCTACCGGCAGGCCAGCACGCTCAAGCAAGGCAGTGATGCGCGTTGTCTCTTCAGAGGTGAACTGTCCCAGCCGTTCAGACGCACGCGCTGCCATAACCATTCCGGCAGCCACCGCTTCGCCATGTAGCCAGTTGCCGTAGCCCATCTCGGCTTCGATGGCGTGACCAAACGTATGCCCCAGATTGAGTAAAGCACGTAAGCCGCTTTCACGCTCGTCTGCGGCGACAACTTCCGCTTTCAGCTCACAGCAACGGCGAATGCAGTACGCCAGCGCAGGGCCGTCAAGACGTAGCAGCGCATCAATATTCTCTTCCAGCCAGTGAAAAAACTCGCCATCAAGAATGATGCCGTATTTGATCACCTCAGCAAGGCCTGAAGCTAGCTCACGTTTTGGCAAGGTGTTGAGACAGTCGAGATCCACTACCACCGATGCTGGCTGGTAGAACGCGCCAATCATGTTTTTCCCAAGGGGATGATTGACGGCCGTTTTTCCGCCAACAGAAGAGTCGACCTGCGACAGCAACGTGGTGGGAATTTGGATAAAACGTACGCCACGTTGATAGCTTGCTGCAGCAAACCCCGTAAGATCGCCCACCACACCGCCGCCAAGGGCAAGCAGTGTTGTATCGCGACCATGCGGTTTTTGGAGTAATGCGGTAAAGACGGTATCCAGTACCGTCAGGCTTTTATACTGCTCGCCATCGGGCAGAATCACACTGTCGACTTTTACGCCCATCTGCTCAAGCAGAAGACGAACACGGTCGAGATAAAGCGGAGCCAGCGTCTCATTGGTGACCAGCATAGCCTGATCACCCGCTTTCAGTGGTAAGAAGGAAGCTGGGTCGTTAAACAAACCAGCCGCGATGGTGATAGGGTAACTACGTTCCCCGAGAGTAACTGTAATCCTCTCCATGACGCGACATCCACCTTAAATGCTTTTACCCGCAGGCGAGTGTATATAAAGCCAGAATCAGTTGCTTTCCAGCATATGAATAATCTGGTTTGCAACCACTTTTGCGCTCTGATCGTCGGTACGAATGGTCACATCAGCAATCTCTTCGTACAGAGGATTGCGTTCACCGGCCAGGGCTTCCAGGACTTCGCGAGGCGGCGTTTCAACCTGCAGCAGCGGGCGCTTTTTATCGCGCTGCGTGCGTGCGAGCTGTTTTTCAATGGTCGTCTCAAGATAGACCACTACGCCACGGGCGGAGAGACGGTTGCGGGTTTCGCGAGATTTCACAGAGCCGCCGCCAGTTGCCAGCACAATGCCCTGTTTTTCCGTGAGTTCGTTGATCACTTTTTCTTCTCGATCACGGAAACCGTCCTCGCCTTCAACGTCGAAGACCCAGCCCACATCAGCTCCGGTTCGTTTCTCAATCTCTTGATCAGAATCGTAGAATTCCATATTGAGTTGTTGAGCTAACTGACGCCCAATAGTGCTTTTGCCGGCACCCATAGGCCCAACCAGAAAGATATTGCGTTTCTCTGCCATTTTTTCGGTACTACTAAGACTATTCGTTAATGGTAATCCCCGCTTCGCAGACACCAGCGTAGCAGGACATGAACTGAAACCTCATATGCAATTGAGCGAGAGTCAGACTAAAAATTATCTCAATACTACGGCTTGTTTGGCAACTGATTAAATCACCATTCCAGACGCGTAAGGTTATAAGACGTTCGTCAGCCCAACTCAAATCGGTACTCCTTGTATGCTAATTCATGCCTCACGTCAAACATCTGCAACAAACTGAAGGAAAAATCGTAGCAGGGATCGTTAACCTTTAATGAATACCGACCAGACGCGGCGTAATAAACACCACCAGTTCACGCCGTTCGTTATCTTTTCCGTCATGGCGAAAAAGTTGCCCAATCCAGGGGATTCTCCCCAGCCCCGGCACGCTGTCGCTGCCGGTTTTGTTCTTTTGCGAGAAGATCCCGCCCAACGCCAGCGTTTCTCCACTTTTGACCTCCACCTGGGTTTCTATCTCTTGTTTATCGATAGCCAGGGTTTCGCCGTCGGCCTGCTGGAGCACCTGTCCGGGCATATTCTCGCTAATGTGTAATTTCAGACGCACGCGGCCGCCCGGCAAAACAACCGGGGTCACCTCCATCCCCAGTACTGCCTCTTTAAATTCAACAGACGTCGCGCCGCTCTCACCGCTGGAGACCTGGTAGGGGATTTCACTGCCCTGCTTGATGCTGGCTGGCTGCATATGCGAGGCCAACAGGCGGGGGCTGGCAATGATGTCTACCTGCTGCTTTTGCTCCAGCGCCGAGAGCTCAAGGTCCAGCAGCCTGCCGTTGATGCGCCCAATGTTAAAACCCACATGCGTGGTGGTGTTAGCAACGGACAGGTCGGCACCGAGCGTGGTGACCTGTCCAATATTACCCGCCTGTGTGGCTTCGGCGAGGTTCCATTTCACGCCCAGCTCGCGCAGGCTTTTTTCAGTGATAGTCACAATATGTGCCGCCAGTTCAACCTGTTCAACCGGAATATCCATTTGCGCGGCCCAGCGCTGAAGTGTATTCAACGCCGTCTGGTTATCGCGCACCAACAGGCGGTTGGTCCGTTTATCGACAGACAAACTGCCCTTTGGGCTCAGCTGCTTTTCCGCTGCTTTTTGCAACTCTCCGGCATCGGCATAAGCGAAGGAAATGGCGTGAGAGATGAGCGGCGCGTCAAGCTGTCGCCGGGCCTGCTCTTGCTCCTGACGTTCCCGCTGTTCACGTTGCCAGGCTGCGGTATGGACATAAAAAATGCCTTTATCTTCGCGCAGAATAAGTCCGGCACTGGTGATAACCGTCTGTAGCGCCTGCCGCCACGGGACACGCGTCAGGTTGAGCGACAGCGAGCCGCTCACATCCGGCGACACCACCAGATTACGGTTCTCCTGCGCCACCAGCGCCTGTAACACCTGAACCACCGGGACATCATCCACCACCAGCGTGACCGGCTTCGGCGCGGCGGCCCACAGCGGGGGGCTGAGTAGCGCCAGCACCAGTATTATCCTTACGCCCATTTTTCTTCGCTCCTTCTTGTTGCCACGTCCATTGTTGCGGTTCACAGGTTTCACCCACATCAACCACCAGCTCCGTTTCATTTATCGCCATGACCCGCCAGCCCACCGCCAGCCGATCCTCTTGTTTCAGGCGATGCCAGCGTTTTTGACCATCCTGCACAATCCCCACCTTTCCGGCTCCCTCCACCATGCCGCGATAGCGCCATTGCGACAGAGCCTCAATGGCGCAGGGGTCAGCAGGGGGATGAAACGGATCGCGCATCCCGGTCATTAACAGCGCTGAGCAAACCAGCAGGGATCGCACGCTATTGCGCATGGTCTTGCTCCAGTTGAACGCGCAGGCGTAACTTCGCGCCCTGGGGTGTAAGGGAGAACGCCATCACCCGCGCATTCCGTTGTGCTAATCGGGAAAAAACAGCCGGGACCGCCTGCCAGTCAGCATCCAGCGTTAGCTCTCCTCCGCTTGAAAGCGGTTTCCACTGAACCAGCCGGGCATCGCTGGACTGAAAATCCAGCGGGGAAAAAGGTTGCACCGCCAGCCGGACGGGGGTAATAGCCGGGGGTAAAACCTTACTGGCGGCAGGCCATAACGATGCATTGAACCTTTCGGTGCGGGTCAGTTGCAGTTGCAGTGCAGTACGCTGCTTTTGTACCGGTCTTAGCAACGTTGTCCATAACATCATGCTCAGCATGACAACACCGAGGCACCAACCGAGCACGCGCCACCCAAGGCGGCTTTCGCACCAGCGCTCAAACAGGGTATCCACGCGTCACTCCTGCTGCAGAAGCTGAAAAGTGAACGCCCAGCGCCCCGGGCTTAGCTGCTGAAGTTCACCGGTAAGCCCGGGCGTGAACCCCGTCACGCCCCTGAGGGCATCACGAAAGGTTGAAAGAGCAGAAAGCGCCGTGGCATACCCAATAACCATCAGCGAAGGGGGCTGATAGCGCAGCTCAGTTAGCCAGGCCTGAGCCGGAATCGTTGCTGATAGCGATTCCAGTACCGGTTGCCATGCCTGCAGTGAAGCCGTATGCGTGGGTATCGGCGCTTGCGCTCCCTGTTTCTGGCGGGCAACCAGCACCTTCTGCACGGTTTGCGCGCCCGCCTGCTGTGTTTGCCGGGCGCGCAGCTCTAGCGCATTGTCCATCCTCAGTAACCCCAACACCGTCAGCAGCAATAACAGCGCCGCACCAGACAGTACTCCCCAAAAACGCAGGCAGCGCAGGCGCCGTTGCTTTCGCCATGGGATGAAATTTGTCATGCTCATTCAGGCACCTCGCTCATGGCCAGCGCCAGCGCGACGGTATAATCAGCCCCGCATTCAGGCAGCGGCGGCTGACAGCGGTCCACTATTTCCCACGGATTTCGCTGCCGATCGAACAGGGCTATGTCATCCGGCGTAAGGGCCAGCAGAGCCGCCAGCTCATTGACGGTTTCCGCTTCGGTGGTAAAACGTCTCCCCCACTGGTGTCGCATGGCCCACAGCCACTGGTGCTCATCACGCCAGGCAACGCATTGCGCAGGCGCTACCGCGGGAAGGAGATTGGTCAACGCCCCGGCATCCGGCGTAATCGTCGCCAGCCGCAACCGCAGCGTTTTCGCCAGCGTTAAAAGCGCGTCCACCTCTTTGTTTTGCGCGGCGGTGACATGAAATGTGTTGCTAAAGGTGTCCTGCGCGTAATCGAAGCACAGGGCATCCGCGGGCATCTCCAGTTCACGAGAGAGCGCCGCGCCTAGCCATGTGAGTTGCTCGCTGTCGCGCAGCGCGAGTGCGGGGCGAGGGAGGGTTCTTTGCAGGGTGCGCGCCGCAGGAAAAGAGAGAAACACCCGGTGGTGGTGCGGCAATCTCCTTCGCCAGTCGCCTAAGGCATCAACCAGGCGTTCTGGCTGACAAATTTTCTCGTCACGGATAATGCCTTCCGCCAGGGGAACAGCCCACCAACGGCATAAGCGCCAGCTCTTTTTTTCCCGCGCCAGTGAAACGATCAGAACCTTATCTTGTTGAATATGAACACCTGTTTGCCATGTTTTGAAAGCCATGCTTCACGATCTCCTTATCGCCCGTCAGAGTGACGGCTATATCAATGATTCAGGCTTGCCTTTATACTACCGCGCGATTGTTTAGAAACTGCCCAAGTGAAACCAAATGGGAAATCTCCGGTGAAGTTCGTAAAGTATTTATTAATCCTTGCAGTCTGTTGCATTCTGCTGGGAGCAGGCTCGATTTATGGTTTGTACAAATATATCGAGCCACAGCTACCCGATGTCGCCACGCTTCGTGATGTGCGGCTCCAGATCCCTATGCAGGTCTATAGCGCCGATGGCGAATTAATGGCGCAATATGGCGAAAAGCGCCGTATCCCATTGACCTTAGAACACGTTCCGCCCGTTATGGTGAAAGCTTTTATCGCCACCGAGGACAGCCGTTTTTACGAGCACCACGGTGTCGACCCGGTGGGGATTTTCCGTGCTGCAAGCGTAGCGCTGTTCTCGGGCCACGCCTCTCAGGGAGCAAGTACCATTACCCAGCAGTTGGCGCGTAACTTCTTCCTCAGCCCTGAGAAGACGTTGACGCGTAAGATCAAAGAGGTATTCCTCGCGATCCGCATTGAGCAGTTACTGAGTAAAGATGAAATCCTGGAGCTGTATCTCAACAAGATCTATCTGGGCTACCGCGCCTATGGCGTAGGCGCTGCCGCACAGGTGTACTTCGGTAAGCCTGTCGAACAGTTGACGCTGAGCGAAATGGCGACCATTGCCGGTCTGCCTAAAGCGCCATCCACGTTTAACCCGCTCTTCTCGCTCGATCGCGCCACAGCACGCCGTAATGTTGTTTTGTCCCGTATGCTGAGCGAAGGCTATATCAGCCAGAGCGAGTTCGATAGGGCGCGTAGCGATGTCATCGACGCGAATTACCATGCGCCTGAAATCGCCTTCTCTGCACCGTATCTCACGGAAATGGTCCGCCAGGATATGGTGGGTCGTTACGGTGAAAACGCCTATGAAGATGGTTATCGCGTTTACACTACCGTCACTCGTAAGGTGCAGCAGGCGGCACAAGAGGCGGTACGTAATAACGTGATGGACTACGATATGCGTCACGGCTACCGCGGCCCGTCAAACGTGCTGTGGAAAGTGGGTGAAAGCGCATGGGACAGCCAAAAAATCATCCGCTCGCTGAAATCGTTGCCAACCTATGGTCCCATGCGGCCAGCGGCAGTAACCCAGGCCGATCCTCAGCAAGCCGTAGTGATAATGGCAGATGGAACCTCGGTATCCCTGGGCATGGACGGAATGCGCTGGGCGCGTCCGTATCGTTCAGACACCCTGCAAGGGCCAACGCCGCGTAAAGTGACCGACGTCGTGCAGACCGGACAACAAATCTGGGTGCGTAAGGTGGATGATGCCTGGTGGCTGGCGCAAGTCCCCGACGTTAACTCCGCGCTGGTGTCTATCAACCCACAAAACGGCGCGGTGATGGCGCTGGTGGGGGGGTTTGATTTCAACCAGAGCAAGTTTAACCGCGCGACTCAGGCGCTGCGACAGGTCGGCTCGAATATTAAACCGTTCCTGTACACCGCCGCGATGGATAAAGGGTTGACCCTTGCCAGCATACTCAATGACGTGCCTATCTCTCGCTGGGATGCGGGGGCGGGTTCTGACTGGCAGCCGAAGAACTCTCCGGCACAGTACGCAGGTCCAATCCGTCTTCGTCAGGGTCTGGGGCAGTCTAAAAACGTGGTGATGGTGCGTGCAATGCGTGCGATGGGCGTCGACTATGCGGCAGAGTATCTGCAGCGCTTCGGCTTCCCGGCGCAGAATATCGTACACACCGAATCGCTGGCGTTAGGCTCCGCCTCCTTTACGCCGCTTCAGGTGGCGCGAGGATACTCGGTGATGGCCAACGGCGGGTTCCTGATTGACCCGCACTACATCAGTAAAATCGAAAACGACCAGGGCGGTGTTCTGTTCGAAGCAAACCCGAAAATTGCCTGCCCCGAGTGCGATATTCCGGTGATTTACGGCGATACGCAAAAATCTAACGTGCTTGAAAACAGGGATATGGAAGACGTTGCCCTTTCCGCAGAGCAGAAAAACATCGTCGCGCCTCAGCCTCAGCTGGAACAGGCTAACCAGGCCCTGGTGGCGCAGAGCGGCGCCCAGGAGTACGCTCCGCATGTGATCAACACGCCGCTGGCATTCCTGATTAAGAGCGCGCTGAACAGCAATATCTTTGGTGAACCGGGGTGGCAAGGTACCGGCTGGCGAGCAGGGCGTGATTTGCAGCGTCGTGACATCGGCGGTAAAACCGGGACAACCAACAGTTCGAAAGATGCGTGGTTCTCCGGTTACGGCCCGGGTGTGGTGACGTCAGTCTGGATCGGCTTTGACGATCACCGTCGTAATTTGGGCCGTACAACCGCCTCTGGCGCTATCAAAGATCAGATTTCCGGTTACGAAGGCGGCGCGAAGAGCGCACAGCCCGCGTGGGATGCTTACATGAAATCGGTTCTTGACGGTGTCCCTGAGCAGCCACTGACGCCGCCGCCGGGCATTGTTACGGTCAATATCGACCGTAGCACCGGGCAGCTCGCCAGCGGGGGTAACAGCCGTGAAGAGTATTTCATTGAAGGCACGCAGCCAACCACGCAGGCGGTGCATGAAGTGGGTACAGAAATTATTGATAACGGCGAGACGCACGAGCTGTTCTAACGATAAAAATGCCCGGTGAAAATCGGGCATAATCACGGGCCGGGTAAGGCGAAGCCGCCACCCGGCTTTTTTATCGCTACAACCTTCCCTGCCCTTTCAACCACTCCCGCACCAGGAACAGGGCGCTCACGTTACGCGCCTCGTTAAAGTCCGGGTCTTCCAGTAAATCCATCAGATGCGCCAGCGGCCAGCGCACCTGCGGCAGGGGTTCAGGCTCATCCCCTTCCAGCGATTCAGGATAGAGATCTTCGGCCACCACAATATTCATTTTGCTGGAAAAATAGGACGGGGCCATGCTCAGTTTTTTCAGGAACGACAGCTCCTTTGCGCCAAACCCGACCTCTTCTTTTAGCTCGCGGTTTGCCGCCTCAAAGACCGTTTCACCCGGGTCGATAAGCCCCTTTGAAAAACCAAGTTCGTAAGACTCGATACCCACCGCATATTCACGGATCAAAATCAGATGGTCGTCGACAATGGGAACAATCATCACCGCCTCGCGTGAAGAGGGGCGCATACGTTCATAAACGCGACGCACACCGTTGCTGAACTCCAGGTCCACACTTTCGACATTAAACAGACGCGATGTCGCGACGGTTTCAACCTTCAGAATGGTGGGTTTTTGTAATGGTTTGCTCATCTTGATGGGTCTTTGCTGGGGGAACTGGCTTCATTGTGCGATATGCCGCACGGTTTCGGCAATGTCAATCGTTATGCATTTACATTTATGCAACTTATCAGGATTCAGTACTCAATTCAAAAGAAAAGTCAAGAGGTTGAAAAGTTTCCAGGAATTTGCTGATATCGCGCCACGACAGGCTTTGTTATCATCATCGGTTACTGGGATGCGCTTCAAAATGCTCAAGTTCGACTCCATATTTGCCGATAGCCAATCACAGACTCTCATTCATGTTAAAGGTGCTACTGATTTTACCCTGGATAGTCGAGTTGCATGAACGCGGCGACGCAGCGATTCCCCGGGAGCGTTTACCCTACGCGACCAGGTGTGGGCGAAGACGCCAACGCACAGGCAACCTGAATAATAACGGGTATACACCTGTAAGAAGATAAGTAAGATGGGGAAAGCATGAGCACCATTTTGATTGTTCTCGCTGTTGCACTGGCTGGCGTGCTGGTTGCATGGTGGGTATACAGGCGTCGCCTGCATCGGCGATATCGGCTGCCCTTTTTAAATGCCTTTGCGGGTGCGACTACGCGTAAGCTGACGCCCGAAGAGCGCACGACCGTTGAACACTATCTTGAAACTCTCAACCGTTCCCAGCTAACGCCAGGGCCAACGGGTGCCAGCGCTGCCCCGGTGTCGCTCAATCTGAACGCGCAAAGCGACACCGTACTTTGCGTGACGCGCTCTATCACCCGCTATGGCATCACCACCAATGACCCCAACAAATGGCGTTACTATCTCGACTCTGCGGAAGTGCATCTTCCGCCGTTCTGGGAACAGTACATCAACGACGAAAATAGCGTTGAGTTGATCCATACCGACGCATTACCGTTGGTTATCTCGCTCAATGGCCATACCCTGGATGAGTATGTACAGGAAGCGCCACGCTTCGCACTGGAACGCGCCAGCGCCGCTCAGGCCTCTATTCGCGGTGAAGAGACAGAACAGATTGAACTGCTCAACATTCGCCAGGAGACGCATGAAGAGTATGCCCTGAGCCGCCCGGACGGCATCCGTGAAGCGGTACTGATCGTCGCCGCCTTCCTGCTCTTTTTCTTCTGCCTGCTGACGCCGGAAGTATTTGTTCCCTGGCTGGCGGGGGGGGCGGTACTGCTGCTGGCAGCCGGTCTGTGGGGGCTGTTCGCGCCTCCGGCGAAAACGTCGCTACGTGAAATTCATTGCCTGCGTGGAACGCCAAAACGCTGGGGTTTGTTCGGCGAGAACGATCAGGAACATATCAACAATATCTCGCTCGGCATTATCGATCTCATCTATCCGCGTCACTGGCAGCCGTGGATCACCCAGGATTTAGGGCATAAAACCGATATTGATATCTACCTTGACCGCCACGTTGTGCGTCAGGGGCGTTATTTATCCCTGCACGACGAAGTGAAAAATTTTCCCCTGCAGCACTGGCTGCGCAGTACGGTTATTGCCGGCGGCGCAGCGCTGGTGTTTGCCGTGCTGCTGCTTTTTGTGCCGCTGGACATGCCCATAAAATTTACCCTCTCGTGGATAAAAGGGGCGCAAACCATAGAAGCTACCAGCGTCAGGCAGTTGGATGAGGCCGGTGTGCGCGTCGGCGATACGTTACGCCTGAAAGGCAGCGGAATGTGTAATATCCATACTCCGGGAGCCTGGAACACGCGCCAGAACTCCCCGTTCACGCCGTTCGACTGCTCGCAAATCATCTGGAATGATGCTCCGCCGCTGCCGTTACCGGAATCTGAGGTCGTGACGAAAGCAACAGCCTTGACTCAGACGGTTAACCGCCAGCTACATCCGAAAACAGAGGATGATTCACGCGTCAGCCCAGCCCTGCGCTCGGCTATTCAGAAATCGGGCATGGTATTGCTGGATGACTTTGGTGAAATCGTTCTGAAAACAGAGGATCTGTGTTCTGTCCAGGATGAATGCATACGCCTTAAAAATGCGCTGGTGAATCTCGGGAACAGCAAAGACTGGGACGCGCTGGTGAAACGTGCCGAAGCAGGACGACTGGACGGCGTTAACGTATTGCTGCGTCCGGTCAGTGCCGAATCGCTGGATAACCTGGTTGCCACGTCTACCGCCCCCTTTGTGATGCGTGAAACGACGCGCGCGGCGCAGGCGCTCAATAGCCCCGCGCCAGGCGGTTTTGTGATTGTCAGCGATGAGGGAAGCGATCTGGTCGATCAGCCTTATCCGCAGGTTGCGCTGTATGACTACCCGCCTCAGGAGCAATGGGGGGCGTTCCAGCGTCTGGCGCAGATGCTGATGCAGACGCCGTTCAGTGCTGAAGGGATCGTCACCAGTATCTTTACCGACGCCAACGGTACGCGCCATATCGGCCTGCACCGGATGCCCGATAGCGCAGGCTTATGGCGCTATATCGGGACGTCGCTGCTGCTGATTACGATGGTGGTGTGTGTTTTCTGGAACGGGTTTATGGCGCTGCGCCGCTACCAGCGTTCGCGCACGCGTCTGGCCGATATCCAGCAGTATTATGAAAATAGCCTCAACCCTGCACTGCTCCCCTCCTCTGAGAGCCTGATCGGATAACGCCACTGCGCGACAAGTTGTGCTAACCTGTCGCGCACGTTTCTTCTGGCTGGAGTTCCCCTTTAATGCATCTTGATATCGCCTGGCAGGAGGTCGATACCGTCCTGCTGGATATGGACGGCACGCTGCTCGATCTCGCCTTTGATAACTATTTCTGGCAAAAACTGGTGCCGGAAACTTATGGCGAACAACAGGGTATCTCCCCGGCAGAAGCGCAGGAATTCATTCGTTCGCAATATAGCGCTGTGCAGCATACGCTAAACTGGTACTGTCTGGACTACTGGAGCGAGCGCCTCAGTTTGGATATTTGTGCAATGACGACAGCCCAGGGATCGCGTGCAGCCTTGCGTGAGGACACCGTGCCCTTCCTTGACGCGCTGAAAGCGAGCGGTAAGCGCCGTATTTTACTGACGAACGCGCATCCGCATAATTTGGCCGTGAAGCTTGAACATACGGGTCTCGCTTCACACCTTGATTTATTACTTTCCACCCACACATTTGGTTATCCGAAAGAGGATCAGCGGTTATGGCATGCGGTGGCAAAAGAGACCGATTTGCAGCCTGAGCGCACGTTATTTGTTGATGACAGCGAGGCGATCCTGGATGCCGCCGCGACATTCGGCATTCGCTATTGTCTGGGCGTAACCAACCCCGATTCTGGCCTGGCTGAAAAAAGCTATCTGCGTCATCCGGGGCTGAATGACTATCGCCGGATGATCCCCTCACTCACCGTGAAGGAGACGCCATGAAAGAAAAACCCGCTGATGGGGTAAGACTGGATAAATGGCTATGGGCAGCCCGTTTTTATAAAACGCGCGCCCTTGCCCGTGAAATGGTTGACGGCGGAAAAGTGCATTACAACGGCCAGCGCAGTAAGCCGAGCAAGCTGGTTGAACTGAATGCCACGCTCACGCTGCGTCAGGGCAACGATGAAAAAACGGTGGTGGTGAAAGCCATAACGGAACAGCGGCGGCCCGCAACCGAAGCCGTTTTGCTTTATGAAGAGACGGCCGAAAGCATTGAGAAGCGCGAAAAAACCGCGCTGGCGCGCAAAATGAACGCGCTGACGATGCCACACCCGGACCGGCGACCGGATAAAAAAGAGCGCCGCGATCTGATGAAATTTAAACACGGTGAGACCGAGTAACCTCACCTGCACGAGAGACTAAAATGGCCCAACACGACCAATTACACCGCTATCTGTTTGAACAATTCGCCGTGCGCGGCGAGCTGGTCACCGTCTCCGAAACCTGGAAACAGATTCTGGATAACCACAACTACCCGCTGCCGGTAAAAAACCTGTTGGGCGAACTGCTGGTTGCCACCAGCCTGCTGACCGCCACGCTAAAATTTGCCGGAGATATCACCGTGCAGCTACAGGGTGATGGCCCCATGACGCTGGCGGTGATTAACGGTAATAACCAACAGCAGATGCGCGGTGTGGCGCGCGTTCAGGGGGATATTCCTGAAAACGCAGACCTGAAAACGCTGGTCGGTAATGGTTATCTGGTCATTACCATTGCGCCAGAAGAAGGTGAGCGTTATCAGGGTGTTGTCGGACTTGAAGGTGATACCCTCGCGGCCTGCCTGGAAGATTACTTTATGCGTTCGGAGCAGTTGCCAACCCGCCTGTTCATCCGTACTGGTGAAGTGGATGGTCAGCCTGCTGCAGGCGGTATGCTGCTGCAGGTTCTGCCTGCGCAGGACGCACAGACCAACGACTTCGAGCACCTGGCGACCCTGACAGAAACCATCAAAGCGGAAGAGTTGTTCACCCTCTCCGCGACCGATGTGCTGTGGCGCCTGTATCATGAAGAAGAGGTGACGGTTTACGATCCACAGGCGGTGGAATTTAAGTGTACCTGCTCCCGCGAGCGTTGCGCTGGCGCGCTGAAAACCCTGCCGGATGAAGAGATCGATAGCATCATGGCGGAAGACGGCGAAATCGATATGCATTGTGACTACTGCGGCACACATTACGTGTTTAATTCGATGGATATCGCCGAGATCCGTAACAACGCTTCGCCGGCGGATCCGCTGGTTCACTAAAATAGTGCTCTTCACCCTGCCCTCTTTCCCGTTTGGGGAGAGGGTGTTCATGCTGAATCGTTTTCATGATGTAACTCTTACGTAATTTTCTTACATGTATGCGATTACATTCACATTCCTTCGGTTAAATTCACCAACCCTTAACCTTTTAGGAACATTTTCCCCAACCAAAATACGAATCCTGCGATAATCCGTCTGCCCTGCGACTGGAGTTGCAGCGTTTTCCGTTAGTAAGGGTTTTGACCAGATACGTAAATCTATGAGCCCCGTCGCGGTTAACAACCACAGAAAAACCCTACAATTTCAGGCAGTACATATTGGCTAAGGAGCAGTGATATGCGTGTTACTGGTTTAACCCCGCAAGATCTCAAGGCTTATGGTATTCAAGACGCCCAGGATGTCATCTATAACCCCGATTACGATACGTTGTATCAGGAAGAGCTAAATCCAGCACTGGAAGGTTACGAGCGCGGTGTGCTGACAAACCTTGGTGCTATCGCCGTTGATACCGGTATTTTTACCGGTCGTTCGCCCAAGGATAAGTATATCGTCCGGGATGATACTACCCGCGATACGCTGTGGTGGGCGGATAAGGGCAAAGGGAAGAACGATAACAAACCGCTCTCCCCAGACACCTGGCAGCATCTGAAAGATCTCGTTACCCACCAACTCTCCGGCAAGCGCCTGTTTATTATTGATGCGTTCTGTGGCGCTAACGCCGACACCCGGCTTTCCGTGCGTTTTATCACCGAAGTGGCCTGGCAGGCGCATTTCGTGAAAAACATGTTTATTCGTCCCACCGACGAAGAGCTACAGGATTTCACCCTTGATTTCATCGTGATGAACGGTGCGAAATGCACTAACCCACAGTGGAAAGAGCAGGGCATGAACTCTGAAAACTTCATTGCCTTCAACCTGACCGAGCGTATCCAGCTTATTGGCGGCACCTGGTACGGCGGCGAGATGAAGAAAGGGATGTTCTCAGTGATGAACTACCTGCTGCCGCTGCGCGGAATCGCCTCCATGCACTGTTCAGCCAATGTCGGTGAGAAAGGAGATGTCGCGGTATTCTTTGGCCTCTCCGGCACCGGCAAAACGACCCTCTCTACCGATCCTAAGCGTCGTTTGATTGGCGATGACGAGCACGGCTGGGATGATGACGGTGTGTTTAACTTTGAAGGTGGCTGCTACGCGAAAACGATTCGTCTGTCTGAAGAGGCAGAGCCGGATATCTTCCACGCCATTCGTCGCGATGCGCTGCTGGAAAACGTCACCGTGCGAGCCGATGGTACCATTGACTTTGACGACGCGTCCAAAACCGAAAATACTCGCGTGTCCTACCCTATCTATCACATCGATAATGTCGTTAAACCGGTGTCGAAGGCGGGTCATGCAACGAAGGTGATTTTCCTCACCGCAGATGCGTTCGGCGTGTTACCACCGGTTTCTCGTCTGACCGCCAACCAGACGCAGTACCATTTCCTGTCTGGTTTTACCGCCAAACTGGCCGGTACCGAGCGCGGCGTGACAGAGCCAACGCCAACCTTCTCCGCCTGTTTTGGCGCGGCGTTCCTGTCGCTGCACCCGACCCAGTACGCAGAAGTGCTGGTCAAACGCATGCAGGCATCCGGTGCGCAGGCGTACCTGGTGAACACCGGCTGGAATGGAACGGGCAAACGCATCTCAATTCAGGATACGCGCGCCATTATTGATGCCATTCTGGATGGTTCTCTCGATAACGCTGAAACCTTTACCCTGCCGATGTTTGATCTGGCGATCCCAACGGCGCTGCCGGGCGTGGATACCCGAATCCTTGACCCACGCAGTACCTACGGTTCACCAGAGCAGTGGCGTGAGAAGGCGGAATCACTGGCGAAGCTGTTTATTGAAAACTTCGAGAAGTATACCGATACTCCGGCGGGGGCTGCGCTGGTGAGTGCGGGACCTAAGCTGTAGGTAAAAACAAAAAGGCAACGAAAGTTGCCATTTTTAGTGTTTGCTCCCTCTCCCCGTGGGTGAGGGCATCAGATCGCACCCTTTTTTAACCCTCTTTTACCTGCCCCCGCGTAACCGGTACTGGCAACCACGCACGAATGCATAACCCTCCCCGTTCACTGGTACTAATCTCCAGCAATCCGTTATGGTTATCAACAATACGCTGCACAATCGCCAGACCTAAGCCGGTTCCGCTGGTGCTGCGGGCGCTGTCGCCGCGCACAAACGGCTGGAACAGATGTTTACGCTGCTCAGGCTTGATGCCCGGACCATCATCTTCCACCTGGAACCAGGCGCGGTTAAGCTCTGAGCCGCTGCTGACTTTGATCCAACCGTTGCCGTATCGCGCCGCGTTGACCACCATGTTAGCCAGTGCACGCTTAATCGAAAGAGGATGCATACGTACCTGAATGTCACCAGCCTGAAGGTCGGTTTCAATTTCACGCTCATAGCCGCTTTCCGCCGCCACCACTTCACCCAGCACCGCGTTTAGCTCTGCCATCTCCATCGGCATCTCTTGTCCGGTGCGCAGGTAATCAATGAACTGCTCGATAATGGCGTTACACTCTTCGATATCCTTGTTAATGGACTCGGCGAGGTAGCCTTCCTCTTCGCCCATCATTTCCGTAGCCAGGCGAATACGCGTCAGCGGGGTGCGCAGGTCATGACTGACGCCCGCCATCAGTAGCGTACGGTCATCGGCCAGCTGTTTTACGCCAGCCGCCATATGGTTGAAGGCTCGCGTCACAGAACGCACTTCCGATGCGCCATACTCGCGCAGCGGCGGCGGAATAATCCCTTTACCAACCTGCAGCGCAGCATGCTCCAGGTCGACCAGCGGTCGGTTCTGTATGCGGATAAACAGCCACGCGCCCCCTATCGCCAGCAGCATGATAGCAAGGGTGTAACGGAACAACGGCGAGAAGTCGCCCTGATGAATTTCAGTGAGCGGAACACGCACCCAGATATTGGGTGACAGCCAGGTTTTGAGCCACACGACCGGCGAGCTTTTGTTGACCTCAACGCGCACTTCCGTCGGGCCGCCAAGCTGCTGCGCCATCTGATGGCTGAGAAATTCATAGTGCTGTGCCCAGCGCAGGCCCGCATCTTCCGCCGCTTCATTTGAGTAGAGCGAAATGCCCAACTCACGGTAGATTTCACGACGAAACGCAGGGGGCACAACCAGCTGCGTGCCATCCTCCAGCTGCAGTTTATCGGTCATTAGCATACGGACTTCGTAGGCCAGCACCTTATTAAACTGCTGGAGGCTCGGCAGGATCGCAAAGTTGAGCACCACCAGGTAGGTCGTCACCAGGCTGACGAACAGCAAGGTGACGATCAATAGCAGGGTGCGGGCAAACGAGCTTCGCGGTGAGAAGCGCATTCGCCTCATGCTTTAGCGCCGTCCGGGACAAACACGTAGCCAAGACCCCAGACGGTCTGGATATAACGAGGATGCGCCGGGTCTTCTTCCACCATCCGGCGCAGGCGTGAGATCTGCACGTCGATGGAACGTTCCATTGCGGAGTATTCGCGACCACGCGCCAGGTTCATCAGCTTATCACGGGAGAGCGGCTCACGGGGGTGGCTCACCAGCGCTTTCAGTACCGCAAACTCGCCGCTGGTGAGCGGCATTGGCTCATCTTCACGGAACATCTCGCGCGTACCGAGGTTCAGCTTGAACTTACCGAATGCGATAACGGCTTCTTCCTGCGACGGTGCGCCGGGCAGTTCGTTAGCCTGACGACGCAGTACAGCGCGAATACGCGCCAGCAGTTCACGTGGATTGAATGGTTTTGGAATATAGTCATCCGCGCCAATTTCGAGGCCGACGATACGGTCAACCTCTTCCCCTTTCGCCGTGACCATAATGATAGGCATAGGGTTGCTTTGGCTGCGCAGACGGCGGCAAATGGAAAGCCCGTCTTCCCCTGGCAGCATCAGGTCGAGCACCATCAGGTGGAAGGATTCACGGGTTAGCAGACGATCCATCTGCTCAGCGTTGGCCACGCTACGAACCTGGAAGCCCTGCTCGGTCAGATAACGCTCCAGCAGCGCGCGCAGGCGCATGTCGTCATCCACGACCAGAATTTTGTAGTTCTCTTGCATTATGTGTACTCCCAAAGGTTCGGATAGTCTTTGTAACAGCGTATTCTAAAAAAGTGCACGTTTTCGACCAGCTAATTCTGGTATAAATTCTAGTCGAAATTGTTACAAAGCATATTTAACAGCAGCTTATCTGCTTATTTCATCACATAAATCATTATTAATCCTGTCTGTTACACTGCAGGGTACGTATTGTGCGCAAAACAGAGAACCGGCATTGAAGGCTGCACCATGAAAACGCCCCTGATCACCCGCGAAGGGTACGATAAACTTAAACAAGAGATGGATTACCTGTGGCGCGAAGAGCGCCCGGAAGTGACTAAAAAAGTCACCTGGGCGGCGAGCCTCGGCGATCGTAGCGAGAACGCTGACTACCAGTACAACAAAAAGCGGCTGCGCGAAATCGACAGGCGGGTTCGCTATCTGACTAAGTGCCTTGAAAACCTTAAAATTGTCGATTACTCCCCCCAGCAGGAGGGGAAGGTATTCTTCGGCGCGTGGGTCGAGATCGAAAACGATGACGGCAATACCCTGCGTTTTCGCATCGTCGGTTACGATGAAATTTTCGGTCGTAAGGATTATATCTCTATCGATTCGCCCATGGCCCGCGCGCTGCTGAAAAAGGAGGTCGGTGATCTCGCCGTCGTGCAGACCCCTGGCGGCGAAGCAAGCTGGTATGTGAACGAGATCGCGTACGTTAAATAGTCCGAGAGCGCCCTCCGTGGCTGGCATTTTGCCGTGTCAGCCCGTATAACTATCCCCTGTTTTTTGACCCACAAGATGAAAAAGCCATGATGAAAGATTCGCTCTGCCGCATTATTGCGGGTGATATTCAGGCCAGAGCCGAACAGGTAGAAGCTGCCGTTCGCCTGCTTGATGAAGGGAACACCGTGCCGTTTATTGCACGTTATCGTAAGGAAGTCACCGGCGGTCTGGATGACACACAGCTGCGTAACCTGGAGACGCGTCTCGGCTACCTGCGCGAGCTGGAAGACCGACGCCAGGCGATCCTTAAATCCGTCGGCGAACAGGGCAAATTGACCAGCGAGCTGGAAAATGCCATTAACGGCACCCTGAGCAAAACCGAGTTAGAAGATCTCTATCTCCCGTACAAACCGAAGCGCCGCACGCGCGGACAGATTGCGATTGAAGCTGGCCTCGAGCCGCTGGCCGACCGGCTGTGGAATGAACCGTCACACGACCCGGAAACCGAAGCGGCGAAATTTATCGACGCCGACAAAGGCGTGGCCGATACCAAAGCCGCGCTGGATGGCGCACGCTACATCCTGATGGAGCGCTTCGCTGAAGACGCCGCCCTGCTGTCCAAAGTGCGTGATTATCTGTGGAAGAACGCGCACATCGTGTCCACCGTGGTGGCTGGCAAAGAGGAAGAGGGGGCGAAGTTCCGCGACTACTTCGATCACCACGAACCCATGTCAACCACCCCTTCCCACCGCGCGCTGGCGATGTTCCGCGGGCGCAACGAAGGTGTGCTGCAGCTCTCCCTGAACGCCGACCCGCAATTTGATGAGCCGCCGAAAGAGAGCCACGGCGAGCAGATCATCGCTGACCACCTCAATCTTCGCCTGAACAACGCTCCGGCGGACGGCTGGCGTAAAGGCGTAGTGAGCTGGACCTGGCGCATCAAAGTGCTGATGCACCTTGAAACCGAGCTGATGGGCACCGTACGCGAGCGCGCCGAAGATGAAGCAATTAATGTATTCGCTCGCAACCTGCACGACCTGCTGATGGCGGCCCCTGCAGGCCTGCGCGCGACCATGGGTCTTGATCCGGGTCTGCGTACCGGCGTGAAAGTGGCGGTGGTTGATGGCACCGGCAAGCTGGTCGCCACCGACACCATTTATCCGCATACCGGTCAGGCAGCGAAAGCCGCGGTCGCAGTTGCCGCACTGTGCGAGAAGTACAACGTGGAGCTGGTCGCCATCGGTAACGGTACGGCGTCCCGTGAAACCGAGCGTTTCTACCTCGACGTGCAAAAGCAGTTCCCGAAAGTGACCGCCCAGAAAGTGATCGTCAGTGAAGCGGGCGCATCCGTATACTCCGCCTCTGAGCTGGCCGCACTGGAGTTCCCGGAGCTGGACGTTTCTCTGCGCGGCGCGGTTTCCATTGCCCGTCGTCTGCAGGATCCGCTGGCGGAGCTGGTAAAAATCGACCCGAAATCCATCGGTGTGGGCCAGTATCAGCACGACGTTAGCCAGACTCAGCTGGCGCGTAAACTGGATGCGGTAGTGGAAGATTGCGTGAACGCCGTCGGCGTTGATTTGAACACCGCCTCCGTTCCCCTGCTGACGCGCGTGGCGGGTCTGACCCGCATGATGGCGCAGAATATCGTCTCCTGGCGTGATGAAAACGGTCAGTTCCAGAACCGTCAGCAACTGCTGAAGGTAAGCCGACTGGGGCCGAAAGCATTTGAGCAGTGCGCGGGCTTCCTGCGTATCAACCACGGCGATAACCCGCTAGATGCCTCAACCGTTCACCCGGAAGCCTACCCGGTGGTGGAACGTATCCTGGCCGCGACCCGGCAGGCGCTAAAAGATCTGATGGGCGATAACAGCGCCCTGCGCAACCTGAAAGCGGTGGATTTCACCGACGAACAGTTTGGCGTACCGACGGTGAGCGACATCATCAAAGAGCTGGAAAAACCGGGCCGCGACCCACGTCCTGAGTTTAAAACCGCCACCTTTGCCGACGGCGTTGAGACCCTGAACGACCTGCTGCCAGGCATGGTGCTGGAAGGTGCGGTCACTAACGTCACCAACTTTGGCGCGTTTGTCGATATCGGCGTTCATCAGGATGGGCTGGTCCATATTTCATCCCTCGCCGATAAGTTCGTTGAAGACCCGCATACCGTGGTCAAAGCGGGCGATATCGTGAAGGTGAAAGTGCTGGACGTGGATCTCCAGCGCAAACGTATCGCTCTGACCATGCGTCTGGACGAGCAGCCGGGTGAAACCTCTGCGCGTCGTGGCGGCACTGGCAGCGCCCGCGAGCAGCAGCGTCCGGCTGCAAAAGCGGCGAAGCCACTCGGGCGTGACACTCAACCGGCGGGCAACAGTGCGATGATGGATGCGCTGGCGGCGGCGATGGGTAAAAAACGCTGATGCAACAGGCCCGGTGGCGCTTCGCCTACCGGGCCGACGTGCTGGTGAAAGAGATCAAAAATATGAAACCGATTGCATACATATATTTAAACCATTATTTATCATCCTATTAACAAATACCTTTTTTATTGGTTTCCTGGTAATTCTGCAAACATTGAGCCAGATCAATAAAACCGCAAATTAATACCCTTAACCCTATTCCTTCACAGTATTATCATTGCTGATAGAAACTATTCTCATTATCATCATAGTGTAGATTATTTAACCTCCCGTGGAATCAGGCATTATGCAATTCACTCCAGACAGTGCGTGGAAAATTACCGGTTTTACCCGTGAAATTAGCCCGGCCTATCGGCAAAAGCTGCTGTCGCTGGGCATGCTCCCCGGCTCTTCATTCCAGGTGGTGCGCGTTGCACCGCTGGGCGATCCTGTTCATATCGAAACCCGACGCGTCAATCTGGTACTGCGTAAGAAAGACCTCGCCTTAATAGAAGTCGAAGCGTTATCCCGATAACAAGCCCGCGGCTTCAGTGAGTCCCCTATAATGAAAAAGTTAACTATTGGCTTAATTGGCAATCCTAATTCCGGCAAGACCACGCTATTTAATCAGTTAACGGGTGCACGACAGCGCGTCGGTAACTGGGCAGGCGTGACGGTTGAACGCAAAGAAGGTCAGTTCACCACAACAGATAATCAGGTCACCCTGGTTGATCTGCCCGGCACCTATTCGTTAACCACTATCTCGTCACAAACCTCCCTTGATGAGCAGATTGCCTGCCACTACATTCTGAGCGGTGATGCTGATTTGCTCATCAACGTGGTGGATGCCTCTAATCTGGAGCGCAATCTTTATCTGACGCTGCAATTGCTGGAACTGGGTATTCCCTGCATCGTGGCGCTCAACATGCTCGACATCGCGGAAAAGCAAAAGTTACGTATTGATATTGATGCCCTCTCCGCGCGACTTGGCTGCCCGGTGGTTCCGCTGGTCTCTACCCGTGCCCGCGGCATCGATTCCCTGAAGCTGGCCATTGACCGCCACGCAGGCAATGTCCCCGTTGAGCTGGTGCACTATGCTCAACCGCTGCTGCGTGAAGCCGACAAACTGGCCCAGGAGATGGACCACAGCATGCCCGCCAGACAACGACAGTGGCTTGGGCTGCAAATGCTGGAAGGCGATATTTACAGCCGGGCCTATGCTGGCGATGCCGCAGATAAACTCGACGCCGCGCTGGCCCGTCTGAGTGATGAACTTGATGACCCGGCGCTGCACATCGCCGATGCGCGTTATCAATCCATCGCCGCGATTTGCGACGTGGTCAGCAATGCCCTGACGGCTGAGCCGAGCCGTTTTACCGCCGCCGTGGATAAAATTGTGCTCAGCCGCGCTCTCGGTCTGCCGGTCTTTTTACTGGTAATGTACCTGATGTTCCTGCTCGCGATTAATATCGGCGGCGCGCTCCAGCCTGTTTTCGACGCCGGGTCCGTGGCAATTTTCGTGCACGGGATCCAGTGGGTTGGTTACACCCTTCACTTCCCGGCGTGGCTGACCATCTTTCTCGCCCAGGGGATTGGCGGCGGTATCAACACCGTACTGCCGCTGGTACCGCAAATCGGCATGATGTACCTGTTCCTCTCCTTCCTTGAGGATTCCGGCTACATGGCGCGCGCGGCATTCGTCATGGACCGCCTGATGCAGTCGCTGGGGCTGCCGGGCAAATCCTTCGTGCCGCTGATTGTGGGCTTTGGCTGTAACGTGCCCTCGGTGATGGGCGCACGTACGCTGGATGCCCCGCGCGAACGTCTGATGACCATTATGATGGCGCCCTTTATGTCCTGCGGCGCACGTCTGGCTATTTTCGCCGTCTTCGCGGCGGCCTTCTTTGGACAGGAGGGCGCGCTGGCGGTGTTCTCGCTGTACGTGCTGGGGATTGTCATGGCGATCCTGACCGGCCTGATGCTCAAGTACACCATCATGCGCGGCGAAGCGTCACCGTTCGTGATGGAGCTGCCGGTGTATCACGTGCCGCATCTTAAAAGCCTGGTGATCCAGACCTGGCAGCGCCTGAAAGGCTTTGTGCTGCGTGCCGGTAAAGTCATTGTTATCGTGAGTATCTTCCTGAGCGCGCTGAACAGTTTCACCCTGAGCGGCCAGGCGGCAGATAGCATTAACGACTCTGCGCTCGCCTCTGTCAGCCGCGTCATCACGCCGATTTTCAAACCCATTGGCGTGCATGAAGACAACTGGCAGGCGACCGTTGGCCTGTTCACCGGCGCAATGGCAAAAGAGGTGGTTGTTGGTACCCTGAACACACTCTACACCGCTGAGAATATTCAGGAGCAAGATTTCAACCCGGCGGAATTTAATCTCGGTGACGAGCTGCTCGGCGCGGTCGATGAGACCTGGCAGAGCCTGAAAGAGACCTTCAGCCTGAGTGTGCTGGCAAACCCCATCGAAGCCAGCAAAGGCGACGGTGAGATGGCAACCGGCGCGATGGGCGTGATGAGCGAGAAATTTGGCAGTGCGTCTGCGGCCTACAGTTACCTGATCTTCGTGCTGCTCTATATTCCGTGCATCTCGGTGATGGGGGCAATTGCTCGTGAGTCGAGCCGCGGCTGGATGGGGTTCTCTGTCCTGTGGGG
Organism: unidentified bacterial endosymbiont; assembly: GCF_918797525.1. Taxonomy (NCBI): domain Bacteria; species unidentified bacterial endosymbiont. The sequence goes on along the minus strand of NZ_OU963893.1, from coordinate 588,410 downwards.
GTTGAACATCGCGTACTCACTGTCGACGGTCTTTTATCAGGCGGCGAATTTCAGCCAGCACCCGCGCTACAGCCTGGTCTGCATCCTGGCGGTTATTCTGTTCAACCTGATTGTAATTGGCCTGCTGCGCCGGGCGCGTAGCCGCGTGAATATTAACCTGCTGGCGACGCGCAAAACCGCCGCCACCTGCTGCTGCAGCAGCCAAACCGGCGACTGTCACTAAGGAGTACGCAATGGCATCGTTGATTCAGGTTCGTGATTTACTGGCGTTACAGGGGCGAATGGAAGCGAAACAGCTAAGCCACAGCCTGGATACGCCGCAACCGATGATCGATGCCATGCTGGCAAGACTGGAAGCGATGGGAAAAGCCGTGCGTATTCAGGAAGACGCGGACGGCTGCCTCGCCGGCAGTTGTAGACGCTGCCCGCAAGGAAAAGCCTGCCTCAGAGAGTGGTGGGCGCTTCGCTGAAAAAGCCGGACATCGTCGCCCGGCTTTTTCGTGTTACTTATAGACGTCCGCCGTTGCACGCACGTTCTTCGAATCTTTATTAGCACTGGTCACAACGAAGTATGTTCCGCCCAGCTCATCGGCTTTCTTCGAAAGTTCTTCACGCGCGTCCATCGGCGCGGTGGTGTCTGACGTCGAGATCTCACCCACTTTGGTCAGATTCATCTCTTTAACTTTATCTTTTTCCAGCTCTTTAGCTGCAAACACCCCAAAAGACAGTGACCCAATAACCAGAGAAGTGACAATTCCTGTAACAAGTTTCATAACCTGACTCTCCATAGGTTTGTTGTTTTGATTATCGTCGGCAGAACAACCGCAACGATATCTGGAGTATGGTTGCGGCGTGTTACTTTTTCCAGGTTGGATGGAAAATAATCAGTCCAGACGTTGACTTAACGCGATGAGCGCCGGGCAAAATTCTTGGGGATGGGAGATAAACGGCGCGTGGGCGGCTTTGGCGAAAACCCGCGATTCACTTGCTGGCCATAGCGCATCAAGCAGGGGAACCACCTTACGTGGGACCAGTCCGTCGAGATAGCCATAAATACGCAGGTGCGGCACAGGCAGCGTAACAAGCGGCGCGCGCATATCGGCCGTTTTCAGGATTTCCAGGCCGCCGTTAAGCACCTCAACCGTCGGCATTGGCACGGAAAGCACGGTTTGCTTGAGCGTTCGCGCATCCTGGCGCGCGGTTTCGGTTCCCATCGTCTGCAGAGCCAGAAAGCGCTCCACCGTCCGCTGAAAATCTTCACTTAGCTGCTGCTGGAACCCGGCCAGCACCTCAGGTTTAATGCCTGGCCAGGCGTCCCGGGCACTAAAACACGGGGACGATGCCACTGTAACCAGCGCCTGCACGCGCTCGGGGTTATTACGCGCTATGTGGCTCGCCACCAGCCCGCCCAGGCTCCAGCCCAGCCAGATGGCTTTTTGCGGTGCGGCGTCAAGAACCTGCCGCGCCATCTCAGCAAGCGACATCGCGCCAAAAGCGCGGCTACGGCCATAACCCGGTAAATCGACCAGGTGCAGTGTAAAATGCGAGGCGAGTTCCTCACTAACGCAATTCCACACTTCGGCGTTCAGTCCCCATCCGTGCAGCAGCACAAGATGGCAATTTCCCGTGCCTACGGTCTGCCACCACAGCATATTCATCAGCTATTGTTCTCTTTTTTTACATGGAGGTTGTACATGCTAACAGTGCCTGGCTTGTGCTGGCTATGCCGAATGCCACTTGCGCTGAGCGGGTGGGGGGTTTGTTCCGTCTGTACACGCTCGCTGGACGGACGTCTCGCCGGGTGTCCGCAGTGCGGTTTACCGGCGGTCAATCGGGTTATCCCTTGCGGCCGCTGCCTGAAAAAATCGCCGCCGTGGAATGCCCTGGTCGCCGTGGATGACTATATTCCGCCGCTAAGCGGCCTTATCCATAAACTGAAATTTTCCGGCCAGACCGCGCTGGCGCCGCCCCTTGCCCGCTTGTTATTGCTGGCGGTTTTACGGGCGCGGCGCACCCGGGCACTGCCGAAAGTCGACATGGTGATGAACGTGCCGCTATACCAACGCCGTCACTGGCGACGTGGCTACAACCAGAGCGATCTGCTGTGCCGCCCGCTCGCCCGATGGCTGGGCTGTCGTTACCCAGGCTTCGCGTTAAAGCGTGTGCAGGCCACCGCCATTCAGCATCAGCTCAGCGCCCGACAGCGCAAAAGAAACCTTAAAAACGCCTTCCTCCTTGAATTAGCGGTCAACGGCCTCCATATCGCCATCGTGGATGATGTCGTCACCACGGGCAGTACCGTTGCTGAACTTTCCCGACTACTTTTGCGAAACGGTGCCGCGTCGGTTCAGGTATGGTGTCTGTGCCGCACCTTGTAGCCCTTCTTCAATGGGCGTATTATTATACCCAGGTAATTTAGTCAACTATTAGGCCAAAGCTATGATCCGTATTTCCGATTCTGCACAATCGCACTTTGCCAAACTGCTGGCAAATCAGGAAGAAGGGACGCAGATCCGCGTGTTTGTGATCAATCCAGGCACGCCAAATGCAGAATGTGGTGTCTCTTATTGTCCTCCGGACGCTGTGGAAGAAACTGACACTGCCCTAAAATTTGAACAGCTCACGGCTTACGTTGATGAGCTGAGCGCGCCGTATCTCGATGATGCTGAAATCGACTTTGTCACAGACCAGCTGGGTTCTCAGCTGACGCTGAAAGCGCCAAATGCAAAAATGCGCAAAGTGTCTGATGATGCGCCGCTGATGGAACGCGTAGAGTACCTGCTACAATCGCAGATTAACCCACAGCTGGCAGGCCACGGCGGTCGCGTTTCGCTGATGGAAATTACGGAAGATGGACTGGCGATCCTGCAGTTTGGCGGCGGCTGTAACGGTTGTTCCATGGTCGACGTTACCCTAAAAGAAGGGATCGAGAAGCAGCTGCTGAACGAATTCCCGGAACTGAAAGGCGTTCGCGATCTGACGGAACACCAGCGCGGCGAACACTCTTACTACTAAGAGCGACGGTATCGCCCGGTGGCGCTTCGCTTACCGGGCCGACCATCCCTTATTCCCTCCTCCAGATGTTGACCTGCCTCTCATAATTCAAATTTTGCCCGCCAGGGTGATTCTCATCCCCATCATGTTACCCGTATCATTCTCGTGGGCACTAAACCCCCTCATCACAGCCAACTAAACTTAATGGTTTCACCGGCAACAGTATTAGTGCCATTAACGCTCTGTTCCCAGTTGGGACAATCGGAATGTGTCGTTGAAACAATGACGTTACCCATAACAATTTACAGGTCAGGTAAATCATGCCATTAGTCATCGTCGCTATCGGTGTTGTGTTATTACTGCTCTTGATGATCCGGTTCAAACTGAACGGGTTTATCGCTCTGGTTCTGGTGGCACTTGCAGTCGGTCTGATGCAAGGGATGCCGCTGGTTAAGGTTATTAGCTCCATAAAAGCGGGCGTCGGCGGTACGCTCGGCAGCCTGGCATTGATCATGGGATTCGGTGCTATGCTCGGCAAAATGCTGGCGGATTGCGGTGGCGCACAGCGCATTGCCACCACGCTGATTGCCAAATTCGGTAAGGAACATATTCAGTGGGCGGTCGTATTAACCGGCTTTACCGTCGGTTTTGCGCTGTTCTATGAAGTTGGCTTCGTGCTGATGCTGCCGCTGGTGTTCACCATCGCCGCCGCGGCAAACATTCCTCTGCTGTTCGTCGGTGTGCCGATGGCGGCAGCGCTGTCCGTGACGCATGGCTTCCTGCCGCCGCATCCCGGCCCAACGGCTATCGCCACCATTTTCCACGCCGATATGGGGAAAACCCTGCTGTTCGGTACGATTCTGGCGATCCCGACCGTCATTCTGGCAGGGCCGGTATTTGCCCGTTTCCTGAAAGGTATTGATAAGCCAATCCCGGAAGGCCTGTACAGTGCGAAAACCTTCACCGAGGAAGAGATGCCAGGCTTTGGCGTCAGCGTCTGGACCTCACTGGTGCCGGTGATCCTGATGGCGATGCGCGCTGTCGCAGAGATGGTACTGCCGAAAGGTCATTCGTTCTTGTCGGTTGCCGAATTCCTGGGTGACCCGGTCATGGCAACGCTGATTGCGGTACTGATTGCGATGTTTACCTTTGGGTTGAACCGCGGTCGTTCCATGGATCAGATCAACGACACCCTGACCTCCTCCATTAAAATCATTGCCATGATGCTGTTGATTATCGGCGGGGGCGGTGCGTTCAAGCAGGTTCTGGTCGATAGCGGCGTAGATAAATATATTGCCGCGATGATGCATGAAACCAATCTCTCTCCGCTCTTTATGGCCTGGTCTATCACTGCCGTTCTGCGCATCGCGCTGGGTTCAGCAACCGTAGCGGCCATCACTGCCGGTGGTATCGTTGCGCCGCTGATTGCCACCACAGGCGTAAGCCCTGAGCTGATGGTTATAGCCGTAGGTTCCGGTAGCGTGATTTTCTCTCACGTGAACGACCCGGGCTTCTGGCTGTTCAAGGAGTACTTCAACCTGACTATCGGTGAAACTATTAAATCCTGGTCAGTGCTGGAAACGATTATTTCGGTGTGCGGCCTGATCGGGGTTCTGCTGTTGGATAGGGTTATTTGATCCTTCACCCTCTCCCCATAGGGGAGAGGATACCGATCGCGCCCCTACACTACCGCTTCTTACCTACCGCCCTTCTGCGCTTATCCAAATCCTTAATCAGTCTGTTCACCCCGACATCGGCAAACATCTTCTCAAGCGTTGTAGATAGCTTGCGACGCCAGTTTTTGTACTGATAACTGGTACCCGGAATGTTCACCGGTTCCGCCATACCAATCCAGTCTTCCGGCTGCAGGCCTAGCAGAGCGCTGTTGCTGTCGGCAATATAGCGCTGCAGGCCACGGTTAAGCGTCGAGGTCATCGACATCAGCGAGGCCTTGCGCCCGGCACGCTTAGGCAGGCAGCCCTGCTTGTGCAATGCATCCAGCAGCCCCTGCTTCGCCAGCTCACGATCGAGATACAGGCCGCGCAGCATCTCTTCATCCGGGTACAGGCCCAGCGTTTTACCGAGCGTCAGATCGCCGCTTTCCCAATAGCCACGCAGTACAGGAAGGTCATGCGTCGTCGCGACAGCCATTGATTGTTCCGGATACGCTTTCGGCGCACGGAAGGTTTTCTCATGATCGCTTTCAAAATAGAGCACTTTGTAGGAGTAAACCCCGCTGTCGCGCAATTTACTGACAATTTCAACCGGCACGGTGCCGAGATCTTCCCCGATCACCATGCACTGATGACGCTGACTCTCAAGCGCCAGGATCGACAGCAGATCGTCGACCGGATACTGCACGTAAGCGCCATGATCTGCCGTTTCGCCATACGGGATCCACCACAGACGCAGCACGGACATCACGTGGTCGATACGCAGCGCTCCGCAGTTCTGCATGTTAGCGCGCAGCAGGTCGATAAACGGCTCGTAACCGCGCGCCGCCATCACGTGCGGATCCATTGGCGGTAAGCCCCAGTTCTGACCAAGCGGGCCGAGAATGTCCGGCGGCGCGCCGACGGAGGCTTTCAGGCAATAGAGTTCGCGGTCACACCAGGTTTCCGCCCCCCCTTCCGCCACCCCAACGGCCAGATCGCGATACAGGCCGATCGGCATGTTATATCCCTGGCTCACCTGCCAGCAGGCGGCGAACTGGCTATACGCCAGCCACTGCAGCCACAGGTAAAAATTCACTTCATCAGCATATTTCTTACAGAAGGCTTTCACCTCAGGGGTATCAATGGATTGATACCCCTGAGGCCATACCGGCCAGCCCCAGCGCATTTCATCCTCTTTCACCTGATACGCATGCAGCGCATCGAACGCCGCCTGCCAGTAGAGGCTCTCGCCCTCCCGCGTCACAAACTGGCGGAAGGCCGACATCTGCTCGTCTTTACGCTTCGCAAAACCTTTCCATGCCAGACGCAGCGCGGCCATTTTCAAAGACGTGACGGCGGAGTAGTCCACCCAGTCCGCATCCCGGGCCTGCTTCAGCATCTGCTGCGTGGTCTCCAGCTTCCACCACGCCTGCGCCTCTTTGCTGTTTTTGAAATCCTCTAACGCATTCACGTCAATATAAATGATGTTAAGCCAGCGGCGGGAAGACGGGCTGTACGGGCTGGCGCTTTCCGGGTTCGCCGGATAAAGCGCGTGGATCGGGTTGAGGCCGATAAATGCCCCGCCGCGCTCGCCGACCTCTGCGAGCATCTTTTTCAGATCGCCGAAATCGCCAATCCCCCAGTTGCTGTCGGAACGCAGCGTGTAGAGCTGCACGCAGGCACCCCACAGCTTTTTACCTTCCAGCAACGCCTGCGGTTCATAGCAGCGTTTGGGGGCGACGATCACCCGGCAGTGAAAACGCCGATCGTCCTGGGTAAGCGTTAAGGTGTGGTAGCCCTCCGGCAGTTTTGCCGGAAGGTTAAGGGCTTTGCCGCCGGTCGCGTGGCCTTTGTGCTGCTGTCCCTCTTCAGTGGTCAGCAACCAGCTAAACTCACCCCGTCCTTCGACCGCCAGCGACATTTTTTTGCCGGCGGTAAAAATTTTAACGTTAGGTACCGGCGCAACCGACGCTTTCGCGACGGATTTATGCATAGCATCCAGCAAACGTCTTTTGGTGTCCGCACCAATAGATTGCGGCTTGCCGTGAGCATTAATGTAACTGAGGCTAATTCCCGCCGCCTGTGCGGCACTGTCCAGACGTTTACTCTCCATCGCGCTTCCTTAGCGTTTTGCCTGCCAAATACGGGCCTGATAATCACGAATTGAGCGATCAGAGCTGAACATGCCGCAGCGCGCGGTGTTCAGGATGCATGCACGGGTCCAGGCATCCTGGTCGCGGTACAGCACATCGACCTGCTTTTGCGCTTCGACATACGCAGTAAAATCCGCCATCACCAGATACGGGTCACCGCCCTGTTTGCCCATGCTGTGCAGCATCTGGTCGAACGCGTGTTTGTCACCGTCGCTGTATTTACCGCTTTCCAGCTCTTTCAGTACTGCATCCAGCACTTTGTCTTTTTTACGCCACTTCACCGGATCGTAACCTTTGGCTTTGATGGCCTTCACTTCTTCAACAGTATGGCCGAAGATAAAAATGTTCTCTTCGCCCACTTTTTCAGCTATCTCAACGTTGGCGCCGTCCAGCGTCCCGACGGTCAGTGCGCCATTCAGCGCCAGCTTCATATTGCCGGTGCCGGAAGCCTCTTTGCCTGCGGTGGAGATCTGCTCGGAGATATCCGCCGCCGGGATCAACAGCTCAGCGGCGGAGACACAGTAGTCCGGCAAGAATACCACCTTCAGTTTATCGCCCACTTTCGGATCGTTGTTGATCGCAGCGGCTACCTTATTGATGGCAAGAATGATGTTTTTCGCCAGGTAGTAGCCCGGCGCCGCCTTTGCGCCAAACAGGAACACGCGCGGAACACGATCGGCGTTCGGGTTCTCGCGGATCTCTTTGTACAGCGCCAGAATGTGCAGCAGGTTCAGATGCTGACGTTTGTATTCGTGCAGACGTTTAATCTGGATGTCGAAAATGGCATTTGGGTTGATCTCAATCCCGGTACGCACGTTAACGAACGCCGCCAGGCGAACTTTGTTCTCCAGCTTAATAGCGCGATACTGCTCACGGAATTTGGCGTTGTCAGCCTGTTTCTCCAGGTTGATAAGCTGGTCGAGATCGTTAGCCCACTCTTTCTTCAGCGTCTTGTCCAGCAGACCGGCCAGCAGCGGGTTGCACTGCTTGATCCAGCGACGTGGCGTGATGCCGTTGGTCACGTTGTGGAATTTGGTTGGCCACAATTGGTGATATTCCGGGAACAGATCTTTCACTACCAGGTCGGAGTGCAGCGCCGCCACACCGTTTACCGCAAAGCCACTCACCACGCACATGTTGGCCATGCGCACCTGTTTATCATGCACAACCGCCAGCTTCGCCCAGACCGCTTTGTCGCCCGGCCAGGTTTTCTCTACCAGCACCTTGAACAGGTCGTTAATCTTGTTAACTATCTGCATGTGACGCGGCAGCAGCGTTTTCACCAGCTTTTCATCCCAGCACTCCAGCGCTTCCGGCATCAAAGTATGATTGGTGTAGGCAAAGGTGCGGCTGGTTATCGCCCACGCGTCATCCCAGCTTAGCTGATGCTCGTCAATCAGCACGCGTAGCAGTTCCGGGATCGCAATCGTTGGGTGCGTATCGTTCAGTTGAATGACTTCGAAGTCCGGCAGTTGCGCCAGCTTGCGGCCTGCCAGATGATGGCGACGCAGGATGTCCGCCACGGAGCAGGCGCACTGGAAATATTGCTGCATCAAACGCAGTTTTTTACCCGCCAGGTGGTTGTCGTTCGGGTACAGGACTTTGGTCAGCTTCTCGGCGTCGATACCCTGCTGCTCGGCGCGCAGGAAGTCGCCGTCGTTAAATTTGGTCAGGTTGAACGGATGGGCGTGCTTCGCCTGCCACAGACGCAGCGGCTGCGTCACACCGTTACGGTAGCCCAGCACCGGCAGATCCCATGCCTCACCGATAATCGTAAACGCAGGCTCCCAAATCCCCTGTTTAGTCACTTTCCCGCCGATACCCACCTGCACATCCAGTCGCGCATTGTGGCGGAACCACGGGTAGGTATTACGCTGCCAGTCATCCGGCGCTTCCATCTGGTGACCCTTGGCGAACGACTGGCGGAACAGACCGTACTGATAGTTCAGACCATAGCCCATCGCCGGCTGACCTACCGTTGCCATCGAATCAAGGAAACAGGCCGCCAGGCGTCCCAGACCGCCGTTCCCCAGCGCCGGATCAGTCTCTTCTTCCAGCAGGTCGGTCAGGTTGACGTCGTGTTCTTTGAGTACTTCACCCACGTCCTGATACCAGCCGAGGTTCAGCAGGTTATTGCCGGTCAGACGACCCATCAGAAATTCCATTGAGATATAGTTCACGTGGCGCTGGCCTTTAACCGGCTTCGCCGCCGGTTGAGCATTCAGTTGCTCGGCAAGGGCGCCGCTCACCGCCTGCCACCACTGGTGCGGGGTCATCTCGTTTGCAGCATGTAGGCCAAAACGCTGCCACTGACGCGTCAGGGCAGCCTGGAATTGAGCTTTATTGAAGGTAGGCTGTGACATAGGGAATCGGCATCCTGTAGAGAGAGAAAACATGTTGGCGCTAGTGTGCCTGGCTCACTGCGCCTCTTCCTCATCCTGAAGGGGATTAGACAGGGAGGAGTAGCGAGGATGAGCATAAAAATGTGATCAAGGACACTCTGAGAGCGTAGGGTGAGTGTGCTCTCAGGGTAGAAACATAACCGGGGAGCATGTCAAAAAAAGAAAACGCCGTTTCGCAGGTTATGATTTCACGCAGACATAATTGCTTACGTACAATAATATTTTTGCAGATACGTACTTTCTTACTGGGTATTACGCTCGCTAAACTTTACCTGAACTTTATTACCGCTGACGTCATTATACCTTCCTGAAACGAGTTTTATCGAAACCGCATTAAATGAACACAAGCCAGCTTCCACGCGGTGTGCAGGCCATTTTTGATAAGTTCCATTTTTATTGGAATGTTTTGTGACAGAGTGCAAATTCATAGCCACTAAACGTCGACATAACTTGCAATAGTTGTTCCATTGGCCGAACTTATATCTATTAATTACGAAGCGCAAAAAAAATAACTTTCTCGTTCCCCACAGTGAAGTGAAAACTATGTTGATTCCATCTAAATTAAGTCGTCCGGTTCGTCTTGACCACACGGTGGTTCGCGAGCGTCTGTTGGCTAAACTTTCCGGCGCGCATAATTTCCGACTGGCGCTGGTTACGAGCCCGGCAGGCTATGGAAAAACAACGCTCATTTCGCAATGGGCTGCGGGAAAGAGCGATCTTGGCTGGTATTCGCTTGATGAAGGCGATAATCAACAAGAACGTTTTGCCAGCTATCTGGTTGCCGCCATTCAACAGGCAACGAACGGACACTGCGTCGCCAGCGAGGTAATGGCGCAAAAGCGCCAGTACGCCAGTTTATCTTCCCTTTTCTCACAGATATTTATTGAGCTGGCGGAATGGCATCGCCCGCTTTACGTCGTGATCGATGATTACCATCTGGTCACCAACCCGGTGATCCACGAGTCGATGCGATTTTTCCTGCGCCATCAGCCGGAAAACCTGACCCTGGTGGTGCTCTCGCGCAACCTGCCGCAGTTGGGCATCGCCAACCTGCGCGTGCGAGATCAGCTTCTGGAGGTCGGCAGCCAACAGTTGGCCTTCACCCATCAGGAAGCCAAACAGTTTTTTGACTGTCGTCTGAACTCGCCGATTGATGCATCCGAAAGTAGCCGCCTGTGTGATGATGTCGCGGGCTGGGCCACTGCACTCCAGCTTATCGCCCTGTCCGCTCGTCAAAATAACAGCCCGACACAGCAGTCTGCGCGCCGCCTTTCGGGGATCAATGCCAGCCATCTGTCTGATTATCTTGTGGATGAAGTGCTGAACAGCGTCGATACCGCCACCCGTAATTTCCTGCTGAAAAGCGCTCTACTGCGGTCCATGAACGACGCGTTGATTGTGCGCGTCACTGGCAGCGAAAATGGTCAGCTCCAGCTTGAAGAGATTGAACGTCAGGGCCTGTTCCTGACGCGCATGGACGATCCCGGAGAATGGTTCAGCTACCACCCGCTGTTTGGCAACTTCCTGCGCCAGCGTTGCCAGTGGGAGCTGGCTGTTGAACTGCCGGCTATCCACCGCGCCGCCGCCGAAAGCTGGATGGCGCAAGGCTTTCCAGGCGAGGCTATCCACCACGCGCTTGCCGCAGGTGATGCCAGCATGTTGCGCGATATTCTGCTCAACCACGCGTGGGGCCTGTTTAACCACAGCGAACTGACCCTGCTTGAAGAGTCGTTAAAAGCCCTGCCATGGGAGAGCCTGCTGGAGAATCCGCGTCTTGTGCTACTGCAGGCCTGGCTGATGCAAAGCCAGCATCGCTACAGCGAAGTGAATACCCTGCTGGCGCGGGCCGAGCAGGAGATGGAAAACGAAATGGACGCTACTCTGCACGGCGAGTTTAACGCGCTGCGCGCCCAGGTGGCGATCAACGATGGCGACCCGGATGAGGCGGAGCGCCTGGCGATGGTCGCGCTGGATGAGCTGCCGCTCGCCAACTTCTACAGCCGCATTGTAGCAACGTCGGTGCACGGTGAGGTCCTGCACTGTAAAGGCGACCTCATCCGTTCACTCTCTCTGATGCAGCAAACGGAACAGATGGCGCGCCGTCACGATGTCTGGCATTACGCGTTATGGAGCCTTATCCAGCAAAGCGAAATTTTATTTGCTCAGGGGTTCCTGCAGGCCGCATGGGAAAATCAGGAAAAAGCCTTCCAGCTTATTCGTGAACAGCACCTGGAACAGTTGCCGATGCACGAGTTCCTGTTGCGTATTCGCGCCCAGCTTATGTGGGCATGGTCACGCCTGGATGAGGCAGAGAGCTGTGCTCGCCAGGGCGTGGATGTGCTCTCAGGCTTCCAGCCGCAGCAGCAACTGCAATGTCTGGCCCTGCTGGTGCAGTGCTCGCTGGCACGCGGCGATCTCGATAACGCCCGTAACCACCTCAACCGCCTGGAGAATCTGCTCGGTAATGGTCAATACCATAGCGACTGGGTATCTAACGCCGATAAAGTACGGGTGATTTACTGGCAGATGACTGGCGACAAAAAATCCGCTGCCAACTGGCTGCGCCACACGCCAAAGCCTGAATTTGCTAACAACCACTTCCTGCAAAGCCAGTGGCGTAACATTGCCCGCGTCCAGATCCTTCTCGGCGAATTTGAACCTGCCGAAATCGTACTGGAAGAGCTGAATGAAAATGCCCGTAGCCTGCGTTTGATGAGCGATCTAAACCGCAATCTGCTGCTGCTTAATCAGCTTTACTGGCAGGCAGGTCGTAAAAATGATGCCCAGCGCGTCTTGCTTGAAGCGCTACAGCTGGCGAACCGCACCGGTTTCATCAGCCACTTTGTGATTGAAGGTGAAGGGATGGCGCAACAGCTGCGTCAGTTGATTCAACTCAACACATTGCCGGAGCTGGATCAGCATCGCGCCCAGCGTATCCTGCGCGAAATTAACCAGCATCATCGCCACAAGTTTGCCCATTTTGACGAGAACTTTGTGGAACGTTTGCTAAACCACCCGGAAGTGCCAGAACTTATCCGCACCAGCCCGCTCACCCAGCGTGAATGGCAGGTACTGGGGCTAATCTATTCAGGCTACAGTAATGAACAAATTGCGGGCGAACTGGCGGTAGCGGCAACCACCATCAAAACGCACATTCGCAATCTGTATCAGAAGCTGGGCGTGGCGCACCGCCAGGATGCGGTGCAGCATGCGCAGCAGCTATTGAAGATGATGGGGTACGGGGTGTAGTTTTTTTCGGCCTTTCTCCCTCTCCCACAGGGCTGAGGGATCCCCAGTAATGCTTAAACAGAAGCAATAACGTTGTTTCAGAACGATTGAAGGCTTCTCAGCACAACTCTAACTGCAGATTATTATCCTTAATCACCTGCAACACCCCCGCAGGCGGCATCCCGTCGGTATAGACCGCATCCACCAGGCTAATGCTGCCCATATTCACCATGGCGTTACGACCAAACTTGGAGTGATCCACCACCAGCATTACGTGGCGCGAGTTTTCAATAATCGCGCGCTTGGTGCGTACCTCGTGGTAATCAAACTCCAGCAGCGAGCCATCGCTATCGATACCGCTGATCCCCAGGATGCCGAAATCAAGGCGGAACTGAGAGATAAAATCGAGCGTCGCTTCTCCCATAATCCCGCCGTCGCGACTGCGAAGTTCCCCGCCTGCCAGGATGATGCGGAAATCTTCTTTCTGCATCAAAGTATTAGCCACGTTCAGGTTATTGGTCACCACGCGCAGGTTCTCGTGGCTCAGCAAGGCGTGGGCAACCGCTTCTGGCGTGGTGCCGATATCAATAAACAGCGTCGCGCCGTTCGGGATTTGGCTCGCCACTTTACGGGCGATGCGCTCTTTCTCTGCCGTTTGCGTCGCTTTGCGGTCGTGCCAGGGCGTATTGACCGAACTGGACGGTAGCGCAGCCCCGCCGTGGTGGCGAAGAATACGGTTTTGATCGGCCAGGTCGTTCAGGTCACGACGAATGGTCTGCGGGCTGACGGAAAACTGCTCCACCAGCTCTTCTGTGCTCACGTATCCCTGTTGTTTTACCAGTTCGATAATGGCGTCATGACGTTGTGTTTGTTTCATGAAATATCCCTGGAATTATGTTCGTTTTCGCGCATGAAGCGTGTCGGCAAAGGCCATCGCCAGTCCCACGGCCAGTCCGGTAACGTGGGCACCATTAGCGATAGACATACCAAACACGTCAAACCATCCGGCAATTAGCCATACTAGCGCAAAGGTGATTAAGCCGCGTTGCAGATAAATACCGCTGTCCGGTTCGCGTTCGCCTCTGAGCCAGGCGTAACCCATCAGGGCATACACCACGCCAGATAATCCGCCAAACCACGGACCGCTGAATTTGTGCTGTACGTAGCCGCTTAATAGCGCGCTGATAACGGTAATCACTATCAGCTTGCCGCTTCCCAGCCGTTTCTCAACCATACCGCCGAGATACCACCACCACAGCAGGTTAAAGAGGATATGCATCATCGAGAAGTGCATCAGCGCATGGCTAAAGTAGCGCCAGACGTCATATTGCAGCGAGGGATCGTACGGCCACGCCAGCGCAATCATTACGCGCTGGTCGCCCGCCACATTCATAATAATGAAGACCAGAATACAGGCCGCCATGAGCAGTAGCGTAAACGGGCCCGCACGCTCGCGAAGAGTGCCGAGGAAGGGGAAACGAGTGTAGCGCAATCCGCTGCCGGTCTGGCCAGATTGCCAGCTTGCCGCCAGATAGCGCGGGTGGCCAGGGTTTTCAAGGAAGCGCGCCAGCTCCTCGTTCACCCGTGCAGCCTGGCTTTCGTCGGCCAGCCAGACATCGGTCTGGTGATGTTGCTGAATAGTCAGAATAACGCTCTGCGTCGCCATATAGTCGACAAACGCCTGAGCAACGCGCGGATTGGTAAAAGAGGTGATCATCAACATGGGCGGCGGTCGCTTATTTCCACACAAAAGGGAACAGTATAGCGGTATCAGCGATCAAACGCGTGCTCAACTTCTGCCGGGAAATGACGGTGCCAGGCATCAAAGCCACCGTCGACGCTGTACACCGCATCATAGCCCTGCTGGAGAAGATACTGCGCCGCGCCTTTACTGCTGTTGCCGTGGTAGCACATCACCATTACCGGCGTTTCAAAATCGTTATCGTGCATAAACGCGCCCAGAGTGTCGTTGGTCAGGTGAAACGCGCCCGGCGTATGGCCCATGGCAAAACTCTGCGGATCGCGGATATCCACCAGCACCGCCGTTCCCTGGTGCATTTTCTGATGGGCTTCTTCGACGTTAATACATTCAAACTGTTCCATGGTGTTCTCTTTACAAGGGTCAACGACAGGATTTTACCCCCTAGTGTACGTCCTGGCGGCGGGGAAACGCCATTATGTTATCCATATCACTCTAAATTGTTTTTTTGATGTTACCAAAAGCGCGCTCCTTTGCTATTATGAGCGATATCGAACATTTATGAGCTTTAACGAAAGTGCATGAGGGTGTTATGGAAACCAAAGATCTGATTGTGATAGGCGGTGGCATCAACGGTGCCGGTATTGCGGTCGATGCCGCAGGACGCGGTTTATCCGTACTGATGCTGGAAGCTAACGACCTCGCCTGTGCGACGTCTTCCGCCAGCTCCAAACTGATCCACGGTGGCCTGCGCTACCTGGAACACTATGAATTCCGGCTGGTCAGCGAAGCGCTGGCCGAGCGTGAAGTGCTGTTAAAAATGGCGCCGCATCTGGCCATTCCTATGCGCTTCCGCCTGCCCCACCGTCCACACCTGCGTCCAGCGTGGATGATTCGCATTGGCCTGTTTATGTACGATCACCTGGGGAAACGCACCAGCCTGCCGGGTTCGAACGGGTTGCGTTTTGGCTCAGAATCGGTTCTTAAACCTGAAATCGTGCGCGGATTCGAATATTCCGACTGCTGGGTAGATGATGCGCGTCTGGTACTGGCGAATGCGCAGATGGTTCAGAAGAAAGGCGGCGAGGTGAAAACCCGTACCCGCGCTACCGCCGCACGCCGTGAGAATGGCCTGTGGATTGTGGAAGCGGAAGACGTGGATACCGGTGAGAAATTTAGCTGGAAAGCGCGCGGTCTGGTGAACGCTACCGGCCCGTGGGTGAAACAGTTCTTTGATGATGGCATGCACCTGCCGTCCCCGTACGGTATCCGCCTGATCAAGGGCAGCCACATTGTCGTACCACGCGTACATACGCAGAAGCAGGCCTATATTCTACAAAACGAAGATAAGCGCATCGTGTTTGTGATCCCGTGGATGGATGAGTTTTCCATCATCGGGACTACCGACGTGGAGTATAAAGGCGATCCGAAGAATGTGGTGATTGAAGAGAGCGAGGTTAACTACCTGCTCAACGTGTATAACGCTCACTTTAAGAAACAACTGGTACGGGATGACGTGGTCTGGACTTACTCCGGCGTACGTCCGTTGTGCGATGATGAGTCTGACTCACCGCAGGCTATCACCCGCGACTACACGCTTGATATTCATGACGTAGACGGCCAGGCGCCGCTGCTGTCGGTGTTTGGCGGAAAGCTCACCACCTATCGTAAGCTGGCCGAGCACGCGCTCGAAAAACTGGCGCCATACTATAAAGGTATTGGCCCGGCGTGGACCAAAGGCGCGGTACTGCCCGGGGGCAATATTGGCGACAACCGGGATGATTATGCTGCGACCCTGCGTCGTCGCTATCCGTATATCACCGAAGGCATGGCCCGTCATTATGCCCGCACTTACGGCAGCAATACCGATCTGTTCCTGGGCGACGCAAAAGCGATAGCCGACCTGGGGGAACATTTCGGGCATGAGCTGTACGAAGCCGAGCTGCGTTATCTGGTCGAGCACGAGTGGGTGCGCCGTCTGGAAGATGCTATGTGGCGTCGGACCAAAGAAGGAATGTGGCTGAATGCCGAGCAGCAGTCTCGCGTGGCGCAGTGGCTGGCGCAACACGCGGGAAAGGGTGAATTGTCACTCGCGTCCTGATGTAAAAAGCCGGGTGGCGGCTTCGCCTTACCCGGCTTACTCTGTCCCGTTGGCCCGGTAAGCGCAGCGTCACCGGGCCATGTTTTTATAACCGCACCGGGTCGATATGCCAGATCGTGTCGGCGTACTCTTTGATGGTCCTGTCCGACGAGAAGTATCCCATATTGGCGATGTTATGCATCGCGGCGCTGGTCCATCTCTCCTGCTGACGATACAGCTCGTCCACCTTGTCCTGGCTATCCACATAGCTGCGATAATCCGCCAGCACCTGATAGTGGTCGCCAAAGTTAATCAACGAATCCACCAGGTCGCGATACCGGCTCGGCTCGTCAGGGTTGAAAAGACCCGTGGCGATTTGCGTTAGCACCTGACGTAACTCTTCATCCTCTTCGTAATACTCGCGAGGCGAGTAGCCCTGCCTGCGTAGCTCCTCCACCTCTTCGGTGGTATTACCAAAGATAAAGATATTATCTGCGCCCACATGCTCCAGCATCTCGACGTTTGCACCATCCAGGGTGCCGATCGTCAGCGCGCCGTTCAGGGCAAATTTCATATTACTGGTGCCGGACGCTTCCGTACCCGCCGTGGAAATTTGCTCAGAGAGGTCCGCCGCCGGAATGATCAGCTGCGCCAGGCTCACGCTGTAGTTGGGGATAAAGACCACTTTCAGCTTGTCGCCGATGTCCGGATCCTGGTTCACCACCTTCGCTACGTCGTTGATAAGATGGATAATGTGCTTCGCCATGTAGTAGGCAGAGGCCGCTTTACCGGCAAAAATTTTCACACGCGGCACCCAGTCCGCCGTAGGATCGGCCTTGATGCGGTTATAGTGGGTGATCACATGCAACACGTTCATCAACTGCCGTTTGTATTCGTGAATACGTTTGATCTGCACGTCAAACAGCGCTTTCGGGTTCGCCACTACGTTGAGGTGCATCGCAAGCCAGACCGCCAGACGTTTCTTGTTCAGCAGCTTCGCCTCACGTACTGCTTTATTCACCGTCGGGAAATCAATGTGCTGTTCAAGCTCACTCAACTGAGCCAAATCCGTCCGCCAGGTGCGGCCGATATTGGCATCCAGCACCTCGGACAGCGGCTGGTTTGCCAGTGCCAGCCAGCGGCGCGGCGTGACGCCATTGGTCACGTTGCAAAAACGCGTCGGGAAGATTTTGGCGAAATCCGCAAACAAAGACTGCACCATCAGGTTCGAGTGCAGTTCAGACACCCCGTTCACCTTGTGGCTAATCACCACCGCCAGCCACGCCATGCGCACGCGACGGCCGTTGGATTCATCGATGATCGACGCGCGGCTTAACAGGCCGGTATCGTTCGGATACTGCTCCTGCAGCGTTTTGAGGAAGTAGTCGTTGATCTCAAAAATTAACTGCAGATGGCGCGGCAGAATTTTGCCGAGCATGTCCACCGGCCAGGTTTCCAGCGCCTCACTCATCAGGGTATGGTTGGTGTACGAGAACACCTGGCAGGTCACTTCAAAGGCGTCGTCCCAGTTGAACTTATGCTCGTCAATCAACAGGCGCATCAGCTCAGGGATCGACAGCACCGGATGGGTGTCATTGAGGTGAATCGCGGTTTTTTCCGCCAGGTTGGCGTAGGTTTTGTGCAGTTGATAGTGGCGGCTCAGGATGTCCTGAATCGTTGAGGAGACGAGAAAGTACTCCTGGCGCAGACGCAGCTCGCGACCGGAGTAGGTCGAATCATCAGGATAGAGCACGCGGGAGACGTTCTCGGAGTGGTTTTTATCTTCCACCGCCGCAAAGTAGTCGCCCTGGTTGAATTTACCGAGGTTGATCTCGCTACTGGCCTGGGCGCTCCACAGGCGCAACGTGTTGGTGGCATCAGTGTCGTAGCCGGGAATGATCTGGTCATAGGCCACGGCCAGGATCTCTTCGGTTTCAACCCAGCGGGATTTTTTTCCTTCCTGCTGGATGCGCCCGCCGAAGCGGACTTTGTAGCGCGTATTGTGGCGCTTGAACTCCCACGGATTGCCGTATTCCAGCCAGTAGTCCGGAGACTCTTTCTGTCGTCCGTCGACAATGTTCTGCTTGAACATCCCGTAGTCGTAGCGAATGCCGTACCCGCGCCCCGGCAGCGCCAGCGTCGCCAGCGAGTCAAGGAAGCAGGCCGCCAGACGCCCCAGACCACCGTTTCCGAGGCCGGGGTCATTCTCTTCGTCAATCAGCTCTTCTAAATCCAGCCCCATCTCTTCCAGGGCGTTTTTTACGTCGTCATAAATGCCGAGCGACAGCAGGGCGTTGGAAAGGGTGCGGCCAATCAAAAACTCCATCGACAGGTAGTAAACCTGACGCGTTTCTTGTGAGAGCTGGGCGCGGTTGGAGCGCAGCCAGCGTTCGACTAAACGGTCACGCACAGCAAACAGCGTGGCGTTCAGCCATTCGTGTTTATTGGCGATAACCGGATCTTTTCCGATGGTGAACATCAGCTTATAGGCAATAGAGTGCTTTAACGCCTCAACGCTGAGTGTCGGTGAAGAGTAGCTAAAAGGTGCATTCATATCAGTAACTTCGCCTCGTTACATCAAGCGTTGATAAAGATCGCGGTAGGACTGCGCCGCCACGTGCCAGCTAAAGTCCATGGCCATCGCCTGACGTTGTACGTAACGCCACAGGGATGGACGGGACCACAAGACGAAAGCACGGCGAATCGCCCGAAGCAGCGACCAGGCATTACTGTCTTCAAAGGCAAACCCGCTGGCGATACCGTCCGCCAGATTTTCCAGAGAGCTATCGGACACCGTATCCGCCAGCCCGCCGGTGCGGCGTACCAGCGGCAGAGTACCGTATTTCAGGCCGTACAGTTGCGTCAGGCCGCAGGGTTCGAAACGGCTCGGCACGAGGATGACGTCCGCGCCGCCCATAATGCGGTGCGAAAACGCTTCGTGATAACCAATCTGCACCCCCACCTGGCCCGGGTGCTCCGCCGCTGCGGCAAGAAAACCTTCCTGCAGGACCGGATCGCCCGCGCCCAGCAGCGCCAGTTGTCCGCCCTGCTCCAGCAGCCCTGGCAGGGCTTCCAGCACCAGATCCAGCCCTTTCTGGCTGGTCAGGCGGCTGACAACCGCGAATAACGGCACTTTGTCGTTGACCTTCAGCCCCATTGCAATCTGCAGCTGGCGCTTGTTTTCCGCTTTATCTTCCACCGTATCACGGCCATAGCGCGCCGCCAGCAGGAGATCGGTTTCCGGGCTCCAGATTTTTTCATCTACGCCGTTCAATATGCCCGTCAGGCGTCCTTCACGGTGGCGCTGTTGCAGCAGACCTTCCAGCCCATAGCCAAATTCCGGCTGGGTTATCTCGCGGGCGTAAGTTGGGCTTACCGCCGTAATATGGTCGGCGTAGTACAGACCGGCTTTCAGGAACGAAATCTGCCCGTTAAACTCCAGTCCGTGCATGTTATAGAACGACCATGGCAGATCGATATCATTCATATGATGGGCGTAATACATCCCCTGATACGCCAGGTTATGTACCGTAAAGACCGATTTTGCCGGGTTGCCGCGCGCCGCCAGATAAGCCGGCGCCAGCCCGGCGTGCCAGTCATGCGCGTGCACCACATCCGGGCGCCAGAAAGGATCCAGCCCCGTTGCCATTTCTGCGCCCACCCACCCCAGCAGCGCAAAGCGCAGCACGTTGTCGGTATAGGCGAACAGATTGGTATCGTGATACGGGCTGCCCGGACGGTCATATAAATGCGGCGCATCGATCAGATAAATGCCGACGCCCTTGTAATGTCCGAACAGCAGGGTGATGCCCCCGGCGAAAGTCCCACGACGGGCCACCACCTTTGCATCTGGAATACCGCGCCGGACATCCGGAAAGGCAGGCAACAGGACCCGGGTATCAACCCCACCGGCGATTTGCGCCGCGGGCAAGGCGCCGAGTACATCCGCCAGACCGCCCGTTTTTAACAACGGGAACATCTCAGAACATACATGTAAAACCTGCATCATCGCTCCTGTTTGATCTGCAGCTTACGCAACATTTCCCGTGTGACTAACACGATCCCTTCTTCCGAGCGGTAAAAACGACGCGCATCTTCTTCCGCGTTTTCACCAATCACCATCCCTTCAGGAATGACGCAGGCACGGTCGATAACGCAGCGGCGCAGGCGGCATGAGCGCCCTACCCAGACGTCCGGCAACAGCACTGCCGAGTCGATATTACAGAATGAGTTGACGCGCACCCGTGGGAATAACACGGACTGCACTACCACCGAGCCGGAGATGATGCACCCGCCGGACACCAGCGAATTGAGCGTCATGCCGTGGCTGCCGGAACGGTCCTGAACAAATTTCGCCGGCGGCAAGGATTCCATATGCGTGCGGATTGGCCAGTTCTGGTCGTACATATCCAGTTCAGGGGTAACGGACGCCAGGTCCAGGTTTGCCTTCCAGTAGGCCTCCAGGGTTCCTACATCGCGCCAGTAAGGCTCTGAATTCGGGTCCGACTGTACGCAGGACAAGGGAAAAGGATGTGCATAGGCCATGCCAGCTTTAGTGATTTTCGGGATAATGTCTTTACCGAAGTCATGGCTGGAGTTTTCGTCTTTGTCATCGTCTTCCAGTAGCTCATAAAGGTAATCGGCCTCAAAGACATAGATCCCCATGCTGGCAAGCGACTTCGTATCGTCTCCCGGCATGGTTGGCGGATTGGCGGGTTTTTCAACAAAGTCGATGATCTTGTCGTCAGCATCCACGTGCATAACGCCAAACGCCTTCGCTTCAGCAACGGGCACCGGCAGACACGCCACGGTGCAACGCGCCCCTTTTTCGACGTGGTCGATCAGCATGTGGGAATAGTCTTGCTTGTAAATATGGTCACCCGCGAGGATCACGATGTATTCCGCGCCATAGCGGCGAATAATATCAAGGTTCTGCGTCACCGCATCGGCGGTGCCGCGATACCAGTTTTCACCGTGAACGCGCTGTTGAGCTGGCAGCAGATCGACAAACTCGTTCATCTCTTCACTGAAGAATGACCAGCCGCGCTGGATATGCTGCACCAGCGTATGCGACTGGTACTGAGTAATAACGCCAATGCGGCGAATGCCAGAGTTAAGGCAGTTGGACAGCGCAAAATCGATGATGCGGAACTTACCACCAAAGTGAACGGCCGGTTTGGCGCGCTTGATGGTCAAATCTTTCAGGCGGGTTCCACGCCCGCCTGCGAGTATCAGGGCAACAGTTTTTAATGGTAGCTGGCGTGCCAACATTAAGGGATCGTTCTTCTCTAATCTAACCATGACTAACTCCTTTTTTATCATCTCTGGAATACGCATACTCCGTGCGCAGGCCCGTGCCAGACAGCCATTACTACCGGGTTATCCGCTCCGGCGAAGGGGGGAATGGCGCGCCACTCCCCGTCAGGTAAAACAATCTCTGCGACGTTATCCGTCGCATTCAGCGTGACCAGCCAGTGACCCGAAAGCAGGATTTGCAGGCACGGTATGCCGTGTTGCCACTCTTGCGCGCTTAATGGCTGCGCGTCTTTATTCAGCCAGAGAACGTTGCCATCGCCCTCTTCCCACCAGCAATCGGCAGTGAGGGCGGGGATGTGCTGGCGAAGATGGATCAGCGCTGCGGTAAATTGCGCTAACCCACCGTTTGCCTCACCCCAGTCGAGCCAGGTTAAGGAGTTGTCCTGGCAATATGCATTGTTGTTACCGTGCTGGCTGTGGCCATGTTCATCCCCTGCCAGCAGCATCGGCGTACCCTGTGACAACAAAAGGGTTGTCAGCAGCGCATGAACGCTGGCGCGTCGTCGCTCGATTACATCAAGGCTTGCATCTAACCCTTCTATACCATGATTGAAGCTATGGTTGCTGTTAGTACCATCGCGATTCTCTTCACCGTTTGCCTCATTATGTTTCTGGTTAAAACAGACGCAGTCGCGCAGCGTAAAACCGTCGTGCGCCGTCACCAGATTGATAGTGGCAGACGGGGATTTCCCGTCACGTTTAAACAGATCGCTGGAGCCCGCAAAGCGTCCGGCAAACTCTCCGAGTGACAGATTCCGCTCCAGCCAGAAGCGGCGCGTGGCATCCCGGTAACGGTCGTTCCATTCGGCAAACAGCGGTGGGAAATTCCCCACCTGATACCCTCCCTCACCGATGTCCCACGGCTCAGCAATCAACTTCACCCGCGAGAGCAACGGACAATTTTTTATCGCTTCAAACAGCGGCGCTTGCTGGCTAAACGCAGGGGTGCGCCCCATCACCGAGGCCAGGTCGAAACGAAAGCCGTCGATGTGGAACGTCTCAACCCAGTATTTCAGGCACGCATAGGCATACTGCGCCACGGGCGGATGGCTGAGATTGAGGGTGTTGCCGCAACCGGTCCAGTTGTAGTAATCGCCATCCTCCCTGATCCAATAATAGCTACGGTTATCAATTCCGCGCAGGGAGAGCGTTGGACCGTCGAGATCGCCTTCCGCGCTGTGGTTCAACACCACATCCAGAATCACCTCAATGCCCGCCGCATGAAGCGCTTTTATCGCGTCACGGAACTCATCCCGCACCTTGTCGGGATGCACCGCATAGCGCGGGTCGAGGGCGAACATCGCCAGCGGGTTGTAGCCCCAGTAATTGCTCAACCCCAGCCGTTGCAGACGCGGTTCGCTGGCGAAATGGGCGACAGGCAGCAGTTCAAGCGCGGTGATCCCCAACTGCTTTAAGTACGCAATCATGACCGGATGCCCGAGCGCCTTATAGGTGCCGCGCATTTCGGCTGGAATCAACGGATGCAGGTACGTCAGCCCTTTAACATGGGCTTCGTAAATCACGGTGTTGCCCCACGGGGTTCTTAGCGGCTCATCCCCTTCCCAGTCGTAGAGATCGTTAACCACCACGCTTTTAGGCGCGAGGGGGGCACTGTCGCGGCGATCGGGTTCACCGTAGCCAGCGTGGTAGATGGGGTGGTCTTTGAACTCACCGTCAACACGATGTGCGCAGGGATCAAGCAGCAACTTCGCCGGGTTAAAGCTGTGCCCCTGCGAAGGCTCCCACAGGCCATGAACGCGAAAACCATACAGCATGCCGGGCCGCCCTCCGGCCAGGTAACCGTGCCAGGTATCCCCCGTGCGTGCAGGTAAAGCGTAACGGTGCTCATTGCCTTCACCATCAAACACACAGAGTTCTACCCGCTCAGCATGGGCAGAAAAGAGGGTAAAGTTCACACCCTTTCCGTCAAAACGTGCCCCGAGCGGTGCGGGTTTACCTGCCGTAAGTTGCGTCATTCTCCCTCCCGGACCAGCCAGATGGTGCTGAGCGGCGGCAACGTCAGGCTCAGCGAATGGTGTCGGCCGTGGCTCTCAATCGTATCGCTTTGTACCAGACCGCCGTTACCCGCATTACTGCCGTGGTAGTGCAGGGAGTCGGTGTTGAGTATCTCGCGCCATTTTCCCGGCTGATTAATCCCGAAGCGATAATGTTCGCGCGGAACCGGTGTGAAATTGCTGGCGACGATAATCTCATTGCCTGCTTTATCGCGACGCACAAAGACAAAGACCGAACGCGCGTGGTCATCCACCACCAGCCACTCAAACCCGTAGGGGTCGAAGTCGAGTTCGTGCAGGGCTTTATGGTGGCGATAGGTCAGGTTCAGGTCGCGCACCAGGCGCTGCACGCCGTGGTGCCAGTTATCGCCGCCTTCCAGCAGATGCCAGTCGAGGCTGGTGTCGTGGTTCCACTCGCGGCCCTGCGCAAACTCGTTGCCCATAAACAGCAGCTTTTTACCCGGGAAGGCGAAAAGCCAGCCATAGTAGGCGCGCAGGTTGGCAAATTTCTGCCACGCATCGCCCGGCATACGGTCGAGGATCGATTTTTTGCCATGCACCACTTCATCGTGCGACAGCGGCAGCATGAAGTTCTCGGTGTAGTTGTAGAGCAACCCGAAGGTGAGCTTGTCGTGATGGTACTGCCGGTAAACCGGATCAAGCTTCATGTAGTCGAGGGTGTCGTGCATCCAGCCCAGGTTCCACTTGTACCAGAAGCCCAGGCCGCCCATTGACGGTGGACGGGAGACGCCTGGGAAATCGGTCGACTCTTCCGCCATGGTCACCGCACCTTCGACCTGCTCCCCGAGAATGCGGTTGGTATTGCGCAGAAATTCAATGGCTTCGAGGTTTTCACGCCCGCCATATTCGTTGGGGATCCACTCTCCCTCTTTACGGCTGTAGTCGCGGTAAATCATCGACGCCACCGCATCCACGCGCAGGGCATCAATACCAAAGCGTTCGATCCAGTACAGGGCGTTCCCCACCAGATAGTTCGTCACTTCGCGGCGACCATAGTTATAAATCAGCGTATTCCAGTCCTGGTGATAACCTTCACGCGGATCGCTGTGTTCATAGAGCTTTGTGCCGTCAAACTCAGACAGACCAAACTCATCAGAGGGGAAATGACCCGGCACCCAGTCGAGGATCACGTTCAGCCCGGCGGCGTGCGCAGCGTTGATGAAATAGCGGAAGTCGTCGCGCGTACCGAAACGACGCGTCGGGGCATACATCCCGGTTGGCTGGTAGCCCCAGCTGCCGTCGAACGGGTGCTCGTTTATTGGCAGCAGCTCAAGATGGGTAAAGCCCATCCATTTGGCATACGGCACCAGCTGATCGGCCAGCTCGCGATAGCTGAGCCAATAGTTGTTATCGGTGTGGCGGCCGCCACGAGCCGAGGTGGACCTCGTAGACGGAGATGGGCGCATCAAAGCGGTTGGCCCGTTTGCGCTCTTCGCTCTGGACAATCTTCTGCGGTAAACCGCAAATCAGCGAGGCCGTGTCCGGGCGCATCTGCGCTTCAAAGGCATACGGGTCCGCCTTCACGCGCAACTTTCCGTTCGCATCGATCATCTCAAATTTATAGAGCTGTCCGTTATGCGCACCGGGGATAAACAGCTCCCAGATGCCCGTTTCACGACGCATGCGCATCGGGTGACGACGGCCATCCCAGTAATTGAACTGCCCGACGACGGAGACACGCCGGGCATTCGGCGCCCATACGGAAAACCGCGTTCCGGTGATGCCCTCCATCGTATCGGCATGCGCCCCCAGCGTCTCATACGGGCGCAGGTGGGTTCCTTCAGACAGCAGCCAGGCGTCCATCTCTTTTAACAGAGGGCCAAAGCTGTAGGGATCATCAATCAGGTTTTGCTGGCCATGCCAGATAACGGCGAGCTGATAACGAAACGGGTTTTTACGACGCGGCATGACGCCCGAGAAAAAGCCACGCGAGTCGAGACATTCCAGATTACCCACCTTGCGGCCGGTTTTCGGTTCAATCACCCATACTTCGGTGGCATCCGGTAACAGTGCCCGGACTTCCAGTCCAGCCTCTGTTTGGTGCATTCCCAGCACAGAAAAGGGGTCGGCAAAATGACCCGCAATAAGCGCATTAATCACGTCTCTATCCACACGATCGGACATGGTATTCATCCTGTTTTTTATGTCGCCCTTATTCAGCGCCTGGGACGACTTTAATGTGACCTGAACGGGCATCCACTCAGCCCCGTCCTAACCTCAGGTAAGAAACAAATCTTCCTTAAAGCATAGCCAACGCGCTACATGACTCCTGATAAAAATAAGACATCCGCGTATTACTCCCTGTAATAAGCAAAAAAAAGGGGGTGAAAATCACCCCCGGTAGTTAACAAATTATTACGCCAGCTGCCGCAGCATACGGCGTAGCGGTTCGGCGGCGCCCCACAGGAGCTGGTCCCCGACGGTGAACGCAGAGAGGTACTCCGGCCCCATGTTCAGCTTACGCAGACGCCCAACCGGCGTGGTCAGGGTGCCGGTGACGGCTGCCGGGGTCAGTTCACGCATCGTGATTTCGCGATCGTTTGGCACCACTTTCGCCCATGGGTTATGCGCCGCCAGCAGCGCTTCCACGGTCGGAATTGACACATCTTTTTTCAGTTTAAGGGTGAACGCCTGGCTGTGGCAGCGCAGCGCGCCGATGCGCACGCACAGACCGTCAACCGGAATGGTATTCGCGGTCGCGAGGATTTTGTTGGTCTCGGCCTGGCCTTTCCACTCTTCGCGGGTCTGGCCGTTATCCAGCTGTTTATCGATCCACGGGATCAGGCCACCTGCCAGCGGTACGCCGAAGTTATCGACCGGCAATTCGCCGCTGCGGGTCAGTTGCGTAACTTTACGTTCAATATCGAGAATAGCGGACGCCGGGTTTGCCAGCTCGCTCGCAACGCTCTGGTGCAACTGGCCCATCTGTGCCAGCAGTTCACGCATATGACGTGCGCCGCCGCCGGAAGCCGCCTGATAGGTTGCAACCGACACCCACTCGACCAGATCCTGCGCGAACAGGCCGCCAAGCGACATCAGCATCAGGCTGACGGTACAGTTACCGCCGACAAAAGTTTTCACGCCGTTGTTCAGGCCGTCGGCGATCACACCCTGGTTTACCGGGTCAAGAATAATGATGGCATCGTCTTTCATGCGCAGTGAAGAGGCTGCGTCAATCCAGTAACCCTGCCAGCCGCTTTCACGCAGCTTTGGATAGATTTCGTTGGTATAATCGCCGCCCTGGCAAGTGACAATAATGTCGAGTGCCTTCAGCGCTTCCAGATCGAAAGCATCCTGCAACGTGCCGGTGGTGCCGCCAAAGGTTGGCGTAGCCTGGCCGAGCTGGGAAGTGGAGAAGAAGACCGGGCGGATGGCGTCGAAATCGCGCTCTTCAACCATGCGTTGCATGAGTACAGAGCCGACCATACCGCGCCAGCCGATAAAACCAACGTTTTTCATAGCATTTATTTCCTGCAGAGGGTGTGTGCTGTTTGTGCAAGCCAGTATCGAACTGGGATATGCTTCACCTTACAAAATGCTGCCAAAGTCGCAAGCGAAATTAATCGATGATTGCCCGGCAATCAGAAAAAGCGCTAATCATCGCAATAACACTACTCAGTATCAGGGATAATTGAAAGATGAGTGAAATCATTTCCGCCGCGGTTTTATTGATCCTGATTATGGATCCACTCGGAAACCTGCCGATTTTCATGTCGGTGCTAAAGCACACCGAGCCGAAGCGCCGCCGGGCTATTATGATCCGCGAACTGCTCATCGCCTTGCTGGTAATGTTTATCTTCCTGTTTGCGGGGGAGAAAATCCTCGCTTTCCTGAACTTACGCGCCGAAACGGTCTCGATTTCCGGCGGGATAATTTTGTTCCTGATCGCCATTAAGATGATTTTTCCGAGCGCCGAGGGCAGCAGCAGCGGCCTGCCCGCGGGCGAAGAGCCGTTTATCGTGCCGCTGGCTATTCCGCTCGTCGCCGGGCCGACCATTCTGGCGACGCTGATGCTGCTGTCGCACCAGTATCCGAATCAGATGAGCCACCTGGTGATTGCCCTGCTGATTGCCTGGGGCGGGACGTTTATTATTTTGCTGCAGTCGTCGCTGTTCCTGCGCCTGCTGGGCGAGAAAGGGGTGAATGCGCTGGAGCGCCTGATGGGGCTGATTCTGGTGATGATGGCGACACAGATGTTCCTGGACGGAATACGGGCGTGGATGAAGGGTTGACATGCACTGCGACCTTCCGGCCGCAGTAACGACTATTCAGGGGATTTGGTAAAGCCCGGAATCAGCCAACTGTTGCAGTCGCTTTTCGTTTATCGCCCTATCCAGCCAAAGATCCAGTTGTTCCGGTACTACACCCAATACGTCAGCTAACGTCTCTTTCGCCACGGGTTCCAGGGCGAGGTGCTGGATCTCTTCCAGGAACAGGTGATAAAAATCCAGCTGCCCCTTTTTAGGGCAGGCGGCATAACCCGCCAATTCCTCATGTAGAGAAAACAGTTCCGGCTGTGTATAGCTATCCGATTCACTGAATCTGTTCAGCTTTAAGGGATCAATGGCCCCTAACAGCCAGGCGGCCCCTTTTTGTACTATCATCGCATTTGAAGAATTTTCATCCTTGCTGGGTTTTACCCATACGGGCACCCATCGATGCTTAATTGCTTCAAGCGCCCCCGTGACGGTTCCTCCTTTTTTACCCGCATGGACAACGATTGCACTTTCGGCAAGACAGTAGACATATTTATTACGTGCCATTGCATTCGCGACATTAAATCCGACCTCTGGGTAAAATGGAGAGATTAGTGCAAGGCTGCCGGATGCAAGACCATTGCGCCATTTTACGGATGTCGTGGCCTTCAACAAACTGTCGGTTAAAACGCCCGTCGCCGTTCCCCCTGCATTTAATGAAGAAAGCATGGCACATTCATCTATGCCACGTGCGCCACCAGAAACAACATTGAGGCCATGATCTGCCAGCTTTTTTGCCAACTTACTGGTAAAGTTTAGGTCTTCTTCCACAGCATTGCGGGAACCCACAATCGCCACCCCCCCCAATTTCAATAGTGCTTTATTACCACACCCAAACAGAACGGCAGGAGAGTCATTGCGCAAGTTATTTTTTAAGCGCTGAGGATAATCAGCATCAGCGCGGGTGATTACCCAAAGCCCAGCCCTTTGCCATTTTTCCACGGCAAGCGCCAGGCTATGCCCTCGTCCAAGTAATCCTAAAAGACGTTCTAACGGAATACATGGATCGTTCCACCCACTAAGCAAAGTTTGAGGTTCAGGAACTAACAAACTGGCGGGCGAGAGACGCTGATGTTTAAGCCATAATGCAAATTTTCCCCACTCTGCGTTAGTGAGCGGTTTGTGCCCACTCGTTTTGGCGCTGGAAAAATAGCTAGTGAGTAAAAGCGTTGCTTGCGCGCTTGCTGTCAAATTCATCCATTTTTTACCGAAGTCGAAGCCAGTGCGACAGGATAAACCTCTTCGCTATTTAACTGGCGCATGAGTGCCGCAATGATTGTCATCGTCCAACCGGAATCTACTACATCGTCTACCAACAGTACCGGGCCTTGTGGCAGTGGAGATGATACGCTAAAGACCCCATCCAGATTCTTGCACTGATGAAAACGGTTTTGCTGCAATTTCTGAGGCTGATTGTCTACAACCTTGCTAACGACATCAACAAAGGGAAGCGCAAGTTTATCAGCCAGACGCCGGGCGAAGTCGGGAACAAGATCCGGATGTTGTCTTGACGGCACACAGCATACCCATTCACGCGGGGGTTCCGGAATCCAGCGTTCGCGGATCATTTCAGCACAGGCATCAACCAGCTCATCCCTGAACCTCCCCGCGCGCTTATCTGCGGCCACCATCGCTCCCCACCCGGCATCACCCCAGCGAGAAAGAATACGTCCTTCCTCGCCACGAAGCGCAGCGGGTAAATTCCCGCTGAAGCTATATTGCCCAAACGACCCTCTTATCACCTGCTTGTTGACATGTAACGGTAAATCGGCATGATTCATAAAAAGAGTCGCCGCATTCAGCAACTCCTCGTGCAGCGGGTCATGACGCGAGGTGCGATTAAGACAGTTGCTACACCTGCCGCAGCGCGCGCTGGTCGGTTCATCCAGCGCACGCTGAAGGAAAGCCATCCGGCACTCGTCGGTGCCAATATACCTTTCGACTTCTGCAAGCTCCAGCTCTCTTTGCCGGGTGAGATGATCGATACGCTCATTGTCCAGGGTAAAGGGTACAGCCGTTCTGCGCCACAGCCGCTCTTCAAAAATGACGGGGGCGGGGTTTTCAGTCACGAGTAATTTTAAAACTTTTTCTATTTGCCCATGCCTGAGATTGGTTTGAGTCTCAATATCGTTAATTGTTAAACCATCATGCCGGCTAAGGCACTCAAGAACATCATCGATCTGCGCTTCAGAAGGAAAAGCGCTTTCGTGAAAGAACTGATGAATTGTACGATCTTCTGCACCAGCCAGTAAAAAACCACTCGCCGTATCTATTGCCCGCCCTGCACGCCCGACCTGTTGGTAATAACCGACGATTGAACCCGGCATCTGATAATGGATAACAAACCCGAGATCTGCCTTGTCATACCCCATCCCCAATGCAGTGGTTGCCACCAATACTTTAATTCGGTTAGTGAGCAACGCATCCTCAAGCATTTCTCGGGCAGCAAAGGTATCCTGGTACTCAGGCGATGTGACTCCGCTATAATAGGGCCAGGCATCAATACCGTTCTGCCTTAGCCAATCGGCAACGCGTTCCGCATCACGGGTTGTGAGGGTGTAAACAATGCCGGAACCCGCCAGCATGGGAATCGTCTGCGCCATCCAGGCAAGCCGGGAGGGCTGATCGACAAGCATAAAAGCATCCAGTGCAAGGCTTTCTCTCGCCAGAGAGCCCCTGTGGATGGTGATATCCCCTAATTGCTGTCGAATATCCTCCACGACCCGATTATTGGCTGTTGCTGTCGTGCCCAGCACGGGGGTATTTGCTGGCAACTGGCGGAGAATGCCTAAAATTCGGCGATAATCAGGACGAAAATCGTGGCCCCAGTCTGAAATGCAATGTGCTTCATCCACCACCAGCAAACCCAGACGATCTGAAATGGGATGTAAAACGGTGTGAATAAACTCTTCATTCGCCAGTCGCTCAGGCGAAATTAGCAGGCAATCCAGCTCATTCGCCAGTAACCTTCGGGTAATCTCCCGCCAGTTATCACGGTTGCCAGAATTTAGCGTTTCCGCCCGAATACCTAATCTTTCTGCCGCCGAGACCTGATTACGCATTAGCGCTAACAGCGGAGAGACAATAATCGTCGGACCAAGACCGCGATCGCGAAAAATTCGGGTGCTGATAAAATAGACGGCGCTTTTACCCCACCCCGTGCGTTGCACTACCAGCAGCTTATGCCGCTGATTAACCAACGCGTCAATTGCCTCCCATTGGCCCTCTCTGAAATCTGCAGTAGCGCTATTTAGCATCCTGCGTAGGAGTGATTCTGCTCCGTTCTTATCCATGACACTTTCCTTTTAAGATCAGTGGAGATATTAAGCCGGAGATAATAAATTTGATTTGTGATGAAAATCAGAAAGTTAGACAATAGAAAATCAGGTGTGAAAAGCTGCGAGAAGGCCTGCAGCTTTACGAATAATAAACATCAGCTCAGCAGCGTAAACGCAATCATCCCGACAACCGCACCCGTGGTGCCGAGGATGGTTTCCATCAGCGTCCAGGTTTTCAGGGTTTGCGCTTCGGTGGCGCCGGTAAATTTACCGAACAGCCAGAAGCCCGCGTCGTTCACGTGTGATACCACAATCGATCCACCCGCGATACAGATAGAGAGCGCCGCCATCTGCGCGCCGGAGTAGTTCAGTTGTTCAATGACCGGCATTACCAGGCCCACGGCGGTTAAGCAGGCCACGGTTGCTGACCCCTGAATGATACGCACCGCCGCAGCAAGTACGAAGCAGGTCACCGCAATGGGCAGCCCCATCCCGGTCAACGCTTCGCCGAGAGCCGGGCCTACGCCGGAATCGACCAGCACCTGCTTGAACACACCGCCCGCACCGATCACCAGCAGAATAATACCTGCCGGCTGCAGCGCCGCGCCGCAAATCTCCATCACGCGGTCCTTCGGCATGCCCTGACGCATCGCCAGGCCGTAAATCGCCACCAGACACGCCACCAAAATCGCGGTGAACGGATGGCCGATAAACTCAAACCACTCGTATGCGGAAGAGCCCACCGGAACAAAGCGCGCCGCGATGGTTTTGAGACCAACCAGCACCAGCGGGAGCAGGATCAGCGACAGGCTGAAACCGAAAGAGGGCATTTTGCCTTCGCCAGGATGCGGCTCGGTGATGTCATCCGGAATATGCAGCTCAACGTAGCGGCTGATGAAATTGCCCCATAGCGGACCGGCGATAATCATCCCCGGGATCGCGGCACACAGGCCAATCAGGATCATCCAGCCGAAGTCAGCGTGCATCTGGGAAGCCAGCAGCATCGGCGCAGGCCCCGGCAGCAGAAACGCCGCCGCGGCCGCCACGCCCGCAAACAGCGGAATAACCAGCTTCATGAGGTTGGTGCCGGTATGGCGCGCCATTGAGAACGCCACGCTAATCAGTAGCACGACGGCCACTTCAAAGAACAGCGGCAGCGCGCAAATAAGCCCCGCCAGACCAATCGCATAATGCGCGCGACTGTGGCCGAAGGATTTCAACATCTTGACCGCAATCTGGTCGACCGCGCCCGTCTCATGCAAAATCTTGCCAAACATCGCGCCGAGCGCGACCACAATTGCCAGGAAGCCCAGCGTACCGCCCATCCCTTTTTCCATCGTCACGACGATCTTGTCGAGCGGCATGCCGGAAAAGAGACCTGCACCTATAGAAACAACCATCAAAGCAACGAAAGCGTGCATACGCGCTTTCATTACTAAAAACAGCAGCAGCAACACCGAGCCAACTGCAGTCAAAACAAGCGTTAATGTACTCACAACTTACGGCCTTTTATTAATAACCTCGATGGTGCTGGCGACAACACCTTCCAGTGGCTGATCGATATCAACCACTAACACATTTTTCTCGTCCGCACCCGGCTCCTGCAACGTGTCAAACTGCGTCACCAGCATCTGGGTTTTGAAGAAGTGGCCTTTACGTGCCTTCAGACGGCTTTCAATCACCTCGAAATCGCCTTTCAGATAGATGAAAGAGAGGTTCGGGTTGCCGTCCCGCAGCAGGTCGCGGTAGGTTTTTT
This sequence comes from unidentified bacterial endosymbiont, assembly GCF_918797525.1. NCBI lineage: Bacteria > unidentified bacterial endosymbiont. Next base: position 555,557 of record NZ_OU963893.1, on the reverse strand, counting down.
TCAACGCAGAACAGACGATCAGGGAGACTTTATTGGTACGCTGCATGGCGAATGCGGCATCGTTCAGCGCCTGTAACCAGGGTTTGCGATCGTCGTCGTTCAGCGGCTCGCCTGCTGCCATTTTGGTGATATTGCTGCGCGGATGGAGGAAGTCACCGTCAAGAAACGCGGCATGAAGCTGGTGCGCCACTTCGCTTGCGACAGCCGATTTACCGCTACCGGAAACGCCCATCAGGACGTAAACGTGGTGATCATGATTAGTCGTGCTCAAAGGGTGCCCCTCAGTCAATTGTTACGGGTAACAGTTATCGGTAACATTGTCCTGCCGGGGCAAAAGAGAAGCAATATCCAAACGTGCGCGAAATGAATAAGTGTGAGCTACTTCAAATTTGTCGGATTAAATAGATCCACCCGGTGACAAGGTGAAACCTAAATCTAACATTTTAGGGGTAACTACCTCGCCACGAATACGCGCCAGCAGGCGTTCCGCACCAATCCGGCCCATGCGTTCACGCGGGGTCAGGACGCTCGCCAGACGCGGCTCCATCACCTGGCCGATGTCGTGGCCGTGGAAACCGGCAATTGCCATATCATCCGGAATGGAAAGCCCCAGGCGCTGACATTCAAACGCCGCGCCGACCGCAAGATCATCATTGGTACAGAAAATACCGTCCAGTTGCGGATACTCGCGCCGTGCCTGGCGCATCAGTTCAATACCCGCCGTATAGGAAGAGGATTGCTCCACCATCACGCTGTACGGGGTTAACCCGGCGTCAAGCATCGCCTGCTCATATCCCTTCTGTTTGATGATAGTACGTTCATCAAGACGCGCGCCCAGATAGGCCACATGGCGATGACCACGGGTGATGATTGCAGACGTCATTTGACGCGCCGCCTCGAAGTTATCAAAGCCAACGGCGATATCAAGGCACGGCGACTGGCTGTCCATTAGCTCCACCACCGGAATACCGGCGACTTCAATCATCTTCAGCGTGCGTGGGGTGTGAGTACGTTCGGTTAAAATCAGGCCGTCGATGTTCCAGGAAAACATTGATTCAAGACGTTCCTCTTCCAGTTCCGGCTTGTACCCGTAGTGGGCGAGCATGGTCTGATAGCCAAAGGCATCGGTCACGCTTTCAATACCGCGTAACACCTCGGCGAAGACCTGGTTAGTTAAGGAAGGCAGCAGGACGCCCACCGCACGGCTGGTCGCGTTGGAGAGAATATCGGGCGCGCGGTTGGGGATATAACCTAGTTCATCGAGGGCTGCGGCAATCTTGCCACGTAACGCGACGGAAACCTGTTCCGGGTTACGTAAAAAACGGCTGACCGTCATTTTGGTTACACCGACGCGATCGGCGACATCCTGAAGCACGGGGCGTTTCTTTTTCATCGTCCTGAGAAATCTTGCAGTGAGAGATTTTCTCAGTTTATCACGGACAACGCTCAACCTTCCCCGTTTAAAGGGAAGGTTGAGCAATTATTTAGACCGGTGGCAGATCGAACAGCAAAATTTCACTTTCGCCGTCGGCATGGACAGACAGCGCCTGCTCGTCCCAGATTGCCAGACCATCCGCCGTGGTGGCGGTGGTGCCGTTTATGGTCACTTCACCTTTTACCACCTGGATCCACACCCGGCGGTTGGCGGCAATCTGATGCACGGATTGTTCATCTTTTGCCAGCGCCCAGCGGTACAGCGCCATGTCCTGATGCACTTTCAGGGAACCTTCACGCGCATCCGGGGACAACACCAGTTGTTTGCCCTGTTTGGCGTCAAAGCGGCGCTGCTCGTAGCGCGGCGTGATGCCGGTCTCTTCCGGAATGATCCAGATTTGATACAGGTGCAGTTTTTCCGTTTTGCTCGGGTTGTACTCAGAGTGACGCACACCGGTACCTGCACTCATAATCTGGAACTCGCCCGCCGGAACCTGCTCTTTATTACCCATGCTGTCCTGGTGCTCTACCGCCCCTTCCAGCACGTAGGTCAGGATCTCCATATCCTTGTGCGGGTGGGTACCGAAGCCCTGGCCTGCATCAATCACGTCGTCGTTAATGACGCGCAGGGCGGAGAAGCCCATAAAATTCGGGTCGTAATAGTCGGCAAACGAGAATGAATGCCATGAGTCCAGCCAACCATGATTCGCGTGACCGCGTTCGTTTGCTTTGCGTAAGTAGATCATTGTTTTCACCCCCAGTTCGTTTCGATGGAGTAAGTGTGGACGCAAACCACCTGGGATCATAGAGGGTGAAAATTGACTCCTCTGTTCAAAAATTATGAACAAGCCCAGAGGAGCCACTTTTTCTTATCTGGCAAGGGTTATTGTGGCAGGAGAAGCCTGTTCAAAGGCGCGCTCAATGATTTCAAGATTGGCCAGAACGTCAGATTCCTTGACGTAATTAGGCGCACCGTTGACCAGCGTTTCAAATAGCGCATCATAGACGCGGCCATAGTCGCCCGTTTCCGATTTTAGCGCTTCCCTGACCGTCACGCCTTCGTCGTTCACATACTCCAGCACGCCAACGGAATCGTCCGCCGCAAAGCCCGGTTCACCTGGCATGATGTTGGCCTTCAGGCTGGTCTCCTGCTGGTCGATGCCGTACCTGATAAACGAGCCCTTCGTGCCATGAACGATAAATTTCGGGTAGTCGATTTTCACCAGATGGCTGGTTTTAACGATGGCCTTCAGGTCGCCGTAGAACAGTTGCGCCTCGAAGGTATCGTCCGGGTTGGCGTTGTTGCGCAGGCTGCGGATGTCGTACGCCACGTGGTCCGGGCGGCCAAACAGGGAGATGATCTGGTCCATGGTGTGTACGCCCAGGCCATAGAATGAACCGTCCTGCGGCAGGCCGGGTTTGGTTTCTGCCACCGGGCGGTAGTAATCGAAGTGGCTTTCGATCTCCACAATATCGCCGAGCTTGCCGCTCTCAATCGCCTTTTTCGCCGTCAGGAAGCAGCTGTCAAAACGACGGTTTTGATACGGGGTAACGGTCAGTCCTTTGCTTTTCGCCAGCGCGAACAGTTCCTTCGCTTCGGCGAGGGTCGGGGTGAAGGGTTTTTCCACCAGTACGTTTTTGCCCGCTTCCAGCGCGCGTTTCGCGTAGTCGAAATGGCTGTCGGCATGGGTGCAGACAATCACCAGTTTCACCTGCGGATCGTTTAACACTTCACCAGGATCGCGGGTGAAATGTATGTGCGAATACTGCGGGGACTGCTCTTCCGGCTTTGCGCTGCGGCAGTAGATATGGGCAACGTGCCAGCTGTCTTTACGGTTGAGAACATACGGAAGGTGGTAACGCGTGGTGCTTTTGCCAAATCCAATAAATGCGCAATGTAGTGTCATGGCTCAGTCCTTTTTGAAGGTTACTGAGTCTAACCATAACAAAAAAAAAGCCAGCGAGACGCTGGCTAAAATAATACTGGAAGCAATGTGAGCAATGTCGTGCTTTCAGTTTCCCGTAGCGGTCTTCCTGAATGCAAAGCAATAATAATCATTCTCATTCGCACTTGTCCAATACTTTTTGAAAAAAAAATAACGGTCGACTCTAATTTTAAGGCCCTTTACTTACCATAAGGTCTGTAGCGTTCCCGCCGGGAAAAGGGCCTGTGGAGGAGATGAAAAATCAGTACCCCGCAGTTAAATCATCTACCGAACGCGGGTCCGACGCCCCAAATAACGCGCCGTCCGGCCCGACCATAATGCTCTGGGTACTGCCCATCGCCTCTTTCACCGCCACCTTCTGCCCGCGCTGCGCCAGCAGCCTGAGGGTGTCCGGGCTAAAGCCCTTCTCAACGCGCAGTTCATCCGGCAGCCACTGATGGTGAAAACGCGGGGCGTTGGTCGCTTCGGCGACGTTCATGCCAAAATCGATGCTGTTCACCACCATCTGCAGCACGGCCGTAATAATTCGACTGCCGCCCGGGCTGCCGGTTACCAGCCAGGTTTTACCGTCTTTCACCACGATGGTGGGCGACATCGACGACAGCGGACGTTTTTTCGGCCCTACCGCATTGGCATCGCCGCCCACCAGCCCGTAGACGTTTGGCACGCCAGGTTTGGCGGAGAAGTCATCCATCTCGTTGTTCAGCAGAATACCGCTATTGCCCGCCACGATTCCGGTACCGAACGTAGTATTGAGCGTATAGGTCACCGCCACCGCATTGCCGTCCTTATCCACCACCGAAAAGTGGGTGGTCTGGTTGCTTTCATATGGTGCCAGCTTGCCGGGTCGGATCTCGCTCGACGCCCTGGCCTTATTGATATCAATCTGTTCGGCAATCGATTTAGCATAGGCTTTGTTGGTCAGCGCCTGCCACGGCACCTTCACGAAGTCCGGATCGCCGAGATATTCCGAGCGGTCGGCGTAAGCGTGTTTTTCCGCCTCGGCCATAATTTGCATAGCGTCCGCGCTGCCGAAGCCGAACGTGCGCATATCGAAGTTTTCAAGAATATTGAGGATCTGCACGATATGAATACCGCCGGAGGACGGGGGCGGCATAGAAAAGATCGCGTAGCCGCGATAAGTTCCGCTAACCGGCTCACGCTCTACCGCTTTGTACGCCGCTAAATCCGCTTTGACGATCAGCCCGCCGTTTTTAAGCATCTCGTCGGCAATCTGGTCGGCAATCGCCCCTTTGTAGAAGGCATCCGGGCCATTTTCAGCAATCAGCTCGAGACTTTTCGCGAGATCCGCCTGCACCAGCTTGTCGCCCTTCTTCAGCGGCTCGCCGTCTTTCCAGAAGATAGCCTTGCTGTTTTCGTGATAGGGAATGACTTCACTGCCGTAGGTTTTGAGATCGTCGGCCAGCGCGTCGTTTACCACGAACCCCTCGCGCGCCAGCTTAATGGCGGGCTGCACCACCTTATTCAGCGGCAACGTGCCGTATTTTTCCAGCGCCAGCGAGAAACCCGCGACGGTGCCCGGCGTACCGGTGGCAAGGTGCGACGTCAAAGATTTTTTGCTGTCCAGGTTGCCCTGGTCGTCGAGAAACATGTCGCGTGATGCCCGGTCAGGCGCCATCTCGCGGAAGTCGATAGCCGTCGTTTTACCATCTTTGGTACGCAGCATCATAAACCCGCCGCCGCCCAGGTTACCCGCCTGCGGGTGCGTCACCGCCAGGGCATAGCCAACGGCGACCGCCGCATCCACGGCGTTCCCCCCCTGCCGAAGAATATCCACGCCCACCTGCGTTGCCAGTGCGTCCACAGAAGCCACCATGCCATGGGTCGCCCGCACGGGATGGAAAACATCTTCTTCTACGCCGTAGGATACGGGCAGGGCCGCCGGCGGGTTGGCCGCCACGCTAAACGTACCGCCAGCCATCAGCGCAGCGATCGCTACCCAGCGCAAAAACGTTGGTTTCATCAGTATTATTCTCCAGGTGATAGGGTCCATATTCCCCGATTAAGCCTGGTTCACAACTCCTAAAAAATCATCGTAATGGTGGAATCAGAGTAAACTTAAGAGAGGCCCTCAAAGGAGGAATTGACGATGAAACGATTATTGATCCTTACGGCGCTGCTTCCCTTCGCCGCGCTCGCACAGCCACTGAATACGATGAATAACCCGAACCAGCCAGGCTATGTTATTCCGAGCCAGCAGCGGATGCAGTCGGAGATGATGAGCCAGCAGCAACAGCAAAAGGGGATGCTCAACCAGCAGTTGAGAACCCAGACGCAGATACAGCAGCAAAGCCTGCAAAATCAGATGAATAGCAACACCCAGCGCATTCAGCAGGGGCAGGTACGTGAGCAGCCGCTGCAAAACAAAAACGGCGGCATGTTAGGCGGGGGATCAACCCTGAACAGCGGCCAGCAACATATGCTGTCGCCGCAGTCCAATGGCAGTATGCTTAATAATCCGCAGAACTAAAGTTCGGGCCTATCAGGTCAATTGCATCGGTACAGATGCAATCCACGCCCCAGCGCAGCAATTCGGCTGCCCGCTGGGGTTTGTTGACGGTGTAGACCAGGATATGCAGCCCGGCCTCTTTCAACATCTTCACCCGCGCGTTATCCAGCAGCCTGTGATTCAGGTGAATTGACACGCAGTTTAAACGGGCCGTCAGCGTGCGCCAGTCTTCGCGCCAGTTGTCCAGCAGCAGCCCGCGCGGTAGCTCAGGCGCCGCCGCCTGCGCGGCCTCCAGGGCATCGATGTCAAACGATGACAGCAGCGGCGCGGTCATTCCTTCCCACAGCTCCCGTGCGGCCAGCGCTATCACGTTGCCCGTGAGTGGCCCGGTACCGGTGGTGGGTTTGATTTCGATGTTAGCCATCATCCCGTATTGACGACAGCGGTCGGCCACTTCCGCCAGCAGCGGCAGCGGTTCGCCTTTGAATTCCCCGCTGAACCAGCTTCCGGCGTCCACCTTCAGCAGATCGCGCCACGGCAGTTCGCCCGCCACGCCCCAGCCGTTGCTGGTGCGTTCGAGGTTGTCATCGTGTAGCAGGAATATTTCGCCATCCTTCGACAGTTTGGCGTCAAATTCAATCATGGTATGACCGAAACAGGCCCCTTTGTCGATCGCCGCAAGGGTGTTTTCCGGTGCCAGTTTTCCACCGCCACGGTGGGCGACAATATGGGGATAAGGCCAGTTACTCATATGCGTTGTCCTGTTTCACCGTCAAATAAGTGCAGGTGATTTTCCGGCAAATGCAGCCACAGCGTGCTGCCTGCTTTCGGGCGCTCCTGATGTGGCAGGCGCACCACCAGCTTTTGCTCACCCCAGCGCCCGTGCGCCAGGTTGTCCGCGCCCAGCATCTCCAGCGTGTCCATCACCAACGGAACACCGCCTTCTGCCTGAGCGGTTAAAGCAATATGCTCCGGGCGGATACCCAGCGTCATTTTACGCCCTGCGTAGCCACGATAGTACCAGTTGATCGGTAACGCCATACCGCTTCCCAGTTCAAAGTGCGTGCCTGAACTGCTGATGTGCCCTTCCAGCAGGTTCATTGCCGGGCTGCCGATGAAGCTTGCGACAAAGCGGGTGGCAGGTTTCTCGTACACCTCAACCGGGGTGCCAATCTGCTCGGCGATGCCTTTATTCATCACCATCACGCGCTGGGCGAGGGTCATCGCCTCAACCTGATCGTGGGTCACGTACAGGGAGGTGGTTTTCAAACGGCGATGCAATTGCTGCAGTTCAAGGCGCATCTGCACGCGCAGTTTGGCATCAAGATTAGAGAGCGGTTCGTCAAACAGGAATACCGCCGGATCACGCACAATGGCGCGCCCCATCGCCACGCGCTGACGCTGGCCGCCGGAAAGCTCGCGCGGGCGACGCTTCAGCAGGCCGTCCAGCTCCAGAATGCGGGCTGCCTCTTTTACTCGCTCGTCGATATGGCCTTTGCCCATCCCGCGAATTTTCAGCCCCCAGGCCATGTTCTCTTCCACGCTCATGTGTGGATAGAGCGCATAGTTCTGGAACACCATTGCGATGCCACGGTCTTTCGGCTCCATCTCGGTAACCCGCTGGCGGTCAATCCAGATATCGCCGCCGGTGACGCGCTCAAGCCCCGCCACCATGCGCAGCAGGGTGGATTTTCCGCAGCCGGACGGGCCGACCATCACGATAAATTCACCGTCCGCCACGTCGAGGGTTAACGGCTGAATAACCTGAGATTTAGCGTCCCAGCTTTTGCTGACTGCCTGAAGTTTTAAACCTGCCATTTTATTTCTCGCTATCGACCAGGCCGCGGACAAACGCACGCTGCATGGCTAAAACAATGACGACGGGTGGGATAAGGGTGAGCAGCATCGCCGCCATCACCTGGTTCCAGAGGGTGGTGCCTTCACCAGTGGCGATCATGCCCTTGATGCCCGCCACGGCGGTACCGAGGTTGACATCCTGGATAATCAGCAGCGGCCACAGGTACTGGTTCCAGCCGTAGATAAAGGTGATCACAAACAGCGCCGCGAGGTTGGTTTTCGACAGCGGCAGCACAATGTCGTGGAAAAAGCGCATCGGCGACGCGCCGTCGATGCGCGCGGCTTCAATCAGCTCGTCCGGCAGGGTCATAAAAAACTGACGGAACAGGAAGGTGGCGGTTGCCGAGGCCATCAACGGCAGAGTTAAGCCCGCGTAGCTGTCCAGCATGCCGAGGTTGGCGATCACTTCCACGGTCGGGAAGATGCGCACTTCCACCGGCAGCATCAGGGTGAGGAAAATCATCCAGAAGAACAGATTACGCAGCGGAAAGCGGAACCAAACGATGGCGAAGGCCGAGAGCATCGACACCGTGATTTTGCCCACCGTGATGCCGAACGCCATAATGAAGCTGTTGAGCATCATCAGCCAGAACGGCGCGTTGTTAGCCCCCACACCCTGCGTCCAGATGGTCACCATGTTCTCCAACAGATGCCCGCCTGGGATCAGCGTCATCGGCGTGTCGAACACCGCTTTGGTGTCAAGCGTGGCGGCCACAAAGGCCACGTACAGCGGGAACAGGATAACGATAATCCCCAAAATCAGCATGGTGTGGCTGAAAATCGTCAGCCCGCGACGGTTCTCAATCATTGGTAGCGCACCTTACTTTCGACATAACGGAACTGCACCACCGTAAGGGTGATGACGAGGAACATCAGCACCACCGACTGGGCGGCGGAGGCCGAAAGATCAAGCCCGGCAAACCCTTCGCGGTAGATTTTATAAATCAGCGTGGTGGTGGCCTGTACCGGGCCGCCTGCGGTGGCGGCGTCAATCACCGGGAAGGTGTCGAAGAAGGCGTACACCAGGTTGACCACCAGCAGGAAGAAACTCACTGGGGCGATCAGCGGCAGCGAAAGCCGAAAGAAGCGGCGGACCGGGCCTGCGCCATCAATCGCCGCGGCTTCAACCAGCGAGCGCGGAATGGATTGCAGCGCGGCAAAGAAGAACAGGAAGTTGTAGCTGATCTGCTTCCACACCGAGGCGAATACCACCAGGAACATCGCCTGCCCACTGTTCTGGGCGTGGTTCCAGTCATAGCCCAGCTCCGCCAGCACATGGGTAATCAACCCGCGCCCGGGGTTAAAGAGGAAGATCCACAGCACGGCGGCCACGGCGGGCGCGACGGCGTAAGGCAGCAGCATCAGCGTTTGGTAAAGACGGCTGCCGCGCACCACGTAATCCACCAGTGCGGCGAAGAACAGCGAGGCGACCAAACCGCTGACGGTCACCAGGGTGCTGAATTTGATCGTCGTCCAGAAGGCGTCGAGGTAATAGCTGTCGTGCCACAGGGCAGCGAAGTTATCCAGGCCGACAAACTGACTCGAAAGCCCGAACGGATCGACGCGTTGTACCGAGTACCACAGCGCTTCGCCCGCAGGCCAAATAAAAAAGATAACGGTGATGACCAGCTGCGGCGCGACCAGCAGGTACGGTAGCCAGCGGGAACGGAACACCGGACGGGAAGATGACATAGGTTAGCTCAGGTTGGTTTCCCCTCATCCCGGCCCTCTCCCCAAAGAGCCGAGGGTGAGGGTGAGGGGCAGGTTTTAATTACGATTTCGTCGACTGCTCAAAGCGGCGCAGCAGTTGATTACCGCGCTCTACTGCTGAGTCCAGCGCCTGCTGTGGCGTTTTCTTACCGGTCCACACGCTTTCCAGCTCTTCATCGACAATGGTACGGATCTGCGGCATGTTGCCCAGACGCAGTCCTTTGGTGAATGGCAACGGCGGCTTGTTTAGCATCTGACGGGTAGCGATATCCGCGCCCGGGTTTTTGCTGTAGAAACCCTGCTCGCGAGTCAGATCATACGCGGCAGTGGTGATCGGCAGATAGCCGGTCTTCTGATGCCACTCGGCGGCATTTTCAGGTTTTGCCAGGAAGTCGAGGAACTCGGCCACCCCTTTGTAGGTGCCGCTGCCTTTACCCTGCATCACCCACAGGCTCGCCCCGCCGATGATGGCGTTCTGCGGCGCGCCTTGTACGTCAGCGTCGTAAGGCATCATGCCCACCCCGTAGTTGAATTTGGCGTAGTGACGGATGTCCGCCAGCGAGCCGGAAGAGGCGGTGGTGATAGCACAGTCACCGTTATAAAACTTCTCGGTGGATTCATCTTTACGACCGAAATAGCTGAAATCACCCTTCTTGTTGAGATCGGCAAGCAGGGCAATGTGTTTCACCTGCTCAGGCTTGTTAAATTCCAGTACCGCGTCCGTGCCGTCGAAACCGTTGTTTTGGGTCGCAACCGGCAGGCCGTGCCAGGCGCTGAAGTTTTCAATCTGGATCCAGCCCTGCCAGCCGCTGGCGTAGCCGCACTTCATGCCCGCCGCTTTCAGCTTCGCGGTGTACTCTGCCAGTTCCTGCCAGGTTTTCGGCGGCTGCTCCGGGTCTAAACCGGCTTTTTTGAAGGCATCTTTGTTGTAGTACAGCACGGGCGTAGAGCTGTTAAACGGCTGAGAGAGCAGGCGTCCGGTTTTGGAGTCGGTGTAGTAACCGGCAACGGTGGGGACGAAACGGGATTCGTCGAAATTGATACCCGCGTCGTTGAACACCTCATACACGGGCTTAATGGCTTTAGAGGCCATCATGGTGGCGGTGCCGACTTCATAAACCTGCAACAGTGCGGGCGCGTTGCCGGTACGGAAGGCGGCAATACCTGCGCTCAGGCTCTGCTCGTAGTTGCCTTTATAGACCGGCACAATTTTGTAATCCGGGTGGGAGTCGTTGAAACGCTGCGCCAGGAAGTCAACCTCTTTCCCCAACTCCCCTTCCATGGAGTGCCAGAATGGAATGGTCGTCACCGCCATTGCGTTCGCCGCAAAAGCCAGACCCAGCGCCAGACCTAAAGCCGTGTGTCGTAACAATATCATTGTCATCTCTCTTATTGTGCCGGATGCGCGAAATCACGCGTTTTGTGCTCGCGAGGTAACATGACATGCTCGAATGACAGAAAAATAACTGTTTATTTACAGAGATGTGACAACAAGGCGTCAGGGGGATGATGGAAATGTGAAGAAGGTATGCGGCAAAAAAAGCCGGGTGGCGGCTTCGCCTTACCCGGCCTGGGCTATCCCGTAGGCCCGGTAAGCGTAGCGCCGCCGGGCGTCACAGACGACTCAGCCGCCCAGGTACGCGCTCCGCACCGCCTCGTTCGCCAAAAGCGCGTCGCCGGTGTCGGACAGCACCACGCGGCCGTTCTCCAGCACGTAGCCGCGGTCGGCCAGCTTCAGCGCCTGGTTGGCGTTTTGCTCGACGAGGAAGATGGTCATCCCCTCTTTGCGCAGTTGCTCGATGGTGTCGAAAATCTGCTGGATGATGATCGGCGCAAGACCGAGCGACGGTTCATCCAGCAGCAGCAGGCGCGGCTGGCTCATGAGCGCGCGGCCAATCGCCAGCATTTGCTGCTCCCCGCCGGACATGGTGCCCGCACGCTGGATGCGACGCTCCCACAGGCGCGGGAAGAGTTCATATACCCACTTGATGCGGGTCTGGAACTGCTCGCGCTCGGCAAAGAAGCCCCCCATCGCCAGGTTCTCTTCAACCGTCATACGGGAGAACACGCGCCGCCCTTCCGGAACAATCGCTACCGCTTCGCGCATGATTTTGGCGGTCTGCCAGTCGGTAATGTCTTTGTCATCAAACACAATCCGCCCGCTGGTAGCGCGCGGGTCGCCGCACAAGGTGCCGAGCAGCGTGGTTTTACCCGCCCCGTTGGCGCCAATCAGGGTGACAATTTCGCCCTGATTAATATACAGGCTGACATCGTGCAGCGCCTGGATCTTACCGTAATGCGCATTGACCTTGTCGAACGTTAACATCGCTTTATCCATCTTATGGCTCGCCCCCATTATGCTTCACCTAAATAGGCGCGGATCACATCCGGGTTGTTGCGGATCGCTTCCGGCGTGCCGTTCGCCAGCGGCGTGCCCTGATTTACCACGTATATACGGTCAGAAATGCCCATTACCAGCTTCATGTCGTGCTCAATCAGCAGGATGGTGGTGTCGTGACGATCGCGCAGCTCGGCAATCAGCTCGTCCAGCTCTTTGGTCTCTTTCGGGTTGAGGCCCGCCGCCGGTTCGTCAAGCATCAGGATCGCCGGCTGGGTCACCATGCAGCGCACAATCTCGAGCCGACGCTGATCGCCGTAAGCCAGGTTGCTCGCCTGACGGTTGGCGTGCTGGAGCAGACCAATACGGTCGAGCCAGGTGGCAGCGCGGTCGAGCGCCTCTTCCTGCGCGCGGCGAAAGGCTGGCGTTTTCAGCAGGCCGGAGAACAGACCGGTTTTGAGCTGCTGGTGCTGTGCCACCAGCAGGTTTTCAATCACCGTCATTTCGCGGAACAGCCGCACGTGCTGGAAGGTACGCACCACGCCCATGCGGGCAATCTGCTGGCCCGGCAGCCCTTCCAGGTGCTGGTCGCGCAGCATGATGGCGCCGCCCGTCGGTTTGTAGAAACCGGTCAGGCAGTTAAACACCGTGGTTTTCCCCGCGCCGTTCGGGCCAATCAGGGAGACAATCTCTTTTCTGTGCAGATCCAGAGACACATTGTTGACCGCCAGCAGGCCGCCAAAACGCATCATCAAACCCTTGACCGATAATAATGGCTGACTCATGCCTGCTCTCCTTTCACCTGGGTGCGTTTCAGCTTTAGCTGGGGACGCGTCATCGGTAGCAAGCCCTGCGGACGCCAGATCATCATCAACACCATTAATCCACCCAGCATTAGCATGCTGTACTCGTTAAAGTCGCGCATCAGCTCGCGCGAGACCACCAGCAGGATGGCGGCGAGGATAACGGCGAACTGCGAACCCATCCCGCCGAGCACCACAATCGCCAGCACAAAGGCAGATTCGGCAAAGGTGAACGATTCCGGGCTGATAAAGCCCTGGCGCGCGGCAAACAGCGTCCCGGCAAAACCGGCAAACGCGGCGCTGATGGTAAATGCAGTCAGCTTGATGCGGGTCGGATTCAGGCCCAGCGAGCGGCAGGCAATCTCATCTTCACGCAGCGCTTCCCACGCGCGGCCCAGCGGCATGCGCAGGAGGCGGTTTATCACCAACAGCGTAATCACCACCAGCAGCAGCGCCACCAGATAGAGCCAGATCACGCGGTCAGACGGGTCATACTTAATGCCAAAGAAGTTGCTGAAGGTATCCCAGCCGCCTTCGCGGGCGGTACGGCTGAACTCAAGGCCGAAAAAGGTCGGTTTCGGGATCTGGCTGATACCATTCGGGCCACCGGTCACTTCAGTGTTGTTGAGCAGCAGAATACGGACGATTTCACCGAAGCCTAAGGTCACAATCGCCAGGTAGTCACCGCGCAGGCGCAGCACCGGGAAGCCAAGCAGGAAACCCGCCGCCGCAGACACCAGCCCCGCCAGCGGGAGGCAGGTCCAGAAGCCGAGGCCATAATAGTGGTTCAACAGGGCGAAGGTGTACGCGCCGATGGCGTAGAAGCCGCCGTAACCCAGCACCAGCAGACCAGAAAGACCGACCACCACGTTCAGACCCAGACCGAGGATAACGTAGATCATGGTCAGGGTGGCAATGTCTACCGTCCCACGTGAGACCATAAACGGCCATGCCACGGCCGCCACCATCAGCGCCACGAGAAATAACTTCTGCTTCACGGTAGAGCCATCGATAGCCGGCAGCATGAATTTCGGACCAGAGACGTTTTGCAGCGTCTTCTGGAAAACCGGACGCAGCAGTTGGAACAGGAACACCACCGCCGTGCCGATAAACACCCACTGCCAGCGGATGTCGGACGCGGTATCTACCACCAGTTTCGTGCCGTCCAGTTCTAACTGAACGCCCATAAAGACGCCCGCCAGCACGAAGAACATAGCGGCAGAGAGCAGCGCCATTGCAAAATGCATCGGTTTCATACTTTCTCTACCTCCGGACGGCCCAGAATACCGGTAGGCATGACCAGCAGAACCAGAATCAGCAGGGCAAACGACACCACGTCTTTATATTCGGTACTCAGGTAGGCCGAGGAGAGCGCTTCAGCCACGCCCAGGATAAGCCCGCCGATCATCGCGCCCGGAATACTGCCGATTCCGCCCAGTACCGCTGCGGTGAAGGCTTTCATCCCAGCCATAAAGCCGATGTACGGGTTAATCACGCCGTAGAACTGGCCGAGCAGTACGCCTGCCACCGCCGCCATCGCTGCGCCGATCACAAAGGTCAGGGCAATCACGCGGTCGGTGTTAATCCCCAGCAGGCTCGCCATTTTCAGGTCTTCCGCACAGGCGCGACAGGCGCGTCCCATGCGGGAGTAGCGGATGAAAATGGTCAGGGCCAGCATCGCCAGGAAGGTCACAATCCAGATAACCAGCTGCATGGTGGTGATAGAGGCAGAGAAGTTCTCGCTGGTCCCCACAATCCACTGGCCGTTAAACAGGCTTGGCAGGGCCACGTCGCGCGAGCCTTCAGTCAGGCTGACGTAGTTTTGCAGGAAGATAGACATCCCGATGGCGGAGATGAGCGCAATCAGGCGTTTGGAGCTACGCACCGGTCGGTAGGCCACGCGTTCGATGCTCCAGCCGTAGGCGCTGGCAATCACAATTGCGCCGATAAACCCGGCGGCGACCAGCAGCCAGCTGCTGTCGATGCCCATCATCATCAGCGCGGCGATAATCATAAAGGAGACGTAGCTACCGATCATGTACACCTCGCCGTGAGCGAAGTTGATCATGCCGATTATGCCGTAAACCATCGTATAGCCGATGGCGATCAGCGCGTAGGTGCTTCCCAGCGTGACGCCGTTAAACATCTGCTGCAGGAAATAGAGAAACTGCTCGGACATATGCAAACCTTTTTATACCCGCCCGGCGGCCCGGGCGGCGGGATAATTATTTGGCGACCGAGGATGAACCATCGGCGTGCCACTTAAAGACACCAAACTCAAATCCCTTCAGATCGCCTTTCTCATCCCAGTTCAGCGGCCCAATCACGGTGTTCGCCCCGTGTGCTTTTAAATCTTTCACCAGATCCAGCGGCGCTTTGCTGCCGGTACGCTCCAGCGCGGTGGCCAGAGACTGCACGGCGGCATAGGTGATCCAGACGTACGGACCGCTCGGATCCTTCTTCTGCGCCTTGAGCGCATCCACGATAGCCTTGTTCGCCGGATCCTGGTCATAGCGTTTTGGCATTGTGACCAGCATGCCTTCGCCCGCGTCGCCCGCAATATTCGACAGGGACGCATTGCCCACGCCCTCAGGCCCCATGAACTGGGTTTTCAGGCCGGTTGCGCGCGCCTGGCGCAGCATCTGGCCCATTTCCGGGTAGTAGCCACCGTAGTAAACGAAGTCGATATTCTCTTTCTGCAGACGCGCAATCAGCGCGGAGAAATCTTTTTCACCGGCGGTAATGCCATCAAAGAAGACGATATTCGCGCCGCCTTTTTTCAGGCCGTCCCGCACGGATCGCGCCAGGCCTTCGCCGTACTGCTGTTTGTCATGGATGATGGCAATGCGCTGCGGTTTGACGGTCTCGAGAATGTAGTTAGCGGCGGTTGGCCCCTGAGAAGAGTCCAGACCTGCGGTACGCATGATGTGCTGATAGCCGCGCTGGGTCAGCTCCGGGTTAGTAGCGCCCGGAGAGATCATCAGAATGCCTTCGTCTTCGTAGATATCAGACGCGGGCTGCGTGGAGGAGGAGCAGAGGTGGCCAATCACGAACTGGATGCCATCATTAACGATTTTGTTGGCGACCGCGACGGCCTGTTTAGGATCGCAGGCGTCGTCATATTCCACCGCCACCAGCTTGTCGCCTTTGATGCCGCCTTGAGCGTTGATATCTTTAATAGCCTGACGCGCGCCGTTGAACTGCATATCACCCCACTGGGCAACAGGACCGGACATCGCGCCCACTACCGCAATTTTAATATCCTGCGCCATAGCAACATGCGAGATCGACAGTGCGACCATCCCCGCGATTAATGTCTTCGCGTTCTTTTTCATCTCTGAATCCCCATTCGTGATGTGATGTTTATATTTTGTTTTATTATGGTTAAAAAGCATTCTGTACTTTTAATGAACAACGCTATTTTTACCAGTGCCTTTAAGGGTTTAGCGCAGCTTTTCGTCAAAAACCAGACTAATATCTCTATTTTTCAGGAGATTAAGAAAAGATAATATTCTGAAATAAGGCAGAGATAAACAAATAAAAGCGCAGTTTACAGCATAAAATAACGGTACAAAGCGCCGAATAAATCACTGCCTGTCAGGTTAAAACTCTGCTTATTTTTCGATCCATATGTTTTCGAACTGCGCAGTGCCACGCTAAAAAACGAATTACCTGGCAAACGGGAATAAAAAGAGAACGCGCCTGAGCAAATAAATTGAGTACACTGGCCCTACTCTTTTTGATTTGGACAAGCAGCTAATGAAACTGACTATCGTTCGTCTGGTGACCTTTAGCGAACAGGATCATATCGACCTGGGCAAGATCTGGCCGGAATATTCCTCTTCGTCGCTCGCCGTCGATGAGAACCACCGCATTTATGCCGCACGCTTTAACGAGCGCCTTCTGGCCGCCGTACGCGTCACGCTGAGCGGCACGCAAGGGGCGCTGGACTCGCTTCGCGTGCGCGACGTGACCCGCCGCCGTGGGGTCGGGCAATATTTGATTGAAGAAGCGATCCGCGAAAACCCGAGCGTGACCTCCTGGTGGATGGCCGACGTGGGCGTGGAAGACCGGGGCGTGATGGCGGCGTTTATGCAGGCGTTAGGGTTTACGGCGCAGGCGAACGGGTGGGAGAAGCGCTAAAAGAAAGCAGGAAGGCAGCAAGTGATGAAAACCCCCGGGAGCTTACATAAGTAAGTGACCGGGGTTGAATAATGCAGCCAACGCACCTGCGGCGCGAAAGGCGGCGGGAAAATTATTTGGCGTTGGTCGCCGTGCCATTAGCATGCCAGTCAAACACGCCGAACTCGAAGCCTTTCAGGTCGCCCTTCTCATCCCAGGAGAGCGGCCCCATCACGGTTTCTACCGAATTCGCTTTCAGCCAGGTGGCAATCTCCGCCGGATCGGCTGACTGGTTCAGGCCCGCCTGCAGGGACTGCAACGCAGCGTAGGTGGTCCAGACGAACGCGCCGCTTGGATCCTGTTTTTTCGCCTTGATCGCATCCACGATCGGTTTGTTCGCCGGCACCTGATCGTAGTTCTTCGGTTTGGTGACCAGCAGACCTTCCGCCGCTTCACCCGCGATGTTAGACAGAGAGACGTTCGCCACGCCTTCCGGCCCCATAAACTGGGTTTTCAGACCGGCTGCGCGCGCCTGACGCAGGATCTGACCCATTTCCGGGTGGTAACCCCCGTAGTACACGAAGTCGATATTCTCTTTCTTCAGACGCGCCACCAGGGTAGAGAAGTCTTTCTCTCCGGCGGTGATACCGTCGAAGAACACCACCTCCGCATTCGCTTTCTTGAGGTTATCCTGCACCGAGCGCGCCAGTCCTTCACCATACTGCTGTTTGTCGTGAACGATGGCAATGCGCTTCGGTTTCACTTTATCAACGATGTATTTGGCGGCGGTTGGGCCCTGGTCGGAGTCCAGGCCGGTGGTGCGCAGGATAAGCTTATAGCCGCGCGCGGTCAGCTCTGGCGCTGTTGCTGCCGGGGTGATCATCAGAATGCCTTCGTCCTCGTAGATGTCAGACGCGGGCTGCGTGGAGGAGGAACAGAGGTGACCGATAACGTATTTGATCCCATCGTTCACCACTTTGTTAGCAACCGCTACGGCTTGTTTCGGGTCACAGGCATCATCATATTTTACGATCTGCAGTTTTTCGCCTTTGATTCCGCCTTTAGCATTAATGTCTGCAACCGCCTGTTCTGCGCCCGTAAATTCCTGGTCACCGTACTGCGCGACCGGGCCGGACATTGCCCCGACAACCGCCACTTTAATATCGGCCTGCGCCATGGAACTGAATGCCAACGCCATACATCCTGCCAGTAACGCTTTACCCTTCATTTTCATCCTGATAATCCCCATTATTATGGTTATAACGATTGTTGTGGTGTTGTTGTGTAGCGCTTTATTTCAATAATAGGTCTGCTACTCGCGCTTTTTCAGCATACTCTGCTAAAACATACCCCATTTTTATGATTTTGGAATAGCTAATTTGAAATGAATATATGATAAGCCCGACGGTGATTTATGCCGGGCTTTCGGCTTTATCGTGTCAGCGAGGCGGAAATAATATCCAGCGCTTTACGGAACTGAGCCTCGGGGATGGTGAGCGGATACAGGAAGCGAATAACGTTGCCATACACGCCGCAACTCAAGAGCAGTAGCCCTTCCTGCAAGGCGCGATCCTGTACCTGACGGGTAAACTCCGGCGACGGCTCACCAGTCTGGGGATCGCTAAACTCCACCGCCACCATCGAACCCTGGGCACGAATATCAGCACTATACGGACAACCTTCTTTCGCTTTATGCAGTACCTCGACGAGGTGATGGCCCAGGTGCGCCGCCCGCGTGCAGAGATCCTCTTCATCAATGACATCCAGCACTGCATGTGCCGCCGCAATCGCCAGCGGGTTACCGGCATAGGTCCCGCCCAGCCCACCAGGCGCGGGCGCATCCATCACCTCTGCCCGCCCCGACACCGCAGAGAGCGGCATCCCGCCCGCCAGGCTTTTGGCCATGGTGATAAGATCCGGTTTGACGCAGTGGTGTTCCATGGCAAAGAGCTTGCCGGTGCGGGCGAAGCCAGTTTGCACCTCGTCAGCAATCAGCAAAATCCCGTGGGTATCGCACAGCGCGCGCAGGGCCTGCATAAAATCTGCGGGCGCAACGTTGAAACCGCCCTCGCCCTGCACCGGTTCAAGGATGATGGCCGCGACCTGATCCGGGGCGATGTCAGCCTTAAAGATGCGATCCAGGCTTTTTAAGGCTTCAGCCGTACTGATACCGTACAGATCGTGAGGGAACTGCGCGTGATAGACCGAGCCAGGAAAGGGGCCAAAGCCAAGCTTATAGGGTGCCACTTTACCCGTCAGGGCCATGGTCATGGAGGTGCGGCCGTGGAAGGCGCCGCTGAAAGCGATAAGGCCAGGGCGTTTGGTCCAGGCGCGGGCAATTTTGATGGCGTTTTCGACCGCTTCAGCGCCGGTCGAGAAAAAGGCGGTTTTGGCCGGGCCGTCGATCGGTACGCGCTGGTTAATGCGCTCGGCAAGCGTCACATAGCCTTCGTACGGCACAATCTGGTAGGCGGTATGGGTAAAGGCGCGGAGTTGTTGTTCGATAGCGGCGATCACTTTGGGATGACGGTGACCGGTATTCAGCACCGCGATTCCGGCGGCGAAGTCGATATACTCGTTGCCTTCTCTATCCCACAGCGTAGCGTTTTCGGCTTTTTCAGCGTAGAACCCGCACATGACGCCGATGCCCCTTGGCGTTGCCTGTAAACGTCGTTCATTCAGTTCGTTATTTTTCACCCTGTCCCCCGAAAATCGCATGCGTTGCGCACTGGTAAGTGTTTGCCAGGGGGGAGGAATTCGCCAGAGTGGGCGATAAAAAAACAAAACCCCCGGACTCGCACCCAGGGGTTATCGGGGGACTTCGCTGAAATTACGCTTCGATAGCGGCGCGAAGTTTCTTCATGGCGTTCTTTTCAAGCTGACGCACGCGTTCAGCGGAGACGCCATAGCGGTCGGCCAGTTCCTGCAGCGTGGACTTGTTATCTTCGTCCAGCCAGCGGGCGCGAATGATGTCCTGGCTACGTTCGTCGAGGCCTTCCATTGCAAAGCTCAGCTTGTTCGCGGCCTGGTCTTCCCAGTTATCCTCTTCAATGCCGTCCGCAAAATTAGAGGTTTTATCCTGCAGATACAGGACCGGCGCCATTGGCTGGCTATCGGAGGCGTCGTCGTCAGAAGACATGTCAAAAGTCATGTCCTGCGCGGCCATACGGGATTCCATCTCACGCACATCTTTGCTGGATACGCCCAGCTCGCGCGCCACCATTTCAACTTCATCCTGGTTAAACCAGCCCAGACGCTGCTTGGTTTTACGCAGGTTGAAGAACAGCTTGCGTTGCGCTTTTGTCGTGGCGACTTTCACAATACGCCAGTTACGCAGAACGTATTCGTGAATTTCAGCTTTGATCCAGTGCACGGCGAAGGAGACCAGTCGCACACCCACTTCCGGGTTAAAGCGACGTACAGCTTTCATCAGGCCGATGTTACCTTCCTGAATCAAGTCCGCCTGCGGCAGGCCGTAGCCCGAGTAATTTCGAGCAACGTGAACAACAAAGCGCAGGTGAGACAGGATCAGCGTCTTAGCTGATTCCAGGCAGCCCTGGTAATGCAGCTTTTCAGCAAGCTCCTTTTCTTCCTCGGCCGTTAACATCGGCCAGGTGTTTGCAGCCCGGATATAAGACTCCAGGTTACCAACAGGGGCTAAAGCTAAAGTTTGCATTTCTTTGGTCATTCATTCCTCTCAATGTTTCTCTTCTGGTCCAGGTTATCCCCATCAGGCAACAACCATGCCAAAGCGTTTGAGCAACGAGGTTATCATTCACTCTTTAATCAGACCGTGATTTTACCCACAAGTTCCAGTGTAACAGTGGATAAATTACACTCAAATTGTGACATTAAATGAGACAGGGGCAAGAGAAAAACGTGCTCTTTCCCTGCAGAGTGATTAGCCTGATGCAGGGAAAGATTATATCACGCTTTTATTAATCGGGAGTAAAGTGGCGTAAATGTTGGACGGTTGCCAGCCATGCGGCTACCCAGCCGATCATCGAGCAAACCAACAGCAGAAGCAGGCACTCATCAAAGCCTAAGCCACTGATATCAAACTTAGTTCCGAAGACCTGCGCCACGTCGGTGACGGCAGACGACAGCCGCATCACCAAAATTTCTGACAAGATCAATGAAAGAAATGCGCCGGAAAAACCAAGCAATGCGCCGCCGTAAAGGAACGGACGAAGGATAAAGCCATCCGTTGCGCCAATCAGCTTTTGCACGTTGATGGTGTCACGACGCGCAAAGATGCTCAGGCGCACGCTGTTACCGATGACGAGGAATACCGCCGCCACCATCAGTACGCCAATCATCGCCGACACGCGCCCCACCAGCCCGGTGAGCGCGGCAAGACGGGCAAACCAGCTATCGTCCATCCGCACTTCATCAATACCGTTGATGCGGGTGATACGGTCGCGCAACGTATTGAGTGAATCGGTCCCCTGGAAGTCGAGCCTGGGAATGACCACTGCCACCGCAGGCAGCGGGTTCTCTTCAAGCATGTCCAGCGCGCCGCCGAAGCCTGACCAGTTACGGAACTCACCCAGCGCTTCATCACGCGAGAGATAGTTTACTTTTTCCACGCCCTGCTCGGCCTGGATTTGCCCGACCACCTGTGCGGCGGCGTTATCATCAAGGGCTTTATCCAGATAGACCGTAATCTGCGGCGACGGATAATACTGCGATGCGGCCTGGTTAACGTTCTTATACACCATGTAGCACACGCTTGGCAGCGTCAGGGAGATGGCGATAACCATCACCGTCAGAAACGTCGCCAGTGGTTTGCTTTTCAGGTCCTGCACTGCGCCGTGGAAGGCGTAACGCACCTGCTCGTTAAAGACGTTGGTTTTGCGGGCATTCGGCTTCGGCGTCGCTTTCGCGCGCTTTGGCGCATGACGATTACCGTCACTACCACCCTGCGGCTTGCGGAAGCGGTCAAACCGGTTCCCGAACTGCCGAATCTGGTTCAGTGCATCACGCTTATTCACCGTGGCCTCCGTGCAAATGACCGTCGCTCAGGGTTAGCATGCGGTACGAACGACGGGAAATTAGCCCGATATCGTGCGTCGCCATCAATACCGTTACCCCTACGCGGTTGAATTCCTCAAACAGACGTAAAATCCCTTCTGACAGGGCGTCGTCCAGGTTACCGGTCGGTTCATCCGCCAGCAGCACCGCAGGCTTGTTCACCACCGCACGGGCGATCCCCACGCGCTGTTGTTCACCGCCAGAAAGCTGGATCGGAAAGTTCTTCGCTTTGTCCAGCAGCCCGACTTTGTCCAGCGCCGCAGAGACGCGACGGCGGATATCATCATAGCTGGCGCCGGCAATAATCAGCGGGATAGCCACGTTATCGAAAACGGTGCGATCCATCAGCAGGTGATGATCCTGGAAAATCATACCGATCTGACGACGCAGGAACGGCACTTCACGGTTTTTCAGGCGGCTGATGTCATGGCCGCTGAAAAAGATTTTCCCGGCGCTGGGCCGTTCGATCCCACAGATAAGCTTGAGCAGGGTACTTTTCCCCGCGCCGGAATGGCCGGTCAGGAATGCCATCTCGCCCGGCTGCAGGTGGAATGTTACCCCCTGCAGCGCTTGTCTCCCGCCGAGATAGGCCTTGCTGACGTGTTCAAAGCGAATCATTGTTAGTCCTCTCGGGCAAATAATGCCTCAATAAAGTCGTCCGCCTTAAACGGACGTAAATCCTCAATACGCTCGCCCACACCGATGTAACGGATAGGAATACCGAACTGATCGGCCACGGAGAAGATCACCCCGCCTTTCGCGGTGCCGTCCAGCTTGGTCAGCGCGATCCCCGTCAGTCCTACCGCCTCATGGAACAGCTTCGCCTGGCTGATGGCGTTCTGTCCGGTGCTGGCATCGATAGTCAGCATAATTTCATGCGGTGCGTCTTCGTCCAGCTTTTTCATCACCCGGACGATTTTTTTCAGCTCTTCCATCAGATGCGCTTTATTTTGCAAACGTCCTGCGGTATCGGCAATTAACACGTCCACGTGACGCGATTTCGCCGCCTGAATGGCATCGAAGATAACGGAGGCGGAATCCGCGCCGGTATGCTGAGCAATCACCGGGATGTTATTGCGCTGCCCCCAGACCTGAAGCTGCTCAACCGCAGCCGCACGGAAGGTATCACCCGCCGCCAGCATGACCGATTTCCCCTGCTGCTCAAACTGACGCGCCAGCTTGCCGATGGTGGTGGTTTTCCCTACGCCGTTGACGCCAACCATCAGAATAACAAATGGCGTTTTGCCTTCAATATTAAGCGGTTCGTCAACTTTTGCGAGAATTTCGCCCATCTCGTCTTTCAACAGGCCGTACAGCGCCTCGGCGTCGCGCAGTTGTTTGCGACTTGCGCCTTCGGTCAGGTTTGCGATGATCTTACGGGTGGTTTCCACACCGACGTCGGCAATAAGCAGTTGCTCTTCCAGCTCTTCAAACAGATCGTCGTCGATCTTTTTGCCGCGGAACAGACTGATAAATCCGGAACCCAGGTTTTCTTTGGTTTTTAACAGGCTGCGTTTCAGACGGGCGAAGAAACCTTCTTTGGTCGGTTTTTCCTGCTCCTGAACGATGTCCTCTTCCGCTGGCCCTACCACCGGCACCACGATAACCGCATCTTCCGCAGCTTCTGCCGCCAGCGCCTGGGTTTCAGGCTCTTCGTCGGGTAGTTCGGGTTCACGCTCTGCGTCTTCTTCCACCGCGTCGACAATTTCAACGGTTTCCGTTTCGGCTGAAACCTCTTCCTTCGCAACCGGCTCAGGCTGCTCGCTCTCCTGAACCTGTTCGGTGACCTCAACCACCTCCTGAGCAAAAGAGGCAATCTCTTCTTTGCTGTGAACGGGCTCTTCCGCGTCGACAACCGCGGCGGTTTCTACAGGCGTTTCAGGCTGCGACGGCTCTTCAACGGCTTGTTGTTCTTCGGTTTTCTGTTCTGTCTCTTGCTCTTTTTCACCGAAGCCCAACCAGGAAAAGAAGCCACGTTTTTTTTGTTTTGCCATCTGCGACTCCACTCCTCGCGGCGCTATATACAGGGAAGCTAAAAAAATGATGAAATAGTCTAACACTTTACTTAATTGACATCACCGCCCGCAATCGCAGGCCAATTGTTAACAGAGCTTTCCTGAGATGAAGAAACCCAACCGCGCCCCGGCCGGTCAAATTCGTATTATCGGCGGCCAATGGCGCGGCCGGAAATTACCGGTGCCGGATAGCCCCGGTTTACGCCCCACCACCGACCGCGTTCGCGAAACGTTGTTTAACTGGCTGGCGCCGTCAATGGTGGATGCCCACTGCCTGGACTGCTTCGCCGGAAGCGGCGCGCTCGGGCTGGAAGCTTTGTCGCGCTATGCCGCCAGCACCACGCTGCTGGAGATGGAGCGCAACGTTGCGCAGACGCTGAAGCAAAATCTGTCTACGCTGAAAACAGCGAATGCAACGGTAGTGAATACCAATACGCTGACGTTTCTCGCGCAGCCGGGGACGCCGCATAATGTTGTGTTTGTCGATCCGCCGTTCCGTAAGGGGCTGCTGGAAGAGACGTTATCGTTGCTGGAAAAAAATGGCTGGCTGGCAGACGACGCGCTGATTTACGTTGAAAGTGAAGTGGAAAAGGGTTTACCGCCAGTCCCCGCGCACTGGGATCTGCACCGCGAAAAGGTCGCCGGACAGGTGGCTTATCGTCTTTATCACCGTCAGGCACAAGGAGGCTCCGATGCCCGTACTGATTAACCTGGGACGTTTGTTGATGCTGGGCGTCTGGGCGTTTCTAATTCTCAACCTGGTGCACCCGTTCCCGCGCCCGATGAACATCTTCGTCAACGTGGCGTTGATTTTTACCTCGTTCATGCACGCCCTGCAGATGGTGATGCTGAAAAACGGCCTGCCGAAAGATGGCCCGCAAATGACTGGCTGGCAGCAGCTTCGGGTGTTTATTTTCGGGGTGTTTGAACTGCTGGTGTGGATGAAGAAGTTTAAGGCGCAGGTGAAGCAGTAAGGTGATTTTTGTCCCCTCGCCCTCAGGGGGGAGGGGAATTACAGCTCTGGCGTAAGCGTATAGCCGTTCCCGCGGAGGTTACCTGCTGCTGACGCGAACGCCGGTGGTTAATCGTTTTTGACGCTTATTGCTCACCATCACCAAAAACAGCGGCAGTTTGCTCCATAAAAAATCCCATCAGATTATGCGCATTTCAGAATACCTTGCCTGCACCGGCATTGCCAAACGCCTGTCGGCATCACTACACTAAATCAGAAACTGATTATTCAGCCTCACCCGCTACAGGGAGTTACTATGCTTTGGTCATTTATCGCTGTCTGTTTTTCCGCATGGCTTTATGTCGATGCGTCCTACCGTGGCCCCGCCTGGCAGCGCTGGCTGTTTAAACCCGTCACGCTGCTACTCCTGCTGCTGCTGGCCTGGCAAGCGCCGATGTTCAACGCCATTTGTTATCTGGTGCTCGCCGGGCTGTGTGCCTCATTGGTAGGGGATGCGCTAACCCTGCTCCCGCGCCAGCGCCTGCTGTATGCTGTGGGTGCGTTTTTCCTGTCGCATTTGCTCTATACCATCTACTTTGCCAGCCAAATGACGCTCTCTTTCTTCTGGCCGCTTCCGCTGGTGCTGCTGGTGATTGGCGCGCTGCTGGTCGCGGTGATCTGGACGCGCCTCGAAGAGATGCGTTTGCCGGTCTGTACCTTTATCGCCATGACGCTGGTGATGGTGTGGCTGGCCGGTGAGCTGTGGTTCTTCCGTCCAACCTCTCCGGCAATGTCCGCGTTCTTCGGCGCGGCGCTGTTGTTACTGGGTCATATCGTCTGGCTGGGCAGCCATTATCGTCGCCGTTTCCGGGCGGATAACGCGATTGCCGCCGCCTGTTACTTTGCCGGGCACTTCCTGATTGTGCGTTCGCTGTATATCTAAATAACGCTTGACTCTGGAGTCGGCTCCAGAGTGCATACTGCGGTTAATGAGAAAATTATCATTGCCGGAGACTGCCATGTCGACTCCAGAAATCCCAAAAAAAGTGCCTCAATTTTCGGCATTTAAGCTCAGCCCTGTTCCATCGAAAGGGACCTGCTGCTGCGAAGGCCCTTGCGAAACGCAGCGTGAAGCGCTGCCTGACAGGGGAAATCGCTACAGTTGGGTCGTCAACGGCATGGACTGTGCCGCCTGCGCGCGCAAGGTGGAAACAGCCGTCAGACAGGTGGCGGGGGTCAGTCACGTGCAAGTGCTGTTCGCCACCGAAAAGCTGCTGGTCAGCGCCGATAACGACGTCAGTAAACAGGTGGAAGCCGCCGTCAGCAAGGCGGGTTATACCCTGCGTAGCGAAACGGCCCCCGCTGAAAAAACCGTCCCGTTAAAAGAAAACCTGCCCCTGATCGCGCTCAGCATCATGATGGTTATCAGTTGGGGTCTGGAGCAGATTACCCCTCTGTTCGCCAACCTGGCGTTTATTGCGACCACGCTGGTTGGGCTGTTCCCGATTACCCGCCAGGCGCTGCGTCTGATGCAAAGCGGTAGCTGGTTTGCCATCGAAACCCTGATGAGCGTGGCGGCGATTGGCGCGCTGTTCATCGGTGCAACGGCGGAAGCGGCGATGGTGCTGCTGTTGTTCTTAATCGGCGAACGGCTTGAGGGCTGGGCGGCAAGCCGTGCCCGTAAAGGGGTCAGCGCGCTGATGGCGCTGAAGCCGGAGACCGCCACGCGGGTGATGAAGGGCAACCGCGAAACGGTGGCGATCGCTACCCTGCGTCCGGGTGACGTGATTGAAGTCGCCGCGGGCGGACGTTTGCCTGCGGACGGTGCGCTCATCACCACCACAGCTAGCTTCGATGAAAGCGCACTGACCGGGGAATCCATTCCGGTGGAACGCGCAGCAGGGGAAAAAGTGCCTGCCGGAGCCACCAGTGTCGACCGCCTGGTGCAGCTACAGGTACTTTCAGAGCCGGGCGACAGCGCCATTGATCGCATCCTCACGCTTATCGAAGAAGCCGAAGCGCGCCGTGCGCCGGTCGAGCGCTTTATCGACCGCTTCAGCCGGATTTATACTCCCGCCATTATGCTGGTTGCCCTGCTGGTTGCCGTCGTTCCGCCGCTGTTTTTTGGCGCACCCTGGGAGGGCTGGATTTACAAAGGCTTGACCCTGCTGCTGATTGGCTGCCCGTGTGCGCTGGTGATCTCTACCCCTGCGGCCATTACGTCTGGCCTGGCGGCAGCGGCCCGCCGCGGCGCGTTGATTAAAGGCGGCGCGGCGTTGGAGCAGCTAAGCCAGGTTCAGCATATCGCCTTCGATAAAACCGGCACCCTGACCGTCGGTAAGCCGCAGGTGACCGGCGTTTACCCACTGTACATCAGCGAAGATGAACTGCTGATGTTGGCCGCTGCCGTTGAGCAGGGTTCAACGCATCCGCTGGCGCAGGCGATTGTGCGTGAGGCGCAGTCACGCGGGCTGACTATCCCTCCGGCAACCACCCAGAGAGCGCTGGTTGGGTCAGGGATTGAGGCAGTGGTCGAAGGCAAAAAAGTGCTGATCGTCGCGGCAGGTCACACGCCTTCCGCACAGGTCCAGGCGCTGGAGCAGGCCGGGCAGACGGTGGTGGCAGTTATGCAGGACGGCGTGGCGAAAGGTATGCTCGCACTGCGCGATACCCTACGTGATGATGCAAAAGAAGCCGTCGCGGCGCTGCGCCAGCTGGGCGTACAGGGCGTGATCCTGACCGGCGATAACCCGCGCGCGGCGGCGGTGATTGCCGCCGAGCTGGGGCTGGAATGTAAAGCCGGATTGCTGCCATCGGATAAAGTCGGCGCAGTCACGGCGCTGAACGCTCAGGCCCCACTGGCGATGGTAGGTGATGGGATTAACGATGCCCCGGCGATGAAGGCCGCAACCATCGGCATTGCGATGGGCAGCGGCACCGACGTGGCGCTGGAGACCGCCGACGCGGCACTGACCCACAATCGCCTGACCGGGCTGGCGCAGATGGTGAGTCTCGCACGCGCCACAGGCGCCAATATCCGCCAGAACATCGCTATTGCGCTGGGCCTGAAGGGAATTTTCCTTGTCACCACGCTGCTGGGTATGACCGGTTTGTGGCTGGCGGTTCTGGCGGATACCGGCGCCACAGTGCTGGTGACGGCAAACGCGCTGAGGCTATTGCGCCAAAGGTAAAACATGCCGGGTATGGCGTAGTCGCCACCCGGCAAAACATCATTCACTGCATTCCTAATACGCCCGGCAGCCACAATGAAATTGCCGGGATGTACGTCACCATTCCCAGCACGACCAGCAGCATGGCGTAAAATGGCAGCATGGCGCGTACTACGGTTTCAATCTTCTGCTTGCTTACCGCACTGGCCACAAACAGCACCGATCCGACCGGCGGAGTGATCAGCCCAATCCCCAGGTTGACCATCATGATCATTCCGAAATGCACCGGATCGATCCCCAGCGAGTTGGTCACGGGTAACAGGACCGGCGTCAGGATCAAAATGATCGGCGCCATATCCATCAGCGTGCCAATCAGTAGCAGCATGACGTTGAGGTACATCAGGATCACGTACTTGTTATCGGACAGCGAGGTGAAGAATTCGGTGATGCGGGTCGGTAACTGCATGTAGGTCATTACCGCGCCAAACGCGGCGGCAAAGCCAATCAGGATCATGACGATGGTGACCGTTTTTACCGTCCTGCACATCAGCTTCGGCAGTTCGCTCCACGTGTAATCACGATAGATAAACATGGTGACGAAGAACGCCCACAGGCAGGCCACCGCGGCAGACTCTGTTGCGGTGAATATCCCGGACAAGATCCCGCCGAGGATAATGACCACCGTCATCAGCCCCCACAGGGCATCGAGCAAAATCTTCAGCGCCTGCTTAAACGGGATTTTTTCGCCCTTGGGATAACCCCGCTTATGGGCAAAACCCAGACACAGGATCATCAGGCAAAGCCCCAGCAACAATCCCGGCAGTACCCCCGCGATAAACAACGTCGCGATAGAAACCGTCCCCCCCGCCGCCAGAGAGTAAATCACCGAGTTGTGGCTCGGCGGGATCAGGATCGCCTGTACCGAACCGCTGGCCGTCACCGCCGCCGCGTATTCACGCGGATATCCCTTCTTCTCCATCTCAGGGATCATTACGCTGCCGATAGAGGCCGTATCCGCCACCGACGAGCCGGAAATTGCGCCAAAAAACGTCGAGGCCACAATGTTCACCAGCGACAGCCCGCCGCGAATAAAACCGACAAAAACGTAGGCAAAATTCACCAGCCGCCGGGCGATGCCCCCTTCCGCCATGATTGCCCCGGCGAGGATGAAGAACGGGATCGCCAGCAGGGTAAATTTGTTCACCCCGCTGGTTATCTGGATCATTAGCGCCTCCAGCGGCAGTTCAATCCATAGCGCGCCCGCCACGGCGCTTAAGCCGACGGCAAACGCCACCGGCATCCCCAGCGCCAGCAAAATGGCGAGGGTGAATAACAAAATAAAAGCATCCATCGTTCACCCCTTAACTGTGGTTACCGATCAACACCACAGGACGGTTTTCCTGTGAGCCGAATAGCAGACGTTCAATAACAAACAGGATCAGAATCGCCGAGCCGACCGGCAGCGGCAGATAGCTTTCGCCGGAGGTCAGCAGCGGGAACTCGGCAACGGGCTGTTCCCAGAGGTCTACGCACAGCCAGAGGCTGTACCAGAACATCAGCGCGGAGATCAGCAGCATCAGCAGGTCGACCACGCGGACGCACAGGTTTTTCAGCATGTCGGGCAGCCTATCGGTGAGCATGTTCACCGCAATATGCGACCCGGCGCGGTAGCCGACAGCCGCACCGATAAAGGTAAACGTCACCATGCAGATAATGGCGATAGGTTCCGGCCAGGATTCGCCGCGATTGAGCACGTAGCGCGAGAAAATGCCAATCGGGATCACTATTGTCATCACCAGCAGCGAGAGGCCCGCCACGGTCATGGCCAGCAGGTACAGGCGGTCCATCCACTTCAGGTAGAATTCGGACATACGTACTCCGGTTTACTGGACTTCAGCGATGGCGTTCATCAGACCCTGGTGCTTGTCGCCATACTGGGCGCGCACCGGCTCTGTGGCTTTAATAAACACCGTTTTATCAATGTCGTGGAACTGCACCCCGCCCGCTTTCATTTTCGCCAGCGCCTGGTCATTATAGGCCTGCCAGAGCTTGCGCTGCTCAAGCTGCGCGTCGCGGGCCAGGGTCAGCACTTTTTGTTGCTCGTCAGTGCTGAGCTTGTCCCATTTCACTTTCGAATAGAGCAGCATTTCCGGGGTGATAAAGTGGCCGCTCAGGGTGTAGTTTTTGGCGACCGGCATGTAGTTGTGGGCGATAAAAGTCGGCGGATTGTTTTCCGCACCGTCAATGACGCCGGTTTGCATACCGCTGTAGACTTCACTGACGCCCATCGCCACCGAGTTTGCCCCCATGGCCTTCAGCGTCGCCAGCGCGACCGGGCTGCCCTGCACGCGAATTTTCTTCCCTTTTAGATCTTCAGGTTTAACGATGGATTCTTTGGTGATGAGATTGCGGGTACCGGAGTCCATCCAGCCGAGGAACACCAGCCGCGATTTGGGGTTGGCGGTCAGCTTGTCGCCAATCTGCTTGCCTATCTCCCCGTCGATCACCTTGTGCATATGGTCTTCATCGCGGAACACGTAGGGCAGGGTAAAGACTTCGATATCCGGCAGGATGGCGGCAACCGGCGCCATCGAGACGCGGATCATGTCGATCGCCCCCATCTGCGCCTGTTCGATCATCTGCTTTTCATCCCCGAGCACGCCGCCGGGGAAAACCTTAATCTCCAGCTTACCGTCGGTTTGTTGTTTGAGTTTTTCACCCATCTGCTGCACTGCCACCACGTTGGGGTAGCCTTCCGGGTGAACATCAGCAGCTTTAATGGTTTGAGCGGCAACGGAGCAGGTAACAGCAGACAGACACAGAGCGGCCAGCAACGGCTTAAGGGTCGTTTTCATCGAGTCAACTCCAGGGTAGTGAGGTAAGCGTTAAAACAGCGTTTTATTTTTATACGCTTAAAAACTAGACTACGGCTGGAAAAGCGGAGGTGAAGCGCCTCACAAAAGTGCAAATTTCTGAAACGATGGTTTATAACGGTTGGATCTCTCCTCCCCGACAGGAGAGCCGGATGCAGGGCATGGCGCCGCCCTCATCCCTTACGAATCATATACCGATACGGTAACGACGCGATCGCCTGCGCGACCAGCTCATGTTCCATGAAGGTACAAAAACCGGGGATGTCGCGGGTGGTGGCCGGATCGTCGGCGATAATCAGCAGCGTTTCGCCGGTCTGCATAGTGCGCACGGTTTTGCGCACCATCATTACCGGCTCCGGGCAGCGGAGGCCCTGGGCGTCAAGGGTATGATCCGGGCTGGAAAACTGGTCTTTCATGCTTTTCTCTTTCAGGTAAAAACGGCTGTAGTTTACCCCCCGACGTCAGCAAAGCAAACCAGGTTAACGATTGCGTGAAAATTAGCCATTGCAAAGTCCAGTCAAAGCAGTATCATGCGGCGGTTTTTATTGGGTTCCCTCACCCCAACGTTCAAAAAGGTCACAATATGACGCAGTTTTCTCAATCGCAGCGCGTAAAAGCGTTGTTCTGGCTTTCGCTTTTTCATCTGCTGGTGATCACCTCCAGCAACTATCTGGTGCAGCTCCCGATCGCCCTTTTCGGTTTCCATACCACCTGGGGCGCATTCAGCTTTCCGTTTATTTTTCTCGCCACCGACTTAACGGTGCGTATTTTTGGCGCACCACTGGCCCGACGCATTATTTTTGCCGTGATGCTCCCGGCGCTGTTCGTGTCGTACGTGATTTCGTCGCTGTTTTATATGGGGAGCTGGCAAGGGTTTGAGGCGTTAACCCACTTCAACCTGTTTGTTGCCCGTATCGCCGCCGCCAGCTTTATGGCCTACGCGCTGGGACAAATTCTTGATGTGCATGTGTTCAACCGCCTGCGTCAAAATCACCGCTGGTGGATGGCGCCAACCGCTTCCACGCTGTTCGGTAACGTGAGCGATACGCTGGCCTTCTTTTTCATTGCCTTCTGGCGCAGTCCGGACGCGTTTATGGCCGAACACTGGATGGAGATAGCCGTGGTCGACTACTGCTTCAAGGTGCTCATCAGCATGGTGTTCTTCCTGCCAATGTACGGCGTACTGTTAAATATGCTGTTGAAAAGGCTGGCAGATAAATCTGAAATCACAGCATTGCAGGCGGGTTAAAGGTTCGCTTTATCAGTTGTGATAAGATAAGTGCATGAGCCGTTATGGCCGTTTATCGAAAGGAAGAAGTCAATGCGCAATCTGGTTGAATACGTCGGGATTGGCCTGCTGGTTGTAGGTCTGGCGGCCTGTGATAACAGCGACACGAAAACGCCTGCTCAGGGCGCGTCTGCAGAGAGCAACGCGACCGGCCAGCCGGTGAACCTGCTGGACGGCAAACTGAGTTTCTCTCTGCCTGCGGATATGACCGACCAGAGCGGAAAGCTGGGTACCCAGTCGAATAATATGCACGTCTATTCCGATGCAACCGGTCAGAAAGCGGTGATTGTGATTGTCGGCGACGATACCCGCGAAGAGTTGGCCGTGCTGACCAAACGTCTGGAAGAGCAGCAGCGTGGTCGCGACCCGCAGTTGCAGGTAGTGACCAACAAGTCCATCGAACTGAAAGGCCACACGCTACAACAGCTGGACAGCATTATTTCGGCTAAAGGCCAGACCGCTTACTCTTCTGTGGTGCTGGGCAAGGTCGACAACCAGCTGCTGACTATTCAGATCACCCTGCCAGCAGACGATCAGCAAAAAGCGCAGACCGCTGCGGAAAACATCATCAACACTATCGTGATTAAGTAACGCTTCACGAAGGTGACGTGGCCTCCGGTGCTGGCACCGGGGGCCATTTTTTTACCGTCACGACGGGATACAAAAACAGCAATAACTTTCAGATTACCCTTCCAGACGAAGCGGCGCGGGCGCACTACACTTAACGAGCTATCACATTAAGGAAAAAGCATGCTACCCAACCAGCCCGACAAAGCGGGTCTTCATATCCTGTTAAAACTCGCCTGCCTTGTGGTTATCCTCGCGGGTATCCATGCGGCGGCCGACATTATTGTTCAACTCCTGCTGGCGCTCTTTTTCGCCATTGTGCTTAACCCGCTGGTGACCTGGTTTTTACGCCGGGGCATAAAAAGGCCGGTGGCGATTACCATCGTCGTTATTGTCATGCTAATTGTTCTGACCGCGCTCTTTGGCGTGCTGGCCGCCTCGTTAAGCGAGTTTTCGACCATGCTGCCGCAATATAATAAAGAGTTGACCCGCAAGCTGGTGGATTTGCAGGAGGCGATGCCGTTTCTTAACCTGCATTTCTCACCCGAGCGGATGCTGCGCCGGATGGATTCAGAAAAAGTCATGACCTATGCCACCACGCTGATGACCGGTCTTTCCGGCGCGATGGCCAGTATTTTGCTGCTGGTGATGACGGTAGTATTCATGCTGTTTGAAGTTCGCCACGTGCCGTACAAACTGCGCTTCGCGTTGAACAACCCGCAAATTCACATTGCCGGTTTGCATCGTGCATTAAAGGGCGTTTCAAAATATCTGGCGCTGAAAACCTTATTAAGCCTCTGGACCGGCGTCATTGTCTGGCTGGGGCTGGTGGTGATGGGGGTGCAGTTCGCCCTGATGTGGGGCGTACTGGCGTTTCTGCTGAACTACGTGCCAAACATAGGCGCGGCGCTCTCCGCCGTGCCGCCGATGATCCAGGCATTCTTGTTCAATGGATTTTACGAATGCATGCTGGTGGGGGCGTTGTTCCTCGTCGTTCATATGCTGCTGGGCAATATTCTTGAGCCGCGTATGATGGGGCACCGGCTGGGGATGTCGACGATGGTGGTGTTTTTATCGCTACTGATCTGGGGATGGCTGCTGGGTCCGGTCGGGATGCTGCTGTCAGTACCGCTCACCAGCGTCTGTAAAATCTGGATGGAGACCACGAAAGGCGGCAGCAAGCTGGCGATACTGCTCGGGCCAGGACGGCCCAAGAGCCGATTACCGGGTTGATCTGTTCGCCTGACGACGCGGTGGCCGAAAAATGGTCGCTACGCCCAGAATAATCAGCCCCACCCCCGCTAAGCCAGGCCAGGAGAAGCGCTCTTCCCAGCCGGGCACTAAAATTGCGGCTCCCCACACCAGGACGTAGCTCAGGCTCAGCAAGGCATAGGCTTTGCTGAGCGCCATACGGCGCAACGCCAGATACCAGCAGCCCATTGACGCTGCATACCCCATCAGCCCCAGCACCAGCGCGCCCGTACCGGCTGAAACATGCCAGAGGGCGGTGATAAACCCTTGCACCTCATTCACAGGCGGCAGAGCCAGCATGGCGTAACGCAGTAAAAGCTGCGCCGCACTGACCAGCACTACGCTGCATAAGGCCCACAATGCCGCCCTCACAGGCTTCCTCCCAGCAATATAATGCCGATAATAATCAACCCGACGCCTGCCCAGTGATGCGGCGCGATCCTCTCTTTCCAGAAGGCCTTCGCCGCCAGAGTTACCCAGACAAAATTGAGGCTCAGCATCGGATAGGCAATCCCGACGGGAAGACGTTGCAAAACTACCAGCCAGAGCAGCATGCCACCCCCCAGCGCCAGCAGCGCCAGGCCCAGCCACAGCGCAACATGCGCGCCACGCCGCCCGGCTTTCGCCGGACGGGTCGCTTGTTTTTGGCATAGCTGCCCTGCACAGCTGAGCAAGCTTGCAAGTATCAGCCCGATCCAGGTCATCATTGCGGCAAATATTGCAGCCAGGCCAGACGGCCCTGAACGGTCAGGTTATCCGGTTCTGGTAGGCTGGCGTGGGCCAGGTTGTCGTCTCTCGACAACAAAATGACCACCGACACCGCACCCTGCTGGCGGTGCTCCGCCAGCCATTGCGCAATTTCATCTCTCCCTACAAACCGGCCCTGAACGTCCGGGTAATTCAGCCCGTAGCGTAACTCACCGCTCTGACCGTACAGAATGATGTCATTACGTTTGAGTTCCCACGCCAGCCCGGAGGCGACGCCGACGTTGTTCACCAGCACGAATTTACTCTCCTCCAGCGGCTGACGTACGGTTTCGACCAGCGACTGCGGCTGTTTTGAATCCACCACCAGGTTGGGGACGGCAAAGCCAATGAGCATCGCCAGCCCCGCAGGACACAGCGCCGCAAGCCACCAGCGCCGTGGGCTCTGTTTGAGCGTTACCCAGCCCACCCCAGCCCAGACAAGGAAGGCCACCACCGCGCAGAGGACTTTTTCCAGCTCGAACGAGGTCCAGACCGAATGTTTTGCCAGCCCCCACGGTGAGACCACCAGCGCCGCCAGAATACCGACCACCCCGAACGCGAGGTTAATCCCACCGTTAATGCGTAACACCCTGGCGCCTTTTTCTGCCGCGCTAACCGCATAGCGCGCCATCAGGATCGCCAGCGGGGCAAAGCACGGCAGGATATAGGTCGGCAGCTTACCTTTAGCAATGCTGAAGAAAATCAGCGGCATCACTACCCATCCAAGCAGATACAGCCCGCCCGCTGCGTTTTGCCGGTCACGCCAGCCCAGATGCAGTGCGCCCGGCAGCAGCGCCAGCCACGGCAGACTTCCCGCAATCAGGAACGGCAGGTAGTACCAGAATGGCGCTTTGTGCTGGGCGTCGCTTTGGGCAAAACGCTGAATATGTTCAACCCAGAAGAAGTAGCGCCAGAAATCAGGCTCACGCTGGGCAATTGCCAGCCCCCAGGGCAGAACGATAAGCACGCAACTCAGCACCGCAAGCCAGCCGAAAATCAGCACCTCTTTCCAGCGCTTTTGGGCCACCACCCACGGCAGCACGCCAATCACCGGCACCGCCAGCGCCAGGAAGCCTTTGGTCATCACCCCCATGCCGCAGGCCAGCCCGAGAAGCACATAGCCGCCCGCTTTTCCGGCAACCGTCGTCGACTGCGAGGCCAGCCAGAAGCTACACATTGCGGCGACCAGCCACAGGGTAACGATCGGATCGAGCACCGCATAGGTGCCAATGCCGTAGACCAGAAACAGGGTTAAGAAGATAAGACCGGAGAAAATGGCAACCCGCTTATCCTGCCAGATTCGCCAGGCCAGCCAGATTACCAGTAGCGCCGTTAACCCGGTCGAGAAGATTGACCCCGCGCGCACGGAAAAATTGGAGTGTCCGAACAGCATTTGCCCAATACTGTTGACCCAGTATCCGGCAATCGGCTTTTCAAAATAACGCAGGCCGAGAAAATGCGGCACAATCCAGTCGCCCGATGCCAGCATTTCACGGCTGATTTCCGCATAGCGGGTTTCATCAGGCTGCCATAACAGGCGGAAATCGACCGGAATAAAATAATAAACGATAAACACGGCGAGCAGCGCTACGCCATAACGGGCTGTTTTCATGATACCGGGCTCACGGTTTGTTGATAGCCAAGCCAGCCTTCCCGGCCAGCCATTTCATTACGCACAATATTGCCCACCGGCAGCGTGCTGAGATCCTCTGGCAGTAGCTCGCTCAACGGACAAAACGTAATGCCCTCCTGAGCGGCTATCGTTAACAAGGCGTCGAAATCATGCTGATACGCAATCCCTTCCACTTCAGCGTGGATGGTATAGACCGGTGTGCCCTTGTCGCGGTGCATGCAGCCCAGAATGTAGCGATTAAAACCCTTTACAGTAACGTCGCGCCCGACCACTTCATCCCAGGTGGGCAGCGTGACCGGAATTTGCACCGTACCAAACCTGTTGTCCCCTACAAGCGGCAAAAACGGGCCCGTCCCGCGACAATCGCTGTTGTAGCGAAACGCGAAAGGTTGTTTGGCTGTGACCACGCGCTGGTCGGCGCGCCATCCCGCCACGGCGGAACAGCGCACGGGCTGGCCGATAATGGCTTCCAGTTCCAGCATGCCGCGTTCCACTTCACGCGTCAGGCGCGGAATGTCCCACACGCCAGCCCAGGCCTGCCAGGCGTGGTGATCCCAGGCGTGTAATCCCACCTCATGGTGGAGAGCCGCCTCACGGATAACCGCGTGATTACCCGCGCCGATGCGTCTGCCGGGCCATGCCGTTCCGGCCAGCAGGATATTCCAGCCGTAAAGGGACACTGCGCGCGAGCGCAGCATTTTGTACAGAAATGCCGGTTTAATCAGACGCCACAAATGGCGCCCCATGTTGTCAGGCCCTACACTGAAGAAAATGCTGGCGCGCACATTGTGCTTGCTCAGCAGCTCCAGCAGGCGTGGCACGCCGTCACGCGTGCCACGAAAGGTATCGACATCAATACGTAAGCCAACTTTTTTCATGAAGCTTGTTCCGACAGCTCCACGGTACGCAGGAAGAAATCGAGCGTCTCATCGATGGTCTGCTCCATCTTCACGGTCGGCGTCCAGTTCAGGCAGCGTTTTGCATTGCGAATGCCCGGTTTACGGTGCTCAACGTCCTGATAACCTTTGCCATAGTAACTGCTGCTCTCCACTTCGCGGAAACCGGCAAACGGCGGGAACTGGTCACGCAAAGGGTGGCGCTCGAAGCTTGCCAGCAGCATTTCTGCCAGTTCACGAATGCTCGCTTCGTTTTCCGGGTTGCCGATGTTGATGATTTCCCCGTCGCAGCGGCCATCTTTGTTTTCAATGATGCGGAACAGCGCTTCGATACCGTCGCTGATGTCGGTAAAGCAGCGCTTCTGTTTACCGCCTTCAATGAGCTTGATAGGCGAACCTTCCACCAGGTTGAGGATCAGCTGAGTGATGGCACGGGAGCTGCCGATGCGCGCCGCGTTCAGATTATCCAGCCGCGGCCCCATCCAGTTAAACGGACGGAACAGGGTAAAGCGCAGCCCCTCTTTGTCGCCGTAGGCCCAGATAACGCGATCCAGCAGTTGCTTTGAAACCGAATAGATCCAGCGCTGTTTATTGATAGGTCCCACCACCAGGTTGGAAGCGTCTTCGTCGAAGTTATCGTCGGTACACATGCCGTACACCTCCGAAGTGGACGGGAAGATGATGCGTTTATCATATTTCACGCAGTCGCGGATAATCTTCAGGTTTTCTTCGAAGTCCAGCTCGAACACGCGCAGCGGGTTGCGGGTGTACTCGATAGGCGTGGCAATCGCCACCAGCGGCAGCACCACATCACATTTTTTAATGTGGTATTCGATCCACTCGGAATGGATGCTGATATCCCCTTCTACAAAGTGGAAGCGCGGGTTGTCCAGGAAGCGGCTGATGGCGTCAGAACCGATATCCAGGCCATAAATTTCGTAGCCATCGTCCTTCAGCAGGCGTTCGGTCAGGTGGTTTCCGATAAACCCGTTCACGCCGAGGATCAGCACGCGCGTGCGGCGTTTGATCGCCACAACTGGGGCGCTGGTGATAAGCGCGCCCGCCACCAGCCCGAGAGACTGTGCCAGCTGTGCGCCCTGAACGTACACGCCGTTGTCGGTTTGCCCGGTGACTATCTCCAGCGCCTGCTCGCCGCAGCTTACAATCATCGGCGAGACGGAGATAACGGTTCCCGGTTTAGCCGCCGGGACATCGTCACGCACGCGGGATTTCCAGACGATAAATTTATTGACCCCGGCAAAGCTGAAGGCACCCGGCCACGGGTCGGTGACAGCACGCACCAGGTTGTGCAACTGACGCGCAGGCTTGTTCCAGTCCAGACGCCCGTCTTCCGGCGTGCGGCGGCCAAAATAGCTGGCCTGGCTCTCATCCTGCGCGGTTTCGCTGAAGGTGCCGTTAAGGATCGTTGGCAATGCGTCACGCAGTAGCGTTTGCGCCGCGCCACACAGCTTAAGATGCAGCTCCACCGCGGTTTCATCCGCACCGATAGCCAGCCGCTGTTGCGCCACAATGCCGCCCGCGTCCGCGCGACGCACCATACGGTGCAAGGTGACGCCGGTTTGTGTTTCACCGTTCGCCAACACCCAGTTCAGCGGCGCGCAACCCCGGTAAGCGGGCAGCAGGGAACCATGAAGGTTAAACGCGCCTTTTGGAGCCACGTTCAGGATCTCGTCGCACAGCAGGTTGCGATAATAGAATGAGAAAATCACATCCGGGGAAAGGGCGCGAATGCGATCCACCCACAGCGGATGGTTTACATCGTCCGGGGCAAAGACCGGAATACCGCGCTCGGCAGCCACGCGCGCCACTGAGCCGAAAAAGGTGTTTTCTCCGGCCGCGTCCGGATGGGTAAAGATTGCAGCAATGTCATAGCCCGCATCCAGCAAGGCCAGCGTGCCCGTGCACCCCATATCGTGATAGGCGAATACGACAGCTTTCATGGGTGTTTTTCCTCTTGAGATACAGTGTGTTCCTGACGGACAACACGTTGAATAAAATAGCGCGGACGTGCGCGAACATCGTTATAGATACGGCCGATGTATTCACCCAGCAGGCCCATACCAATGAACTGGGCGCCGATGAACATGAACAGGACGGCAAACAGCATAAAGACCCCTTGCCCCGCCCACTGCGGGCCAAAGGCCAGCCGCAGTATGACCAGCAGAACGGAAAGCCCAAACCCGGCTACGGCGATGAAGCTGCCGAAAACGCTCAGCAAGCGCAGCGGCGTGGTGGTCAGGCAGGTGATCAGGTCGTACATCAGGTTGATGAGACGCATAAAGCTGTACTTCGAAT
The DNA here is from genome assembly GCF_918797525.1 of unidentified bacterial endosymbiont. Lineage (NCBI taxonomy): Bacteria > unidentified bacterial endosymbiont. The sequence goes on along the minus strand of NZ_OU963893.1, from coordinate 516,135 downwards.
CACCATGCTCACGCTCGGCATGCAACACCGGGATCTCCGTCGCTTTGCGGGCAAAGGTATTCGCCAGGATGGGAATGAAGGTGCTGCGTTCGTGGCAGTGCAGCATGGCGTCGATAATGTGGCGACGGTAAGCGCGCAGCATGCAGCCGTAATCGCCCATCGCTTTGCCGGTCGTGCGTTGGATCAGGCGATTGATGGTGCGTGAAGCCAGCTTGCGAAACAGACTGTCCTGGCGGTTTTGTCGTACCGTACCCACAACGTCATAGCCCTCATCGGCTTTGGCGACCAGGCGCGGGATCTCCTCCGGCGGATTTTGCAGATCGGCATCCAGGGTGATGATCAGATCGCCCGTCACGTGGCTAAACCCGGCCATGATCGCCGAGTGCTGGCCGTAGTTACGGTTAAGCAGTACGGCAACGATATGGCTATCTTCGGCCTGGGCGGCCTCGGTCAACATCTGCGCGGAATCGTCGATACTGCCGTCATCCACCAGCAGGATTTCATACGCCTTGCCCAGCGTGTCGCAGGCCGCCGTGGTACGGCGGATCAACTCGGGCAGGCTCTCCTGCTCGTTAAAAATCGGGATTACCACAGACACTTTTTGTACTGGCGGGGCGCTGAACATCTCAATATCCTGCAAGCTGATGGAGTGCGGTAATGACGCGGGTTGTGTCGTCATGAGTCATATCCGGGAAAAGAGGGAGAGAACAAATACGCGCGCTGTTCCATTCAGAGTGTGGGAGTGATACCTCTGGAAAACGCTCGCGGTAGTATTTTTGCGTATGCGCGGCGCGAAAATGCAGGCCAGTACCAATGCCTTTCTCTTTCAGCGACGCCATCAGGTTATCGCGCGAGATGCCACACCGCGCGTCGTCAACACGAATGATAAACAGATGCCAGGCGTGGCGATGCGGCCAGGACGGCAGGGTTAACGGCTGGAATGGCGTATCGGCAAGTTCCAGCAAATAGCGTTCGGCAATCGCCCGACGGCGCTTATTGGCCTCTGATAGTTTGCCTAACTGCACCAGCGCGAGGGCGGCGTTGATGTCTGCCAGGTTGTATTTGAAGCCCGGGGAGATCACCTCCGCCTGCGGCGCGCGGCCATGCGTCTGGCGATCATAGGCATCGACACCCAGTCCGTGAAATTTCAGGCTGCGGATCTTTACAGCAAGTTGCGTATCATCCGTGACCACTAACCCGCCTTCGGCGCAGGTCATGTTTTTAATGGCGTGGAAAGAGAAAATCGCGGTGCCCTGCCAGCCAACGTGACGGGTGTTGTAATAGGTTCCCGCTGCATGGGCCGCATCTTCGATAACGGGAATGCCGTGGCGGGCGCCGAGGGCGCGAATGGCGTCGATATCACAAGGCGCGCCGGCGTAATGAACAGGCACAATCGCTTTGGTGCGCGGCGTAATGGCGGCTTCGACTAACTCAGGCGTGACCATCAGCGTATCGCGGTCCACATCGATCATCACCGGCGTTGCGCCCAGCAGCACAATCATATTCAGCGTCGATACCCAGGTCAGGGAGGGGGTAATGACTTCATCACCCGGCCCTATCCCCAGCGCCATCAGCGTGACATGCATTCCTGCGGTGGCGGAACTGACGGCAATCGCATGCTGGTTTCCCGTCAGTTGACAGAACGCCTCTTCCAGCGCCTGATTTTTCGGCCCGGTCGTGATCCAGCCTGAGGTCATTACCTCCTGTAATGCCGCTATTTCCTCCGGCCCCATAGAGGGCCGGGAAAATGGCAGAAAATCACTCATCTATTATTTCCTTGTGATATGAATGGCAGCTTTGGGATATTAACCAAATATCGTCATGTTTATTTCAACGAATCATAAACTCATATCAAGGTAACGTTCATTTCTTAAGAAAAAATTAAGATGAGTGCTAAGAAAAAGCCAAAGCGAGCTTTAATATATTATTATTCAATGAGTTATAAGCTATCGTCTTTTATTATGTGATTTACCTCACCTAAGACGATGTAATTTTAAACCAAAGATAAACAAACAAAAAAAAGCCGGACATTTCTAATAAATTAAAAATACTCCGGGAACTTTTGTTTTTAGTTAATGGTCGCGCTTATTTTAAATTGTCGGGAAAGGTTTTCGGTAACGCGCTGGCGGCGCAATCAATAACCCTTTCATTGTTGGTGCCACATTCGCGCACAAGCGTAATGGTGGCAAATTCATCTATCCCTTCCGTTGGATACGCCGGACCTGCGTCGCGATATGCATTCATTAGCAGAATGTGATCGTTCTGGAAGCAGACGGTTTTCTCCGGATTGTTAATAACCCAGCGCGGGAAGAAAATCGTGCCATGGAACAGTTTATCGTCCAGATTAACGATCAGGCTGACGTCGGTACCGGTTGGCTCGGTCCGGGAAATTTTATAGATGCTCTCCCCTACCCGCACAATGTAAGCCTGCTGCTCTTTGACCTCCACGCCCCGCTGAATGACGACATGCTGCGTCCGTGGCCGCTGATTCAGATTGCGGATAACCTGCCCACGGCACGCCCTGCGGGCGAATCCTGGACATTTTCTACCATCGATGCCGCCATTGAGGCGGTGATGTATCGGGTCGGCTACGGTTGGCTGCCGGAAGAACGAATTCAAACGCAGCTGGAACAGGGTACGCTGAAGGTGTTGCCGCTAAGCCACTGCATACGTCGTGCCACGCCGCTGCACTTGATAGACAAGCGATCTCTGGCCCCGCTTGATGAGCAGTCGAAACGCTCTTACGCCTTTTTCGCCAGGATCCCTAACCAGCAACTGCTACGCTTTAAGGTCCGAACGTTAAAACGACAAGGCGCAGATGATGAAAATCGATTTTACGGGGAAAGTCGCGTTAGTGACCGCCTCAACCGGCGGGATTGGCTTTGCAATTGCCAGAGGACTGGCCGAAAGCGGTGCGGAGGTGATCGTCAATGGGCGCAGCACTGAATCGGTGAACAAAGGTATTCAGCAGCTCCAGCAGGTGGTGCCTGGCGTGCAGGTCCGCGCCGCCGTTGCCGATCTCAGCTCACATGAGGGCGTTGAAGCCCTGCTGAGGGTGGCGTCCGACGTCGATATTCTGGTCAACAACGCCGGGATTTACGGCCCGCAGGATTTCTATGCCACCGACGACGAGACCTGGGATCGTTACTGGCAGACCAACGTAATGTCCGGGGTACGCCTCTCCCGCGCGTTGCTGCCGAATATGGTGAAAAAAGGCTGGGGGCGCGTGGTGTTTATCTCCTCCGAGTCGGCCTGCAATGTTCCTGCCGATATGATCCACTATGGCGTGACCAAAACGGCGCAGCTTTCGCTGGCGCGCGGGCTGGCGAAGTTCGTGGCAGGAAGCGGCGTCACGGTGAACAGCGTGCTGCCCGGCCCAACGATGTCGGACGGTTTCGCCGATATGATGAAAGATGAAATCGAGAAAACCGGTAAATCGCTCGAACAGCTGGCGAAAGAGTTTGTGATGGCAAATCGTCCGAGTTCGGTTATTCAGCGTGCCGCCACGGTTGAAGAGGTCGCCAATATGGTGGTGTATGTCTGCTCGACTCAGGCCTCCGCCACGTCGGGCGCGGCATTGCGCGTTGATGGTGGCGTGGTGGATGACATCATCTGAGATCGTCCCGCTGCATGTTCGTGAAAAAATGAGATGTGGTATGAGGACTGTTAAAGTAAAGCAGGTAAACTAATGAGCAAGAATGTGTATTTCAGCTAAGACGTATCTATGACCAATATGATTGCCGACGACGCAGTGGCGAAGTCCAGCGTGCTCTCTGTCTTTGACTTTGATGGCACCCTGACTCACCACGACAGCTTTATCCCTTTTCTGCGTTTTGCCTTTGGTAAACGTTACTTCGCGGGACGACTGGTGCGCATGGCGTTGCCAACGCTGCACTGTGTGCGCCGCAAGCTGACGCGCGATGAGCTGAAAGAGGTATTGATCAGAACCTTCCTGACGGGGGTCGATGAACACTGGCTACGTCAACAGGCCGAACTTTTTTGTGAAAAGTACTGGAACAAACTGATGCGCCCTGAAGGCGTGCTGGCGGTAGCGGCTGAAGTGAATTCGGGTGCGGAAGTGACCATCTGCTCCGCCTCTCCGGCGCTGGTGCTGCAACCGTGGGCCGACAAGCTCGGCATCAAGCTAATTGGCACCCAGTTGGAAGTGAAAGACGGCACGCTGACCGGTCGTATTACGGGCAACAACTGTCGCTGTGCGCAGAAGGTAGCGAGGCTGGAAAAGGTGTATGGCAACCTGAACGATTACCACCTGCGTGCCTGGGGTGATACCCGTGGCGACCACGAACTGCTCGCGGCGGCGCAGGATCCGCACTGGCGACATTTCCACCACCCGCGCAAGCGCCGAAATTCACCGCTTAAATAAATGCAGAACAGTAACACTGGCTGCCCCCTCTCCCTCTTCGGGGTGAGGGGACAGTTCTTCACACAGATGAGTTCAGGACGTCAGGCCGCACGTTTCCCCGGAAACATCACGCTCGCGATAATCCCCAGCGCCAGGACGCCCAGCACCACAAACAGGCTCGCGGTTGCGCCAATACTGTAACCGTGGTGCCAGAAGTGGTCGGTGGCATTGAGACCCAGCTTGAACGCCACAAAGAACAGCAGCGCGACGACCGCCTTCTCCAGATGCACCAGATACTGCTTCAGCGCTTCCAGCACAAAGTAGAGGGTACGCAAACCGAGGATGGCGAACATCATCGCGCTATAGATAATCAGCGGCTCGCGGCTGACAGCAATAATGGCCGGTACAGAGTCAAACGCAAACATCACGTCAGAGAGTTCGACAACCGCCACGCAGAGCAGTAGCGGAGTTGCGTAGCGCTTCGCCTTCTTCACGCGCCCGACCATCACGTCCTGGTTTTCAGGCTTTTCCAGCTCCGCATCGACCTCTTTCTGCGTCAGAATAAAGGCATTACTGCTGATTTTTGGCCAGACAGGGTAGAAGCGTTTCACCAGACGATACGCCAGGTGACCGGAGTAATCTTCGACGTCGTCGCTCTCCTCATTGCGTTTAAGCATCATCACCGCCGTCCAGCCCACGACCAGCGCGAACAGAACCTCTACGTAAGGCCCCAGGCTTAGCAGGCTGGTACCAATCGCCACAAAGATGCCGCGGAACACAATCGCCCCCAGCACCCCCCAGTAGAGGACGCGATGACGGTACTTATTCGGCACCCCGAACCAGGCGAAGATCGCCATCATCACAAACAGGTTATCGATGGAAAGTACTTCCTCCAGCGCATAGCCCGTGAGGAACAAGCTCGCCATCTCAGCACCGTGATGTACATACAAGAACCCGGCAAATGCCATCGCCATCGAGAACCAAAAAATGGACCACAATGCCGCGCTTTTCAGCGAGACAGGTTTATCGTGACGATGCATAAAGAGGTCGATAAACATCGCCCCGACGGCCATCACCACAAAGACAACAACGGTTTCCGTCGGGAAACCGAGATGAGCTGCAGACATACAGAATCCTTTTCTGGAGGCAAAACACAACACCATGCAAACCGGGATACCCGGTAAAGAAACAGAGTGGCCCCTAAAAGACGCCACACTCTAAAAAAATAAATATTAACCGTTTTTCTCAGCCAGCGCCTGCGCGCACGCCCAGGCGCTGGCCCACGCCCACTGGAAGTTATATCCGCCGAGCCAGCCGGTAACGTCCATGACTTCGCCAATAAAGTACAGCCCCGGCACGTTGCGGGCTTCCATAGTGCGCGAAGAAAGCGCGTCGGTATCGACGCCGCCGAGCGTCACTTCCGCCGTGCGGTAGCCTTCGGTACCGTTTGGCTGGACGCGCCAGTGGGTTAGCGTCTGCACCAGCGTCTCCTGTTCACGGCTGTTCAACTGCTTAAGCGACACGTCAGGGATCTGTCCCAGAAGCTGGAGACACTCTACCAGACGCTTCGGTAGCTGCATCGCCAGGGTATTTTTCAGGCTTTGATTCGGATGCGCGGTTCGTTGCTCGTTAAGGAAGCTGTCGGGATCGCAATCCGGCAGCAGGTTTACCGTGACGAACTCGCCCGGCAGCCAGTAGCTGGAGATTTGCAGCACCGCCGGACCGGAGAGGCCACGATGGGTAAAGAGCAGGTTTTCACGGAACACCGTACCATCTTCGGCGGTGATAACAGAAGGCACAGAGACGCCAGAAAGCGTCTGAAGCTGTTCCAGAAGCGGTTTGTGGAGCGTGAACGGTACCAGGCCCGCGCGCGTTGGCAAGACCTTCAGGCCAAACTGTTCGGCAATTTTATAGCCGAACGGCGAGGCTCCCAGCCCCGGCATCGACAGGCCGCCGCTGGCAATCACCAGGCTCGCAGCGCTGACGGTTTCGCCGTTCAACTGCAGCGTATAGCCCTGCTCGTCGCGAGAGACCTCCAGAACGTCCGTGCGCAGGCGCATGACCACGCCGCCTTTCTCGCACTCGGCCACCAGCATATCGACAATTTGCTGCGCGGAGTCGTCACAGAACAGCTGGCCCAACGTTTTCTCATGCCATGCGATACCGTGCTTTCCCACCAGATCGATAAAATCCCACTGGGTATAACGCGCCAGGGCAGATTTACAAAAATGACGATTCTGACTCAAATAGGCCGCAGGCTCGACATAGAGATTAGTAAAGTTGCAGCGCCCGCCGCCGGACATCAGGATCTTGCGGCCAGGTTTTTTACCATTATCCAGTAACAGCACACGACAACCCGCTTGTCCGGCCATCGCCGCACAAAACATACCCGCCGCACCGGCGCCAATGACTACGGCATCAAACCTTTCCACGTCAAAACCCTCTTCGTTAACTGCCGCGGATTGTAAAGTTTCCTCTGTGGTCACACCAGCGCAAATAGGCGAGATGTCAGTCATATAGCTGAAATATAAAATATATTTCTTTACCATGGACTGACAAAGCCGAAGGAATTTCAAAAAAAGCTATATTTCACTTTGCCCGTTGCGCATTTGTCCTGGATAATGCGCCGCGTTCATGTCCTCAAAATGGCGTAACGTCCTATGCTACATTTGTTCGCTGGCCTGGATTTACATACCGGGCTTTTACTCATGCTTGCACTGATTTTTGTTCTGTTTTACGAAGCGATCAATGGCTTCCACGACACGGCAAACGCAGTAGCAACGGTTATTTACACTCGCGCAATGCGGTCGCAGGTTGCGGTCGTTATGGCGGCGGTATTTAACTTTTTTGGTGTCCTTCTGGGCGGACTGAGCGTCGCGTATGCCATTGTGCATATGTTGCCAACGGATCTGCTGCTTAACGTTAGTTCTGGCCATGGCCTTGCCATGGTGTTCTCAATGCTGCTTGCTGCAATTATCTGGAACCTAGGTACCTGGTATTTCGGCCTGCCTGCATCCAGTTCTCACACCCTCATCGGCGCGATTATCGGTATCGGGTTAACCAATGCTCTAATGACCGGCACGTCCGTCGTCGATGCGTTGAATATCCCGAAAGTGATTGGGATTTTCGCTTCTCTGATCATCTCTCCTGTCGTCGGTCTGGTGGTTGCAGGCGGCTTAATCTTCATTCTGCGCCGTTACTGGAGCAATACGAAAAAACGCTCCCGTATTCACCTCACTCCTGCAGAGCGTGAAAAGAAAGACGGCAAGAAAAAGCCGCCGTTCTGGACGCGTATCGCCCTGATCATCTCCGCTATCGGCGTGGCCTTCTCACACGGCGCGAACGACGGTCAGAAAGGCATTGGCCTGGTTATGCTGGTACTGATTGGCGTCGCACCGGCGGGCTTCGTGGTTAACATGAATGCCTCCGGTTACGAAATCACCCGTACCCGTGATGCCATCAACAACGTTGAAGTTTACTTCCAGCAGCATCCTCAGCTGTTGAAGAAAGCGACCGGCGTAGACCAGTTGATCCCGTCTCCTGAAGCGGGCGCAGCCACTGCCCCTGGCGAGTTCCACTGCCATCCGGCAAACGCGATTAACGCGCTGGAACGTGCAAAAGCTATGCTTGGCGATATCGAAAGCTACGACAGGCTGCCGATTGAACAGCGTGGTCAGTTGCGCCGTATTATGCTCTGCATCTCTGACGTGACGGATAAAGTCGCGAAGCTGCCAGATGTGAGTGCTGACGACCAGCGTCTGCTGAAGAAACTGAAAGGCGATATGCTCAATACCATTGAGTACGCGCCAATCTGGATTATCATGGCCGTCGCGCTGGCGCTGGGTATTGGTACGATGATTGGCTGGCGTCGCGTGGCAACCACCATCGGCGAGAAGATTGGTAAGAAAGGCATGACCTATGCGCAGGGGATGTCCGCGCAGATGACGGCGGCTGTTTCTATCGGTCTGGCGAGCTACACCGGGATGCCGGTCTCTACCACCCACGTCCTCTCCTCATCCGTGGCAGGGACCATGATTGTTGACGGTGGCGGTTTGCAACGCAAAACCGTGACCAACATTCTAATGGCCTGGGTATTCACCCTTCCGGCTTCTATCCTGCTGTCTGGCGGTTTGTACTGGATTTCGCTGAAGCTGATTTAATCGGTTGAAGGCGACAAAAAAGCGGGTCAGGAAACTGACCCGCTTTTTTTATGGCTGCTATTTGCCAGGAGGTGCTTGATATCCAGACAAAAGAGAATGTATGGCTTCTGTCCCTATTTCAGAGCCAGGTTCAATCGTGATAGCGAACAATATGCGTGAAGCACGCCTTAACGAAATGTCACGCAATATGGCCACGCCCTCAACGTAATATTGGTTCTACCAAAAAGTCCGAAAGGCCGGACAGGCACCTCAAAACAGGAATGGGGAAAATGGTACGAAAAGCCACTTTACGGAGACGACCCAACGGACCAACGCAACATCAGAGAAGGAATAGACTATGCCATTCAAAACGGCTATTAAATGGATCCATCGCCTTGTTACCGTTTCGCTTCTGGCTCTATATGACCGTGAATAGTCAGGGTGGCTCAACCGTACTAACAATCTACCGTTACTATCTCTCGGGGGAGATCGCAGGTAAAGATACCGACATTATCCAGCAGCTTGCTATGAAGCATCCTGTCATCGAGGGTACAGGCACGGTTACCGCTGCCAGTAAGGATACAAGCGGGGAAGTGAAAATTAACTATAGCGGGAAGGTTATTTCGATTGAGAGTAACATCTCCGGTCTCCGGTTCTCAGTTAAGCCCTGAGCCAGATGAAAGAAGGCGGGGCTTCCCCGCCTGCTGTGATGCTCAGTGCCAAATCATCAATGCAATCATACTGACCACGACCAACCCGCACAGGGCGCTGGTCAAAATGAACTGACGACGCAGGCGCTCGCAACGACGAATAAACTCTTCATCGTGATGGTCGCGGTAGCGCTGGTAGTAGATATAGCCCACCAGACGCATCTGTTTGCTGGGCTGTCCATGCGAGGTGAAGAATCCTCCACCGTCCACATACTGATAAAGCAGCGGATCGCAACCACGAAGTACCACTAGTAGCGCACGTAACGATGAAAAATAGCGCGCCATATTCACTATGCAAACCACGCATAACGCCCAAAACAAAGCGACGGTGCTAATCATACATCCTCCCCGGCATCCGCTCGCGAAGCAAAGCTTCTGGCGGCTGCGTCCCAATGCCCTGACAGACAGTTCAGTGAAAGAATGAGCAAATGTTGATCCGGTTCGCGTTTTACTCTCCGAACGGCTCATCCAATAGTGTAGGAGATCAGTTAATTTTTTTGCCACATGGTTAATCGTTATCAACACCAAAGCTTGAAAAATTTGTTTAACTGGGCCGTAATGAAGGCATCAGACGACGGCTTTCCCCTTTAGTCATCGATAACTTAAGGAAGGAGTAACACTATGGCTTATAAACACATTCTTATCGCGGTAGACCTCTCCCCGGAGAGCAAAGTGCTGGTTGATAAAGCAGTATCCATGGCTCGCCCTTACAATGCGAAAGTTTCTCTGATTCACGTTGACGTGAATTACTCCGATCTCTACACCGGCCTGATTGACGTCAACCTCGGTGATATGCAAAAACGCATCTCCGAAGAGACGCACCACGCCCTGAGCGAACTGTCGACCAACGCAGGCTACCCAATCACCGAAACCTTAAGCGGTAGCGGCGATTTGGGTCAGGTGTTGGTTGATGCAATTAAGAAATACGATATGGACCTGGTGGTTTGCGGCCATCACCAGGATTTCTGGAGCAAGCTGATGTCTTCAGCGCGTCAGTTGATCAACACTGTTCACGTGGATATGCTGATTGTTCCATTGCGTGATGATGAAGACGAGTAAGTCAGTCTTTACCCCTCACCTTCTCCCCACAGAGGAGAGGGTGAGGGGCCATAAATATCAAACCGGTGCCCTTTGGTGGTCACCGCATTGGGCGTGGCGACTTCCGCCAGCGGTGGCGCGTAATCCGGACGCTTCACCACCACGCGCTTCGTGGCTAACTGGCGAGCAGGCTCAAGTAAACCATCCGCGTCTGAGTCCGTCCCCACCAGCGCCTGAAACACGCGCATCTCTTTCTTCACCAGCGCGCTTTTCTGCTTATGCGGGAACATCGGGTCGAGATAGACCACCTGCGGGCGCGGCGTGATATCCGTCAGCGCCGTCAGGCTGGAAGCGTGGATCAACTGCAAACGCGCCTGTAACCACGCACCAATTTCCGGATCGGCATAGCCGCGCGACAGCCCGTCGTCGAGCAGCGCCGCCACAACCGGATTACGCTCCAGCATGCGTACGTGACAGCCTACCGACGCCAGCACAAAGGCATCGCGCCCCAGTCCTGCCGTAGCGTCCACCACGTCCGGGAGATAGCTTCCCTTAATACCGACTGCTTTCGCCACCGCTTCACCGCGGCCACCGCCGAACTTGCGCCGGTGCGCCATCGCCCCGCCGACAAAATCGACAAAAATCCCGCCGAGCTTTGGTTCATCACGCTTACGTAATTCAAGATGCGCTGTAGTCATCACCAGGGCCATCGGGTTTTGTTCATCGTGTTCCAGCCCCCAGCGGGCCGCCAGAACGGATAAGGCGCCGTCTCCGGCGCCTGTTTCATCCATTAAGCAGATCTTCACGGAACAATCAGCCTTTGATTCCATAATGTTCAAGCATCGCGTCCAGCTGCGGCTCACGGCCACGGAAGCGTTTGAACAGTACCATTGGCTCTTCAGAACCACCGCGCGTCAGGATGTTATCAAGGAACGACTGGCCGGTTTCACGGTTAAAAATACCCTCCTCTTCAAAGCGAGAGAAGGCATCCGCCGCCAGCACGTCGGCCCACAGGTAGCTGTAGTAACCTGCCGCATAACCGCCTGCGAAGATGTGGCTGAACGCATGCGGGAAGCGGCCCCAGGTTGGCCCTGGAATAACCGCGACCTGCTTTTTAATCTCAGCCAGCGTGTCGAGAATTTTCGCACCCTGTTCCGGGCTAAACTCGGCGTGCAGACGGAAATCGAACAGGCCGAACTCCAGCTGACGCAGGATAAACATCGCCGCCTGGTAGTTCTTCGCCGCCAGCATTTTCTCCAGCAGCGCCTGCGGCAACGCTTCGCCCGTCTCGTAGTGACCGGAGATGAACGCCAGCGCCTCCGGCTCCCAGCACCAGTTTTCCATAAACTGGCTTGGCAGCTCGACCGCGTCCCACGGCACGCCGCTGATACCAGCCACACCTGCGGTTTCAATGCGGGTCAGCATATGGTGCAGGCCGTGACCGAATTCATGGAACAGGGTGATCACTTCATCGTGGGTAAACAGCGCGGGTTTACCGCTCACCGGACGATTGAAGTTACAGGTCAGATAGGCAACCGGCTTCTGCAGAGAACCATCTGCTTTGCGCATCTGGCCCACGCAGTCATCCATCCACGCCCCGCCGCGTTTGTTTTCACGCGCGTAGAGATCAAGATAGAAGCTACCGCGCAGCTCGTTTTTCTCATCATACAGTTCGAAGAAGCGCACATCCGGATGCCAGACGTCGATATCGGTACGCTCTTTGGCGGTGATGCCGTAAATGCGTTTCACCACCTCAAACAGACCGTTTACGGCTTTGTTTTCCGGGAAGTACGGGCGCAGTTGTTCATCGCTGATGCTATAAAGATGCTGTTTCTGTTTTTCGCTGTAGTACGCGATATCCCACGGCTGCAGTTCGTCCACGCCAAACTCCGCTTTCGCGAAAGCGCGCAGCTGTGCCAGCTCTTTTTCACCCTGTGGACGGGCGCGTTTGGCCAGATCGGTCAGGAACTCAAGCACTTGCTGGGGGTTCTCCGCCATTTTGGTGGCGAGAGATTTAACCGCGTAGCTTTCAAAGCCCAGCAGTTGCGCCAGCTCATGGCGCAGGGCGAGAATTTCAGCCATCACCGGGCTGTTATCCCATTTACCGGCATTCGGCCCTTGATCGGAAGCGCGGGTGCTGTAGGCGCGGTACATCTCTTCGCGCAATGCCTGGTTGTCACAGTAGGTCATCACCGGCAGATAACTTGGAATATCCAGCGTTAACAGGTAACCGTCCTGCTCTTTCGCTTCTGCCTGGGCTTTGGCTGCCGCCAGCGCGCTTTCCGGCATCCCGGTCAGTTCGGCTTCGTCGGTGACTAATTTCGTCCAGCCCATGGTGGCATCAAGCACGTTGTTGCTGTACTGATTACCCAGTTCGGACAGGCGCGCCGCGATTTCGCCGTAACGGGTCTGCTTCTCTTTTGGCAGGCCAATCCCGGACAACTCAAAGTCACGCAGGGCGTTATCGACCGATTTTTTCTGCGCGGTATTCAGGGACGCATAATGATCGCCATCGCGCAGGTCACGGTACGCGTTGTACAACCCTTCATGTTGTCCGACCCAGGTGCTGTACTCCGAGAGCAGCGGCAGGGTTTGTTCGTAGGCTTCGCGCAGTTCCGGGCTGTTTTTCACCGAATTAAGGTGGCTCACCGGGGAGAAAATGCGCCCCAGCACGTCATCCACTTCCGCCAGGGGCTGACACAAATTTTCCCAGGTGTACGGCGCGCCCTGTTCTACCACGCTTTCAACCGCCGCACGGCAGTTTTCCAGTGACTGCGTGACCGCTGGAACAACATGCTCAGGGAGGATTTTAGAAAACGGAGGCAACGAAAAAGGGGTCAGTAATGGATTGGTCATAAGCGCTGTCCTGTTGAAGAAGATGAATGAAGCGCGTATCCGGCGCTGTGCATATGGGATCTAGAATGGGGTTAAGTGTAGAGGATTTCAATGCCTGCGCTTATCGGGCCGACGGGTAATCTGTACCGTTCTGCTGTAAACTGTGGCGAATCGTCATTTCAGCGGAATACCATTACCCATGCTCAGTTATCGCCACAGCTTTCACGCAGGCAACCACGCCGACGTCCTTAAACATACCGTTCAGAGCCTGATCATCGAGGCGCTCAAAGAGAAAGATAAGCCGTTTCTCTATCTGGACACTCACGCAGGCGCGGGGCGTTATCAACTGAGCGGCGAGCATGCCGGGCGTACCGGTGAATACCTCGAAGGGATCGCCCGCATCTGGCAGCAGGACGACCTGCCGGGGGAACTGGAGCCGTATATCGGCGTGATGAATCACTTCAACCGTAGCGGCCAGTTGCGCTACTACCCTGGCTCTCCGCTGATTGCCCGCCAGCTGCTGCGCGAGCAGGACAGCCTTCAACTGACGGAACTGCACCCGAGCGATTTCCCTCTGCTGCGTTCTGAGTTTCAGAAAGATAACCGTGCCCGTGTAGAAAAAGCGGATGGTTATCAGCAGTTGAAAGCCAAATTGCCGCCGGTTTCCCGCCGTGGCCTGGTGCTGATTGACCCGCCATACGAAATTAAAACCGATTACCAGGCCGTCGTAACCGGTATCCATGAAGGGTACAAACGCTTTGCCACTGGCACCTACGCGCTGTGGTATCCGGTAGTGCTGCGTGCACAGATCAAACGCATGATCAAAGACCTGGAAGCGACCGGCATCCGCAAAATTCTGCAGATTGAGCTGGCCGTCCGTCCGGACAGCGACCAGCGCGGCATGACCGCTTCCGGCATGATTGTGATCAACCCGCCGTGGAAGCTCGAAGCGCAGATGAACGCCGTGCTGCCGTGGCTGCACAAAAAGCTGGTGCCTGCCGGTACAGGCCATGCCACCGTCAGTTGGATCGTGCCTGAGTAATCGTAGCCATCGGTGGAAACTATTGATTTCAGGTATACAATCGCGGCAATTCACGATTAAGGACAAAATCTATGACTAAGCATTATGACTACATCGCAATCGGCGGCGGTAGCGGCGGTATCGCCTCCATCAACCGTGCGGCTATGTACGGCCAGAAGTGTGCGCTGATTGAAGCCAAAGCGCTGGGCGGCACCTGCGTGAACGTCGGGTGTGTGCCAAAAAAAGTGATGTGGCATGCAGCGCAAATCCGTGAAGCTATCCATTTGTACGGCCCGGATTACGGCTTTGATACCACCCTCAATAGCCTCGACTGGGATAAACTGATTGCCAGCCGTACGGCCTATATCGACCGTATTCACACCTCTTACGATAATGTGCTGGGCAAAAACAACGTCGACGTCATTCGTGGCTTTGCCCGCTTCGTCGATGCAAAGACCGTCGAAGTGAACGGTGAGACGATCACTGCCGATCATATCCTGATCGCGTCCGGGGGGCGTCCATGCCATCCGGCCATTCCTGGCGCGGAATTCGGTATCGACTCAGACGGTTTCTTCGCGCTGCCTGCCCTGCCAAAACGCGTTGCCGTAGTCGGCGCGGGCTATATCGCGGTGGAACTGGCCGGTGTGATTAACGGCCTGGGCGCTGAAGCGCACCTGTTCGTGCGTAAACACGCCCCGCTGCGCAGCTTTGACCCGCTGATCGTCGAGACGCTGGTAGAGGTGATGAATGCCGAAGGCCCAACCCTGCATACCCAGGCCGTGCCAAAAGCGGTGGTGAAGAATGCTGACGGTAGCCTTGTGCTTACGCTGGAAGATGGCCGCAGCCAGACCGTTGATTGCCTGGTCTGGGCGATTGGTCGTGAGCCTGCCAACGATAATTTCAACCTTGCCGCCACCGGTGTTGAAACAAACGACAAAGGCTATATCGTTGTCGATAAGTTCCAGAACACCAGCGTGCCCGGCATTTACGCCGTCGGGGACAATACCGGTGCCGTTGAACTGACCCCGGTTGCCGTGGCGGCAGGCCGTCGCCTCTCCGAGCGCCTGTTTAACAACAAGCCGGATGAGCATCTTGACTACAGCAACATTCCGACCGTGGTCTTCAGCCATCCGCCGATCGGCACCGTTGGCTTAACCGAGCCGCAGGCGCGTGAGCAGTATAGTGACGAACAGGTGAAAGTATATAAATCGTCCTTTACCGCGATGTATACCGCAGTGACCTCCCACCGCCAGCCGTGTCGCATGAAGCTGGTGTGCGTTGGGCCAGAAGAGAAGATTGTCGGTATCCACGGCATTGGCTTTGGCATGGACGAAATCCTGCAGGGCTTTGCGGTGGCACTGAAAATGGGCGCAACCAAAAAAGACTTTGATAACACCGTGGCTATTCACCCGACCGCGGCGGAAGAGTTTGTTACCATGACAGGTTAGTGTAGAAAATTCATCCCCACACCTTTTTTATCTCTGAAAAACTGGCCACAAGCGGCCAGTTTTTTCATGCAATTAAGAATATTATGGTTATGTTTTTTGTAAGCGTCCAGCGAGAACCGTATTGACGGGGATGTGTTATTTAGTTGACAGTGCGACGCGCCAGGGGAGCGGTTTACCGGCCAGTCAGCAATGACATCATGGACATGGTGAAGGTAACGTTCTGGCTCCACTCCGTTCAGTCTGCACGTTCCGATCAGGCTGTACAGCAACGCTCCGCGCTCTCCTCCATGATCCGAACCGAAGAACAGGTAGTTTTTGCGGCCCAGGCTGACCCGTTCCATTTTAAATTCAGGAGAATAGCGTTTTCGGGGAAGTCGTTCTTTGACGCGAATGAGGTGTCCACCTGCAAAATAAGTGGGTGCTTAAGTTACAGGATCCTGAATTCGGGACCAGACGGTACTCAGACGACGCTTACGAGTTACGTTAAAAAGCCGGTTGACGATGAGTGTCAGCAGTTCCGTACTCCAGCGGGAGCGCAGCCAGCCAAAATCCTGCGAAGAGCGCCGCACCAGAAGAGGCAGAATGTGCAAGATCTCCCTGACCGCCCATCGTGCGGCACGTCCGGGTCTGAGGCTTTTGAGTCCTTCAGCGCCATGTAAAGTTAACCAGTTTATCCATCTGCCGACGAATGAGCGTGCAGCACAGAGCAATTTAGCGACCTCAGTGACGGTCATTCCCTGATGCAGCATCAGCATGGGAATGAGATGTCTGGCATAGTTTTTATCGCGGGTTTGCTGCGCTTCTTTACGCATCGATATTCGCTCTTCATCAGAGATTGCTGCTATGATCGGCATCGCTCAGTCCGGTTGGTGATTTGTTTTAATTTGGCGATTGATCAGATCGCACAATCCGGGCTGAGTTCCCTTCCAGTGATCTACTATTTTGCGAAGCTATTTAGAATAAATGCCCAGGTTGGAAAACAGATCTGCTCAGAAGGGCTTTCTCCTTTTTGCGATTAACGTAAATTTGTATCCGACCGGGCTGATATGATTTTTGCTGAATTCAAAGATAGTGCCGTCAGATAAAAAGCCTTTCGTTTTCTTCTCAATGATTGGCATGCCCGGATCGATCTTCAGTAAGCCAGCCGTATCCGCAGGGGGCAGAATGGGGGAGATCTCTTGTTCGCTTCTTACGATGGTATAGTGTTTTTGATTTTCAATATAAGCGTACTTTGAGCCTTGCATAATCTGATAGGTCAGGTCCGGGAACAGACTAAGAGGCATCCATGTTTCTTCTACCGTAATCGGCGTATCGTCAATAAAACGTACACGCTTAATGAAGTAGACCCGCACCCCTTCATCAATATTCAGATACTCCGCAATCGTTAAGGTCGCGGGCTGCACTTCGAAAGCTAATACATCGCTGTGAGTGACTTTATCCAGGTGTGCCCACTTCTCTGAAAAGCTGCTTTGCTGGTAAATATCGTAGTTAACTTTACTCGCCTTCACATACGTGCCGCTGCCCTGAACGCTTTCAAGTTCTTCATTCTCAACCAGCAGTTTTATCGCCTGACGCACGGTCACTCTGCTAACTGAAAATGTCTGGCGAAGCTGCGCTTCCGTCGGCAGAGCTTCACCAACCTTATATTCACCGGAGCTGATCTTTTCCCTGATCGCATTAGCAATCTGTCGGTACATTGGCAGCCTGGTCATCATTACCTCGTTTTCGATATATCAATTTGTACAGGTTGTACGCCCTAGCGATGATACTAAATTTCAATACCTTAGCAATCACTACCTAACCTCGCCCATATCAATACCAAAGAAATACAAATTTTAACACAAACGAGATCGCAGCCACCGTTTTATGTGAGTGAATTGGTATTATATATGTATTAATAATGGCAACCGCATGAACCAGTTTCTGGGAAAAAAAGATGAACCTGACCTCTCTTACCAATCCGTCGCTGATCGCGCTGCAAACAAGGTTTGTAAGCCGTGATGAGGCGATAATCGCCCTGGCAAACAAGTTGGATCAGCAGGGAATACTGCACGACAAGGGCACATTCCTTAAGGCTGTTTTTGCGCGCGAGCAGCAGGGTCCAACGGCTCTAGGTGAAGGACTAGCAGTACCTCATGGCAAAACCAATGCGGTGAAAGAAGCCGCCTTTGCCGTAGCGACCTTAGACAAGGCGCTCAAATGGAAAGGGATAGACGAAGACGAAGAGGTGAACCTGATCTTTTTGCTGGCGATTCCTGAAGCGGAAGCCGGTTCAATCCACATGCAACTTTTGACAATGCTTACTACCAGGCTCGTTGATGATGACGTTCGCGAAGCGGTATTACGGGCTACCGAAATCAGTGAAGTTATAGCATTGCTTGAAGGGGAGGATAAAAAAGAGACTCATAACGAGGTCGTAGACACCAACAAACCGACTATTGTCTGCGTGACAGCTTGCCCCGCAGGCATTGCCCATACCTATATGGCGGCGGAATATCTGGAAAAAGCGGGTCACAAACTGGAATATAACGTCTATGTGGAAAAACAGGGCGCTAATGGGATTGAAAATCGTTTAAGCGCAGAGCAGTTAAACCGCGCCAGCGCCGTTGTGTTTGCTGCTGAAGTTGCGATTAAAGAAGTTGAGCGCTTCGCCGGGCTGCCTCGCATTGAGGTTCCTGTTGCTGAGCCTATCAAACACGCTGAACGCATTTTACAAGAGGCCTGCGAGTCAGGCAAAAAAGGTGCGGGAGCGGCACGTCCGCTTGCAACGGATAACCTAATCAGAAAGTTACCGCTTAAAACAGAGTTAAAACAGGCGTTGCTCTCAGGGATTTCCTATGCCGTTCCGTTGATTGTTGCCGGTGGTACGGTACTGGCAGTTGCCGTTCTGCTGGCGCAAATGTTCAACCTGCAACATTTATTTGGCGAAGAAGAATCGTGGTTATGGATGTACAGAAAGTTGGGCGCTGGCCTGCTGGGAACCTTAATGGTGCCTGTACTGGCGGCCTACACTGCTTATTCTCTTGCCGATAAACCCGCATTAGGCCCGGGATTTGCTGCCGGTATCGCCGCGAACCTTATCGGTGCCGGTTTCCTTGGCGGTGTTGCGGGCGGCTTGATTGCGGGTTATGTCATGCGCTGGATAAAAGCCAACGTTCGCTTAACGCCAGCCTTCAATGGGTTCCTCACTTTCTACCTCTACCCGGTTATCGGCACGCTGGTTGCCGGTTCACTCATGTTGTTTGTGATTGGTAAACCTGTCGCCTGGATTAACCACGGGCTGACGGACTGGTTAAACAGTTTGTCCGGTTCCAATGCATTGTTACTGGGCGCGGTGATCGGCTTTTTTGTCTCTTTCGACCTCGGAGGCCCGGTCAACAAAGCGGCTTATGCTTTCTGCCTGGGCGCTATGGCAAATGGGGTTTACGGGCCATATGCCATCTTTGGCGCCGTCAAAATGGTGTCCGCTTTCACCGTTACCGCCTCAACACTTCTGGCTCCACGCCTGTTCAGAGATTTTGAAATCGAAACCGGTAAATCGACCTGGTTACTTGGCCTGGCCGGTATTACGGAAGGGGCGATTCCTATGGCGATTGAAGATCCGATTCGCGTCATTGGCTCATTCCTTTTAGGTTCTGTGGTCACCGGGGCCATCGTCGGGGCAGCTGGCATCGGTCTGTCAACGCCTGGCGCAGGGATCTTCTCGATTTTCTTATTACATGACGCGGGCATTGGCGCATTTATGGCTGCGGCAATCTGGTTTGGCTCTGCGCTCATCGGCGCCGCGATCTCCACATTGACACTTCTCATCTGGAGAGCGCATGCGATTAAAAAGGGGAAATTTATTACCGACACCGCTACGCCACAGAAATAGAGATTACCTGCAAAACATCGGGCCCGTGCCCACTTAGTCCCTAAGTCGCTACGGGCTAAGTCAAAATACATTAGCGGCATATTCAGCTAAGACGGTAAAAAGTTATGACCAAAACTCGTGTCCATATTACTCCTCACATGCACTGGGATCGCGAATGGTATTTCACTACGGAAGAGTCACGCATCTTGCTGATGAATAATATGGAAGAAATAATGGAGCGCCTGGAAAGCGATCCTGAGTATAAATATTACGTTCTCGATGGTCAGACGGCGGTGCTTGAAGATTATTTCGCCATCAAACCTGAAAACAAATCGCGCGTCCGCAGGCTGGTGCAGGCTGGTAAACTCATTGTCGGTCCCTGGTATTCGCAGACCGATACCATGCAGGTTTCAGGCGAATCTATTGTTCGTAACATGCTTTACGGCCTGCGTGATTGCCTGACGCTGGGCGAACCGATGAAGATTGGTTACTTGCCTGACTCCTTCTCAATGAGCTCGCAACTGCCTGCGATTTATAATGGCTTTGGTATCACCCGTGCGATGTTCTGGCGCGGCTGTTCTGAACGCCACGGCACCGACAAAACGGAGTTTATCTGGCAGTCTAACGACGGAAGCGAAGTCATAGCTCAGGTTCTGCCGTTGGGTTATGCGATTGGTAAATATCTGCCGCCGGATGCAGCAGCGCTAAGAGCGCGCCTTGATAAATATTTCCCGGTTCTTGAAAAACCTTCCGTGACGAAAGATATCCTACTGCCAAATGGCCACGATCAGATGCCCCTGCAAAAAGATATTTTTGAGGTTATGGCAAAACTGCGCGAAATCTATCCGGACAAAGAGTTTGTCATGAGCCGCTTCGAAGAAGTATTTGAACGTATCGAAGCGCAACGCGATCGGCTGGATGTCGTCAAAGGAGAGTTCAACGACGGCAAGTACATGCGCGTTCATCGCACCATTTCCTCCACGCGGATGGACATCAAACTTATTCACGCGGAGGTAGAGAACAAGATCGTCAACATTCTTGAACCGATGGCCTCCATCGCCTGGGCGCTTGGCTTTGAATACCACCACGGCCTGATTGAGAAAATGTGGAAAGAGAGCATGAAAAACCATGCTCACGACTCCATCGGCTGTTGCTGTTCAGACAAAGTGCATGCCGAAATTCTGAGCCGTTACATCCTGGCTGACGATATGGCAACCAATCTGATTAACTTCTATAAACGCAAGATTGTCGATCATATGCCTGCCGGGGAAGGAGACGACAAACTGGTGCTGTTCAATCTTTCACCTTACCCCCGCGATGAAGTCATCAACACCACTATCACCATAAGAGCCGAAACATTCAGCATCACCGATGAGCAGGGCAAACCGGTCAACTACTACATCAGCGACCGCCGTATTATCGATCCGGGTAAGATTGACCGCCAAATTGTTCACTACGGCAATTATGATCCTTTCATTGAGTACGACATTCAAATCAAACATCCTGTTCCGGCGATGGGCTTTACCACATTATTTATCCAGCCCAACAAAGAGGGAAGTCAGCAAGCTGTCGGGCAAAAAGCGCCTGAGCTGGAGAATGAATTCTACCGAATTGTGATTAATCCAAACGGTACGCTCACGATATTTGATAAAGAGACCCGGCACTGCTTTGAACAGGTGCTGCGTCTTGAAGATGGCTCTGACGACGGTGATGAGTACGACTACTCTCCGTCCCGCAAGGAGTGGCTGATTTACTCGGATGACTTCGCGGCGGATATTAACATCAGGCATGAGGGTTTCCAGTCTCTGGCCACGATTAAGTTATGCATGGAAATACCGAAAAATCTTCCGCAGCGTGAAACCCGATCCGGGCAGGAGGGATATTTAGACGTTGACTGTCAGGTCACCCTGAAACAGGGATCGCGCCACATTGATGTCAGCATGACTCTGGATAATCAGGCAGACGATCACCGCGTCAGGGTTCTTATTCCTGTGCCATACATTTCTCAAACCGTCGTAGCAGATAACCAGTTTGGCACCCTGACTCGCCCAACAAGCGATCCGGAAATGGCGAACTGGGAAGCCCATGGCTGGAAAGAAGCGCCTGTTCCAGTATACCAGCTCATGAACTTTGCGGCGCTGGAAAACGAACGCGGTGGGCTTGCCATTATGAGCAATGGCCTACGAGAGTTCGAAGTGATTTCAAGCCAGGGCAATGAGAAAAAAGATACGTTTGCGCTTACCCTGTTACGCGGCGTCGGCGTGCTGGGCAAAGAGAATCTGTTGCTGCGTCCGGGCCGCCCATCCGGCATCAAGATCCCGACGCCAGATTCTCAGGTGCGCGGTAAAATTATCTGTAACTTCTCGCTCTATGGTTATGCAGGGGACCATATCGAGGCCAACGTTATGGCGGCTGCTCGCGATAATGTGACGCCAATTCAGTGCTATAACAAAATTCCTTACAACGCGATGAAGCTGAACGTAGGAGAGCAGAACCTGCCTCTTAGCTACAGCTTATTGAGTAAGTCAAAAACCGGAGCCGTGCTGAGCGTACTGAAAAAAGCAGAAGATGCTAATGCGCTGATCCTCCGTGTCTACAATCCATCAGAACGAACGTCCATTCAGGACAATCTCTCGTTCATCAGGGAAGTGACCTCCTGGAAAGAGACCCGCCTCGATGAGCTGACGTGTTCCTCTGAGGTTGAAACGGCCTCGTTTGGCACGCTGAACCCCTGCCAGGTCAAATCGTTCCTCTTTACCCTGTAAATTTCCGCTATCAAACCCGCCCAGAGGGCGGGTCAGGGTGCTGATTTAGTGATTACTGGCGAGGGACAGATGGATAATCAAACTTTGCAGGTAAAAACGCCGTTTGGTATTGCCCACAAAGCCGTCAGCCTGGGATTCTGGTGATCGGTATTGCCGGGTCATTAGGGGCTGAATCTGAAGCACTAATGCAGAGAATTTCTGCCGCTTTTGCGAAGTGACGTTGTTCCATGATAACCATAAAGTAATGCATCTTCTTCGAAAGAAAAACCCTCATTGATCCTCCTGTTATTTAGAGTAATTTAAATAAAACTATATATGAAAACTATTAATCTACATCAAATGATCACGGTGTTGTCATTTTAGGAAAAAACAGTTTCCTTTTATGAAATGTGAAGAATAGAACAATGACATCCAAAAATGCCATTAAGATACAACAAACACTATTTAACAGCAAAAGAAACAACATTTCATAACAATTAATTCACCAGCATCTGAGCAGGGTTAGATAACAATATCCAGCTTCGGGATTAAGACAATTTTTGATTATAAAAATACGATTTTTTTTAATGAGTTAGAATAGATTCTTGATCGATAAATGTTCATGCAGAACTTCAATTTAAATATAATTATTTGATTTTAATGACATAATAGAAAGACATTCATATAATTATATTGATACATAATGAAATGTTTTATTACACAGTTGGGTGCATGTTTCACCTCCTCAGAGAAAATATAAACCTCTCTGTCTTTCCAAAAATGAATTAATTTATTCATTTTTTAGTTATCTTGTCAAGTGAAAAAGAATATGGTGTATTCAATATTTTTGGAGGACAATAAGGACTAATTATGGAAAAATTTCAATTTAGCCGGAAGAGTCTTTCCAGGCTACAAGGTGTTAACCCCCTGCTTATTTCACTGGCAGAACGCGCTCTGGAAGTAAGCCCAATTGATTTCGGGATCACTGAAGGTCTCAGAACCCGGGAGCGTCAAAATGAGCTTTACCGTGAAGGAAAGACGGAAACCCTGAACAGTCGCCATCTGACAGGTCATGCGATTGATGTTATGGCTTACCCGACTCCTCATGGATCGTGGGATTTCTCAGATTATGAACTGATTGCCGCTGCATTTAAACAGGCAGGAAATGAAATGGATACCGACGTTGAATGGGGTGGTGACTGGAAAAGCAGAGACGGCGTTCATTTCCAGCTATCGTGGCAGAAATATCCGGTCTGACCTTTTATTATTCTCACAACGATGCTCAATATTCCATCCCGGTGATGATGGATTATATTTCTGAGATGCAGATTTGCTTCTGTTACTACAGACTTTCACCGGGTCAGATGACCTGATGTCGGGGATGAAATCACGCATCAGCAGCTGCGGACATTAATCTATGATACGTATGCTATGAGAAGTTGCCCCTGAATTTCAGGGTCGAAAAAAAACAAAAAGGTTGCATTTCTTTTTTTGAATCAATTTTTTCAAAATTAGAACACAATCCCTGAATTTAACCGCTACATTGTAAAAATGTACTGACTAATTGCAGTGAGGCTGTGACTGATAATTGATTCATCACCAATGACAGTACAATCAGTTAATTATTTTATCCATCTAAAATTAAGACTCGGCCAACCGTGAAATTAACACTTTTAACACAAGGATATACAAATGAAAGATTCAAATAGCACCCCCCCAGCATGGGATAATTTCAGCAAATTTAGTACTCTTAAAATCTATTTCACAGATAGTCAGGACAGTGCTAAAGCTGATATTTTTGCCAATGGGCTTAATCAGGTCGGCGTGACGGTGCTGGCAAACGCTATCGACACCAGTGATAACCCCCTGCCATTAAATACTGAAGATTATGCCGGTATTATACAATTAGTGGATTATTCTACCGGCGCTGAACTGGGTTATGGCGACACCACCACAGATGATGGTGTAAGTTATTCTGATGAGAGTAATTATTATTCAAATCCCCTGGCGTATTCATCAACCTTACCGACTACCACAGTGACCGAAGACGGTGATGTGCTCATCAATTTTTATGTCTATAGTAGTAAAAACATTACCAATAAAGATATTGCAGTCAGGGTCACGCCACCGGGTTTTGATGCGGTAGATTCCACCGCGAGCGGTGGCAATCCATGGCATATTTCGCTACAGGCACTTGAAGCGATTAACTATGGTGATACCTCGAATTTGTATATTCAGGACAGTGAGTGGTCGACATTGCACTCCGGCATTATGTGGTGCGTCTGGAATATCGGTAAGTATAATTACAATAACGCGTCTACACGATGGAAACAGATACAAATCCTGCCTGTCACGTATAATAATTACACCATGGCATTTATTAATTCGAATAATAAATTCGAATATGATGGTTTTCTGAATGAGAGTAATATCTGCACTGATGGTGCAGATAAGGAATGGATTGTACCTCATTCAGGCAATGATAGTACCTCTCAGATGGTTGCCTGTATTGACTGCAGGGCCGATGATTCTAACAGTTACCCGCACATTACCTGCTGGGGCGTTAATATTACGAACGCTGAATGGGGCGTGGATACGTACTCAAATCATGAGTCAGATAAAAACCGACCATGTTTTACTAAGGGTAAATGGGAATATGCTCTGGATGTTGAAGACACGAAACAGACATTAACCACTCAGTTAAGTAATGCCGAGGGCTGTATTACTCTCTATTGCCTGGATGCAACGATTCCGGCAGATGGAGGTAGTGATATTAATCAGGAGCACTGGGCTGATATCTGCAAACCGGTCACCGTGACAGTTTTCGATACTTACGGTAATACCGGCACTATTGTAATCACCTTCGGCAGAGATTCCTTTGAACCGGCCATTACCGGACAGTAATAAGAAGTCGCAAAAATTAACGAACCTCCTGTTAATCCTGGCAGGAGGTTTATCCAACATTATGTCATTATATTTTATAATGGATTGTTATGAATAATAACTATTTCACCCAGACCAAAAATTTCTCCAGCGCCTCCATCGGTGATGTCGACCCCCGTACCGGCCTATTTTCATTCAATATGGAACTGGCAAAGATCACCGGTAACCAGTCGATGGGACCGGAGGTTTCATTAGGTTTATCCTACTCCCCGACATCAGATATTAATCAGGGATTCGGTGTGGGGGTTTTAGCCGGATTTACATTGTACGATAAACCCAATAATACACTTACCCTGAACACCGGTGAGCAGTATACGACAGAAGAAGATGGTGATGATGTCATTATCCATCAGTTAAAAAATGCCAGTTTCATCTTCACGAAAACCGGCAGCAACCATTATCAGATTTGCTACGATAACGGTGTTGTCGAAAAATTAAGCCTGTACGGCGACCATCTTTTCCTTCCCGTCACCATTTACAGCCCACTGGGATATTCATTGTCGCTGGCGTGGGATGACAGCGACGTGCATGTCCGGTTGCTCAGTATCAGCGATGAAACGGAATTACTGTGCCAGCTTGAATACCCGAGTGGCGCAGTCGTTAATATCGCTGTTTTCCCGGATACGGATGAATACTATTCCGTACAGTTACAGCTCCAAAATGACTATTTACAGTCAGTTTCACATATCAGTACCGATGCCACACTGACCTGGTCTCTTGGCTATGACACTCAGTTAGTTCCCGATATTAACCAGACCCTGACCAAAATCACATCCCCGACCGGTGTGGTAAAACAAGCAACCTATGAACAGAATGTTTTCCGGTTTCCTGCGGACTCCGGGATGTCGGGAGGCCTGCCGGCAGTAGTCACCTATACGGTGACACCGGGAATGGATCAGCCTGAACTAACTACGACCTATGATTACACCTTGCACGGACAGAATAATTATCTGGGCTATGGCGGCAATTTTGACCGGGAATGGTCTGCCAGCAGTGATAACCTCTATAACATCATGAGCGATTACCTGTATGGCACAACAGTGACGAACCGCAATGGTGAGGAAGTTGTCAATACGTCATACAGCTACAATAATTATCATCTGATGGTAAACAGTAATATGTTCTGTGGGACAACCTCCCGGTTAACAGAAATGGAGTATTACGCTGAAGTCGGGCTGGTTTTTGATGACCAGCCTAATCAGTATCAGTGTCTTCGTTCGCAGACAGTGACCTGGATGGATACGTCGTTGCCGGAAGGGAAACAGTCACGCAGCGAAGTGACGCTGACATCCTATAATGACGAGTGTCTGCTGACACAAAAAACCACTCCGGATGGCACCGTCATCGATATTGAGTATTACCCTGCCGCAGGTGAAAGTGATGCCGGTGATACCGGGTGCCCTGCCGAACCGAGTGGATTTGTTCGTTACGTTAAAAAAGTCACACACACACCGGCACCATCAGATTATGACGATGTTCCCGTGCAGGCACAATATGTCAAATTCACTGCCGTCGATACGTTAACCGGTGCACCGGTCTCGTATAACGTGCTGCCATTAAGAGCAGTACAATATGCCGATGCTATCCAGCTGACCTCACAGGAGTATGCCTACAACACGGATGACTCCACCTCCGCTTTTTATGGTCGTACCCGGGATGTTACTGCGACGGTCTTTGCTGATAACGGTTCGTCATATGTTCTGACAGAACATAAAGACTATCAGCTACAGGATACCGATATCCTCGAATCCACCACGCTGACTACCTATGATGGCATCACATTGACCGTTCAGCGCGCAAATAATAAATACAACGGTAAACTTCATTATCATATTAACGCCCAGGGCATTGAAACAGTTTATGAGTATGACTCTCTGGGCCGTCTGAAACATCGGGTCACCTGTTCAGGAACAGAGTATGAAAGCGCCGAGCAGTCCGCTTATTCTCTGGCTGTTGATGAGAATGGTCATGTCATCGATATCATGACTACCATTACTGACCGATACGGGAATGTTCAGAATCTGCATTTTGATGGGCCAGGCCGGGTACTCTTCATTGAGCAAAACAATATCGATAATAACCTTGTCGATACCTTCTTCGAAATGAAGCGCAATGAATATGATGCCATGGGTCGGAAATATAAGACGGTTACCACAGATTTTATTGACCCGCTGAATGATCCAAAGAACATTACTCAACTTGAAACGACCACGCAGTATGATAGCTGGGGCCAGCCTTATCTGAGCCAGGTCAGCAGCGGGCAGAACCAGTATCAAACCAATGATCCGGTCAATATGACCTCCACCTCCTGGTTCTGCGCAACCAGTGACACAACGCAGGAAATGGGTAAGGTCTGCACGCAATACAATATTCAGAAGCTCCCCACCTCTGTGACGCAGATTGATATTAATGGTAACAGCAAAGGCAGCCTCACCAAAACCTATGATGGGCTGGGCCGTCTGCGCTCTTCCACTGACGAACTCAACCATACAACCAGCTGGACATATGATCCTTTCAGCCGTGTCAGCACCCAGACTTTGCCGGATAGTACCGTTGTCACCCGAACCTACGCTCCACAATCCGGTGCTCCACTGGATAAGACAATCAGTGTCACCGCGAGCGATGGTACTCAATACCCACTGCTCGGCGAGCAGACGTTTGATGGCCTGGGCCGGTTACTGACAACTACCTGTGGCGGTCGTACCACCACCTGTACCTATGACGATACGTTTGATATGCCCCTTACCGTCACGGATAACCTGAACCAGACACTGACCTACCAGTATATTCCGGAACTTGGTAATGCCCTGGAGCACGTTACTGGTCAGCAGTTATTCCAGAGTTTCACCTTTGATCCGGCCAGTGCAGAGCTGCAGAGCGATGAGGAAGTGGGTGGGCAGGCGACCGTTTCCGGGTGGTACCCTTCCAGTCGTTCACAATACCAGACCGTGACTTCAACAACCGGGGCAGAACGAACTGCCTCTTATTCCTGGACGCTGGCCGGTAATCTGCTGACTTACCAGGACGTCACCGGAAACCTTCAGACCATCACGCCGGATGAATTCGGCCGGTTATACACTGTCGGCGATGATGAAGTTCTGCTGACCATGGGCTGGCGTGATGACGGCCGCTTTGATCACCAGGTCGCAAAAGATCTGACGAACCAGAGTACGCTGACGACAACAATTATTCCTGATGATTTCAACCGTGAAGGGATCCGACAGCTCGATGCATCAGACGGCTCCTCAGTCAGTATTGTGACGACCTATTATGATAACGACCAGGTTGAGACCATCACCGTTTCCCGTGATGGCGTTACCCTGCGCAAGGAACATTTCTATTACGACTCCCGCAACCGCCTGCAAACCTATTCCTGTAGCGGAACATCCCTTCCGGTGGATGGATATGGTCAGGAAATCGTTTCCCAGGTCTTTACCATGGATGTAATTAATAATATCCAGACCTGTGTTACCACCACGCCGGACGGACTGGTTGATACCGCAACATTCATTTATGGCAATCCCGATGATCCAACCCAGCTGACATCCGTCACGCATTCCGGCAACGACAGCTATCCGGCAAGCATCACTCTGCATTATGACGACAATGGCCGGATGACACTGGACGAGGCTGGCAGAATTCTGACCTATGATGAAGCCGGACGCCTGAGTACCGTCACTCCGGTTGCTGGCTCACCCTGCAGTTATGGCTACGATGCGCACAACACCCTGGTATTACAGTCCCTGGCCGATGATGACACCCGCCTGCTGTACTACGCCGGAAGCAAACTGGTTAACGAGATTCAGGTCGAAAAAAATCAGTACAGCCGGATGCGCCAGGGGATGAGTGGCAGTGCGGCCGTCAGCGAGGGTGAACTGTCCTCCTGAGGACCCGGTGCAGCCTGCAACCGCCGGGCTCAGGCCCGGCTTACTTCACGAAGGAATGAAATATGACCATTCAGCTTACCGGGGTTAACCGCACCGGCAGTCCGCTGTTATCCCTCAGCCAGGGAGCCGCTCAGGACTTCACCTGGTCCCCGTATGGCAACTGCCCGGCGCGCTCCGCACAGGCCGGGCTGTTGCCCGGTTTTAACGGCGAACGCCAGGACCCGCTCACCGGCGTCACCCATCTGGGTAACGGTTACCGGGCCTATAACCCGACTCTGATGCGCTTTACCTGCCCGGACTCCCACAGTCCGTTTGGTAACGGTGGGGTGAATCCCTATGCCTACTGCAGCGGTGACCCGATTAACCAGACCGACCCCAGTGGCCATGGGCCGGCCCTGTGGACCGTGCTGGCCGGTACCCTGGCCGGGGAAATCAGCGCGGCCGATGCCGCCACCTACGCCCTGGTCACTGCCGCGATGGTGGCCCAGCGCAATGCGAGGAAAATTGCCATCGGTGCCGGTATTGCTTCACTGGCTGTTTCGCTGCAGGTGGCCAGTAATAAGACCGAAGAGAGTAACCCGCAGGCGTCGCGTAACCTGCAGTGGGCGGCTCTGGGACTGGGCGTGGCGGTGTCTGCTTATCTTGTTGGTAAAGATACCTATAGAGTCGTGCGCAAAATCATGCGGATGGTGTCGCAGCCATCCCGCCTCGTGATGATGAGCGGAGAAGGGACCGCCCCAGCAGCCCCTGAGAACAGGCGAGAACCGCGCCCACTGGAAGGGGCCGTTCGACATGGCTTAATCTTCGAGAACGATGGCGGTGCGCCTAATGCCTATATACCTGGAGGAATGGCAAATGGTGAAGATGTAATTGTTGTACATGGTACTGAAAATAGTGATCTTGTCGCAATTAATGGCAATACCATGAATGCATTTGGTCTTGAGTATTTCCTTGGTCAGTACAATATAGATTTACGTGCAAACAGAACACCACTGCACCTTATCTCATGTGGCGCAGCCGGTGCATCAGGCAACTCTTTTGGAGTTGCCAACTTACTTGCAGCAGTAATTAATCGACCGGTCATTACTTATGGTCGAGGAGGTGATATAGGTCTTTTAGCAGATTATGTGGAGAACGCTATTGCTGGAAATGGAATCACTGTATATGAGCGCAGATTCCCATGCCTTCCTTTTGATATTGTTATGTTTTCCCGTATTGCTCAACCACACACTCACTCTCCAAATGCCTTTTATTCCTTACAAGGCATCCAGTGTCCGCCTGGAGGCTTATTTAATCGGTCATAAAGCCTTAAGGTTAAATATAAGGTTAACGGTTATTAAACTAATCCGAGGGCTGATTCATACGCCCTCAGCTTCATTGTTTTGAGTAAGTTTATTGGTTTATATACTTACTACTTTTGATATTCTAAATAAACAAGGTGAATATAATTATGGCTATCCAATTAACCGGGGTTAACCGCACCGGCAGTCCGCTGTTATCCCTCAGCCAGGGAGCCGCTCAGGACTTCACCTGATCCCCGTATGGCAACTGCCCGGCGCGCTCCGCACAGGCCGGGCTGTTGCCCGGTTTTAACGGCGAACGCCAGGACCCGCTCACCGGCGTCACCCATCTGGGTAACGGTTACCGGGCCTATAACCCGACTCTGATGCGCTTTACCTGCCCGGACTCCCACAGTCCGTTTGGTAACGGTGGGGTGAATCCCTATGCCTACTGCAGCGGTGACCCGATTAACCAGACCGACCCCAGTGGTCATGGCCCGGCCCTGTGGACCGTGCTGGCCGGTACCCTGGCCGGGGAAATCAGCGCGGCCGATGCCGCCACCTACGCCCTGGTCACTGCCGCGATGGTGGCCCAGCGCAATGCGAGGAAAATTGCCATTGGCGCCGGTATTGCTTCACTGGCTGTTTCGCTGCAGGTGGCCAGTAATAAGACCGAAGAGAGTAACCCGCAGGCTTCCCGGGCGCTGGAGTGGGTCGCCCGCGGGCTGGGGATTACGGTGGGGGTCTCGCTGGCCGTGCTGGGTGCTTATAAAGGGGTGCGGAAACTGATACGGATGTTTTCACAGCCTGCGCGACTGGCGAAGGTTGAACCACCTTTTTCACCCTCACCACTGACGGCGGCCCCTCGACGGCTCCTCGGACTGGGGGAAGAGACAAAGTTCAATACTATCTCTGGCAAATCATACCTGAATATTAATTTTTATCTCGAGGGTTACACTGGATGGGGCGAGTTGTGTGACGTTATTTCCACTGATTCTGATGGTCAATTTCTTGATATCGGGGATTATCATCTCTTTCCTGAGCAACTTGTTTCATATTTTTCCTCCTTCGCTATAGACCTTCGGAGAAATAAAACACCACTGGTTCTTCTCGCTTGCCACATCGGCGGCGGATTCATGGATCCTGAGGGATTTGCTAATACACTGAGCGCGTTGCTGAATCGCACTATCTATACATTTGGCTGTGGTGAAGAAATCTGGCTGGACATTGATGTTTTAGAACAAATGATTGATGATGAATATATATCTGTTTCCACCAGAGATAGTGATGGCGCATACATTGATGCGCGTATCAACAGACATGATGCCACACATACTGAGGCAATTGTTGGAATCAGGCTCTGATAGGAATATAAATAGAAACCAATATTTCCAGTACAATATTTAACGTCAGTCAGCAAGCTGACTAATTATATACAGATCGAAAGTAACCGGCTCAAGTACACTGGTCAGAGAATATTTGACTGTATCTGAACACAATTTTCTGCCACAGACAGATATTTCACACAGACATGAAGGAATACCATTATGACCATTCAGCTTACCGGGGTTAACCGTACCGGCTGTCCGCTGTTATCCCTCAGTCAGGGAACCGCTCAGGACTTCACCTGGTCTCCGTACGGCAACAGCCCGGCACGCACCGGGCAGTCTGCCCTCCTGCCCGGCTTTAACGGCGAACGCGCAGACCCGCTTACCGGCGTCACCCATCTGGGCAACGGCTACCGGGCCTATAACCCGACTCTGATGCGCTTTACCTGCCCGGACTCCCACAGTCCGTTTGGTAACGGTGGGGTGAATCCTTATGCCTACTGCAGCGGTGACCCGATTAACCAGACCGACCCCAGTGGTCATGGCCCGGCCCTGTGGACCGTGCTGGCCGATACCCTGGCCGGGGAAATCAGCGCGGCCGATGCCGCCACCTACGCCCTGGTCACTGCCGCGATGGTGGCCCAGCGCAATGCGAGGAAAATTGCCATCGGTGCCGGTATTGCTTCACTGGCTGTTTCGCTGCAGGTGGCCAGTAATAAGACCGAAGAGAGTAACCCGCAGGCTTCCCGGGCGCTGGAGTGGGTCGCCCGCGGGCTGGGGATTACGGTGGGGGTCTCGCTGGCCGTGCTGGGTGCTTATAAAGGGGCACGGAAACTAATGCGTATGATTTCACAGCCGTCCCGGGAGCTGCAGATCATGATGCATGATGCTGCAGGTGCAGCAGGCGGACAGGAAATAACTCGTTCGGCACAGGGTAGTATCTTTGATATCGGTTACAGGAAACATCCAGTGACCAGGTGCATGCAGCGTATTACACAATATTTTGTGTCAGATTACTTAGGATCTGGTGAGGATGTTATTGTTGTCCATAGTCCTTCATCCCGTGAAGGCGTGGGTATAGGGGGGCAAATTCTGGGACCTGATGCTTTCATTGATTTCTTTAACAATATTGGCATTGATCTCAGGGCTAATCAAAGAGCACTCCATCTGGTTACCTGCTGTATGGCGAATGATCTGGATGTGGCTGATGGGTTTGTTAACATACTGGCTGAAAAATTAGGGCGGACCATCATTACTTATGGGCAGGGACAGGGGGTGGTTGTTCCCGGCAATATGCTGGAAAGGCTGACCCGGCATGAAGCATTAGATCTTCTTCTTTTTGATCCTATTAGAATAGAATATACCAGTGTGGATTTCGTGAATATGCATGATCCCGGACGTCGTGCAATGCTTCAGGCCAGTATTGATATTTAAATATGCCCCCTTACGATTATGTTTAATACCAATTAAACAGAACTGAATGTTTTTTAGTATGGGTGTCTGGTAAAAAAAAGTATGTTTGTCTGAGTATCTTATGTGGCCCCCCCCGAATTACTGAGGGATTTTGGCGGTAATTTTTCAATAAGTTAAGTGCTTTTTTATTAAGTTTATTAATCAATAATGGATTATCTATTTGTCCATAAGCTGATATCAAATAGTATCCTGATGGTTTTATTGATGCGGGGGATCATCCCTTTTTATATGCTGAAAAAGAATCTGCCTGAATAACTGTGCAATTTTACAATACAATAAGGAATAATTTGATGACGATACAACTAACCGGGGTTAGCCGTAGCGGCAGTCCGCTGTTATCCCTCAGCCAGGGGAGCGCCCAGAATTTCACCTGGTCTCCGTACGGCAACAGCCCGGCACGCGCCGGGCAGTCTGCCCTCCTGCCCGGCTTTAACGGCGAACGCGCAGACCCGCTTACCGGCGTCACCCATCTGGGCAACGGCTACCGGGCCTATAACCCGACCCTGATGCGCTTTACCTGCCCGGACTCCCACAGCCCGTTCGGTAACGGCGGGGTGAACCCCTATGCCTACTGCAGCGGTGACCCGATTAACCGGACCGACCCCAGCGGCCACGGGCCGGCCCTGTGGACCGTGCTGGCCGGTACCCTGGCCGGGGAAATCAGCGCGGCCGATGCCGCCACCTACACCCTGGTGACCGCCGCCATGGTAGCCCAGCGCAATGCGAGGAAAATCGCCATTGGCACCGGTATTGCCTCACTGGCTGTCTCCCTGCAGGTGGCCAGTAACAAGACGCAGGAAAGTAATCCGCAGGCATCCCGTAACCTGCAGTGGGCGGCTCTGGGGCTGGGCGTGGCGGTGTCCGCTTATCTTATTGGTAAAGACACCTGTAAAGCGGTGCGGAAAATTATGCAGATGGTGTCACAACCTGCCCGTCTTGTGGCGCTGGGGGGAGGGAACGGGGCGACGGCAGCAGCGGGGGGGCCTGTGAGCAGGAGGCTTGGAGGCGGTCTTTTTTTCTCCAGTGATATTGATAAGGTTTCAGGTCAACGGTTTAAATGTTTTTATCAGCCAGGTTGTATAGGTGATGGAGAGGATGTAATTTTAACCCATGGCTCTGAAGATGGCAGATCTATTATTATTGCCGGTGAGAAGATGTCCGCATATCGCGTTATTAATTTCTTTGAAGATATGAATATAGATCTAAGCACGAATAAAAAGCCATTGCATCTGATATGTTGCCATCTTGGTGGCGCAATTGATGATCCTGAAGGGTTTGCCAATGCACTGGCTGACCTACTGGACAGAGATGTCATTACTTACGATACCGGAGGTGAAGTATTTACGGCACCTGATGCATACAATCGGTTTCTTCATGGAAGAACGGTAAAAATAAGAACTGAATTCGGTCCGCAAAACGAAATTGAAATTAGAAAAGCCACCCCCAATATTCATACTCCATCCCACAGAGATGAATTAGTCGCTTGCCAATCTCGGGCATTATATGGTTCTAAATTATTCACGTTATAACAAACAATTATTATGATATTTCATATTAAACATGCGGTTAAAATATGTTAATTAAATAAGGAGAAAGTTACCGGACAAAGACAGCGAAGGCAGTAACTCGCATGGCTTAAAACCATCACTCAATGGATGCGGCCAGAGTAGTTGACGCCAGTCGGCAAAACTAAATAGCTTCGCAAAATAGTAGATCACTGGAAGGGAACTCAGCCCGGATTGTCCGATCTGATCAATCGCCAAACCAACCAAAATCACCAACCGGACTGAGCGATACCGATCACAGCACCCATTCCCCGTGACGAACGACGCCTGATGCAGAGAGCCATCCATAAAACGCACGATAAAAATCATGCCTGCAGGCTGACAGCCATGCTGATGCTGCACCGGGGCGCTCGCGTCAGTGACGTTGCCCTGCGCCCGTTCCACTGTCGGCTGCCGGACGTGCCCGTCGCTGGCCTTTTGAGCCTATCTGCACACTGTTACGTGAGCTGGTAAAACATGCTCCCGGCGATTTTGGCTACCAGCGTTCACGGTGGAGTACAGAACTTCTTGCAATAAAAATCAAAGAGATAACCGGCTGTCAGTTACATGCCGTAACCGTTCGCCGCTGGTTACCCTCTGCGGGTCTGGTATGGCGCAGAGCAGCACCAACACTTTAGTATTAAGACTATCACTAATTTAAGTGATAACAACTGTCTGGAGATTCACCGGGCCAGTCTTACAGGAATTCTTAATCTATTGTTTTTTAACAATTTTCAGAATTAGAAGTTTTAAAGTTGTATGGGTATTGCGTTACCATGCGTTAAGGTCAATTCATACCACGATAATCTGGTCAGTAATAATCTGACCAGATTATTATGCTTGATAATTATTGCTACAGGAAATAGATATAATTTTCGTTCCGATGCAATGTCCGGAAGAAATCAATATCCACGCTGTCAGAGAGACAACTTTCAAGAATAAATACCAGAATTATGAATATGACAGGAATGAGGATTCTTTTAACAAATTTAGCCATACTTCGCCATAACTTCCATTCAAAACCTAAAAAAACTGAATAGTCAGACTGTTATAAACAGCATGATTAGCTGAATAATAGTAATCGCGACAATTAAAACTCATATTATTTCTATTTAAAACCTCCACACGCGAATTTTTTAACTACTAAAATATTAATTTAATTAATAAACACATTTAAAGGATTGATGCCATTACGTTTTACCATCGTTTAAATCACGCGAAAAAAACGAGGTGTCGTTGATGCTCTCAACTCTTTATTTTAGACACATGTTGCTGAAAGGTATTCGTTTTGTTTTATTGAGAACATTAATGTAACGTTTATACCATCCAGATTAATCAATTTATTTCATCATTTTTCATAATGTATTATTTTCAAATAAGTGTAAAAATAGTTTTTTCTTATGCCCCGGTGAAGCAGGATATGTTTTCAGTATCGGTGAACGACAATCCAACGTACTCAACGTAAAATGCTGCGCTATTTACACTCTGTTGCAGAGTAAATGCTCTGAATTTTCGATCGACTCCGCCCAGGATAGTATTGAATTATTATTAGTACTTTCAGCGCCTTGAATCTAAACCAGCAAAAATGCAATACCATAAAAATGTGACTAAGCGCACATTTCCCTCACCCATTACCGAAGCGAATGTCTACGCTTAAAAGATACCCGGAAAACTTGTCTAACGAGAACACACAACCGGAGGTTTTTATCGCCATGTTCAACCAGAAACTACGCCCTGCAGACGCCATCGAATTCGGGATTGAAGCAGAACTTTGCTACGAAACCGATCCCTGCGAGTTAAAACTGGATGAAATGATTGAGGCGGAGCCGGAGCCCGAAATGATCGAGGGCCTGCCCGCCTCCGACGCCCTGACGCCCGCCGATCGTTACCTGGAACTGTTCGAACACGTGCAGTCGTCGCGGCTGTTTGCGGATAGCAAAACCTTCCCGGATTGCGCGCCTAAGATGGATCCGCTGGATATCCTCATTCGCTACCGTAAAGTGCGCCGACACCGCGATTTCGACCTGGCGCGCTTTGTGGAGAACCACTTCTGGCTGCCTGAAACCTACGGCACCGAATATGTCTCCGACCCGGGCCTGTCGCTTAAAGAGCACATCGATAGCCTGTGGCCAGTACTAACGCGCGAGCCGCAGGATCATATTCCCTGGTCATCCCTGTTGGCGCTGCCGCAGTCTTATATCGTACCCGGCGGGCGATTCAGCGAGACCTACTATTGGGATTCTTATTTTTCCATGCTGGGGCTGGCTGAAAGCGGTCGCCACGACATGCTTAAGTGCATGGCGGATAACTTTGCGTGGATGATTGAGCGTTATGGCCACATCCCGAATGGCAACCGAACCTACTACCTTAGCCGTTCCCAGCCGCCGGTTTTTGCTTTAATGGTCGAGCTGTTCGAAGAGGACGGCGTGCGCGGCGCGAAGCGCTACCTGGACCACCTGAAAATGGAATACGCTTTCTGGATGGATGGAGCGGAGTCTCTCCTGCTCAATCAGGCCTACCGCAGCGCAGTGCGCATGCCGGATGGCTCACTGCTTAACCGCTACTGGGATGACCGTGATACGCCGCGGGACGAGTCCTGGATTGAGGACGTAGAAACCGCGCGCCATTCCGGTCGTCCGCCAAATGAAGTGTATCGGGATCTGCGTGCCGGTGCGGCCTCGGGCTGGGATTACTCCTCGCGCTGGTTGCGCAATCCCGGTCGGCTTGCCAGCATCCGGACAACACAGTTTATCCCCATCGATTTAAACGCGTTCCTGTTCAAACTCGAAAGCGCTATCGCCAATATCTCAGCCTCGAAAGGGGACAAAGAGACTGCCGAACTGTTCCGCCAGAAAGCCAGCGACCGCCGCGCTGCGGTTAATCGTTTTCTGTGGGATGAAGAGAATGGCTGCTACCGCGATTACGACTGGCGACGTGGAGAAATGGCCCTGTTCTCAGCGGCCAGCATCGTACCGCTGTACGTCGGTATGGCGACGCATGAGCAGGCAGAGCGCCTGTCGGATGCGGTTAAAGCACGCCTGCTCACCCCGGGCGGAATTATGGCTACCGAGTACGAAACCGGTGAACAGTGGGATAAACCCAATGGCTGGGCGCCATTGCAGTGGATGGCAATCCAGGGGTTCAAACAGTATGGCAACGACTCTCTGGGCGATGAGATCGCCTGGAGCTGGTTGCAGACGGTGAACCATTTTTATAAGACCCATCATAAACTGATTGAGAAGTATCACATTGCCAGCAACACGCCGCGTGAAGGAGGCGGGGGAGAATATACCCTGCAGGATGGCTTCGGCTGGACGAACGGCGTGGTACGGCGGTTGATAGGGTTGTATGGCGAGCCTTGAGAGAGTGCAGTCTGCTCCCCCTTATCCCGGCCTTTTGCGAAGCGGGTCAGGATGAGGGCAATATTACTTAATCACCTCATAAATAGCCGACTGAATAGTCTGCCATTTTTTGCTGGTCGCATCGGGCTGTGCCTTAGCGCGGCGTGTTGCCATATCGGCTTCATGCTGCTGGCGTTTCACCACCGCGGGTACGGTGCAAAACGCTTTCAGGTATTGTTTGCGTACAGAAGTGAGCGCTTCACCGTTAGACATGGCGTGACTGAGCGTATTGATAAAGCGCCGGCATGGCTTCTCTTCCACCATCCTGTTCCGGTAGCGCAACAACAGCTCTAGCACGTCGTCATACTCTGCCGACATCGCCTCTTCGGTCCAGGATAGCTTCCAGTCCATACCACCCTGTAAAAAAAGCAGCGCCACGCGGGTATCGTTACGGTTGATGGCTGAGCGGAAATTATTTTCATCCCAGGTCACGCCCATGCGCGTCAGCGTCTCACGCGAGGAAGGCGTTTCACGCATCTCCTGAGGCTGGGCGGGTTCTGCGGCGTTCACCACGGCTGGCTGCGGTTTACCGCTGGTCACCAGCCAGACTCCACCTACCACAATGACGATAACCATCACCGCGACGGCGGCCCACAGCATCCCGGATATAAGTTGCTCGCGCTGCTCCGGCGTCCTGGCCGCGCGTTGGGTTGGTTTTTCTATTGTGTCACGGACTTCAAACAGATCGCTGCCTGTGACCCGGTCCATTTTCTGTGCATTTTTCCAGAACGTATGCAGTTCGCTGGCATCCACCGCCATGAACCCGGTCGGATTGATCCGGGTTCTTCCCTCTTCAAACGCACGCTGAATGGGGCGCGTGATTTGTGAATAGTAGCTATCCAGCAGCTGAATTTGCGCCGAGCTTAGGGTCTGCTGCACGGTAATACTGTTGCGGATCTGGCGAATGTCATCGAGAAAGATTTGCAGCGTTTTACGCGGATCCACCATCAGCGTCAGCATCGACGAGTCGTTAAACAACGATGCGTAATACCGGCTGAACTCTTTTTTGTCCACCAACAACTGGGCCAGCTCACTAAACAGCATGCCGCTGAGCACATCGTGAATTTCGCCAAGCTTTAGCCAGCGACGCACGCGATCGGCGTTAAATAAGGTCTTGAGATGGTTATTGAGCCGCACCTGATCGGGCCATGCCTGCTGGATAAGCCCTTTTATCATCAGCTCAATGGCACGTACCTGCTTGTGCGCCTGCTGCTGCTGGAGCTCACTACCGGTTGCAAGCTCGGTACTGTAAGTCAGCAAAGGCTGCTGCAAACGAAGATGTTCCAGCGCCGTGACGAACCGCATCGCCACAATAAGCTGATTGTCACTGACATCCTGCCCGCTTTCATACTGTGGAACCCGTTGCTTTAACAGGCGCAGCTGCAGCGTGAAGGCCGACATTTCAGCATCATTGAGGTGGAACTGCTTCGCAACGGCAGTCCATCCCCCCCACGCTAAGCGTGCGTTATCAAGCTGTTCCAGGAACCAGCATGGATCTTTAGCTTCAGAAACATGTACATTCAGGAGAAGCAGGATCTCGACAGATGCCTGACGAATGACCGCCAGACAGCGTTCAAACTGTTCGCGATTGTGATGTGATGTGCTGAGAATCATTATTTTCCTTCAGAGGCAACAAAGACATCTTTGCCGGGAATAAGCAGCCGTTTTTCTTTTTAATTTATATGTTTAAACATACCTGACTTTCCGTTGAAATACAGTGACAACCCTATAATCAAATAACCTGTCTCAGGAGAAGCTGACATGCCTGCCTTAATAACTTCTCGTCTTACCTGCTCCCCGCTACAGGAGCAGGACTGGCCCTTTTTTCTCTCGTTACAGCAAGACCCGGCGGTGATGCGCTTTGTCGCACAGAACCGCCCGGTGGCAGATATCCGCGACGCTTTCGAATCCCGCCTGACACCATGGATATCCGGCAGTACGCACTGGCTATGTCTGGTTGTCCGCGATACCGCCCGCCAGATACCGCTTGGCGTAACCGGATATATACATCGGGAAGAGGACTGTGCCGAGGTGGGTTTCCTTTTCGCTCCCCCAGCACAGGGGAAAGGTTTCGGCTTCGAATCGCTGCAGGCTCTGTGTGATTTCGCCTTCACGCAGGGCAATATTCGTCGGCTAACCGCCACCGTCACGGTGGGCAATATGGCCTCAAGGAAATTGCTGGAAAAAACCGGGTTCAGGCTGGAGGGTGAATTGCGCGAGAGCTACTCTCTTGCGGGCATTTGGCATAATGACTGGCTGTTCGGTTTGTTGAAAAAGGAGTACGTTCAGCCATAAACCTCGTTTCGGCTGCAATTGAGATTGCGGATGTCCTTATTAGGTGATAAAAAATCAATAATCAGGCGAGTGAATACTTCACTGTTTCACAACCAACAACAATGAGCGTCGCCTATGGATAAAATTCACGCAATGCAGTTGTTTGTTCGGGTCGCAGAACTGGAGAGTTTTTCACGCGCGGCCGAGTCGTTAAGCCTGCCGAAAGGCAGCGTATCGCGTCAAATTCAGGCGCTGGAGAACCGGCTGGGTACTGCGCTTTTGCACCGGACTACGCGCCGCGTCAGCCTTACGCAAGATGGCATGGTCTATTACGAGCGGGCAAAAGATCTGCTGTCGAACCTCGACGAACTGGACGGCATGTTCCAGCATGACCCTTCAAGCATCAGCGGTCGTTTACGTGTCGATATGCCGGTTGGCGTTGCGCGAAATTTAGTCATCCCAAAGCTGCCTGCCTTTTTGCAGCAGTATCCCGGTATTGAGCTGGAACTCAGCAGCAGCGACCGCGTGGTAGATGTTATCCGGGAAGGGTTTGACTGCGTCGTGCGCGTGGGCACGCTGAACGATCCCGGGTTGATTGCCCGCCCGCTGGGTAAACTCTCAGTAATTAACTGCGCCAGTCCGGATTATCTGACGCGCTTTGGTTACCCTGAGTCACTGGACGATCTCGGCTCTCACGCTGTCATTCATTACGCAGCCACGCCGGGAACGCGCTCCCAGGGCTTTGCATTTTTTAACGGCAGTGCGACACAGTGGGTGAAAACCGGCGGAATATTGACGGTCAACAGTACGGAAACCTACCACGCCGCCTGTATCGCCGGGCTGGGCATTATCCAGGCACCTCGCGTTGGCGTGCGTGAATATTTGCGCGCCAGGAAACTCATTGCTATTTTGCCGCAATATCGGGCTAAACCTCTGCCTGTTTCCCTGTTTTATCCTCACCGCCGTCACCTCTCCCGACGCGTACATCTGTTTATGGAGTGGCTTACCTCTCTCACAAAAGCTTACGTGGACTAACCGCAAGCTATAATTCAGTAACATCCAGCTCAACGAAAAGGAAAATGCGCGTGACGCCGGAAAACAACCCGCAACGACCGACACAAAATTTGGACTATGATCCCATCAAAAAGATGGAAACCGAGACTGAAGAGCCGAAATCGCCGGGCAAGGCCAGCAAAGCGCTGGAGACGGTGACCCACACGGCCGACAAGATTCAGCGCCGCCCGTGGATTGCGCATATGATACGCGCCGCCGAACGCTTCAACGACCGCATGGGGAATCAGTTTGGTGCAGCCATCACCTACTTCTCCTTTTTATCGATGATCCCGATCCTGATGGTCTCTTTTGCCGCCGCGGGTTTCGTGCTGGCCTCGCACCCGACGCTGCTACAGGATATCTTCGATAAAATCCTGTTGAACGTTAGCGACCCGACGCTGGCGGGCACGCTCAAGGGCACCATCAAGACAGCGGTGCAACAACGTACCACCGTTGGGATCGTCGGTTTATTGATTGCGCTTTACTCCGGGATTAACTGGATGGGCAACCTGCGCGAGGCCATTCGCGCCCAGTCGCGTGACGTCTGGGAACGCACCCCGCAGGATCAGGAAAAAATATGGGTGAAGTATTTTCGCGACTTTATTTCGCTGATTGGCCTGCTTATCGCGCTCATC
The DNA here is from genome assembly GCF_918797525.1 of unidentified bacterial endosymbiont. NCBI lineage: Bacteria > unidentified bacterial endosymbiont. The sequence continues at coordinate 474,166 of NZ_OU963893.1, read as the reverse complement.
GTGACGCTCTCCATCACCTCAGTCGCTGGTTCTGCCCAGCAGATGATAATCTCCGCCCTTTATCTTGATTCCATCGAGTGGCTTAAGCCTGCCTGGCGCGGGATTGGACTGGCGATCTCCATCTGCGCAAACTACCTGTTGTTCTTCTGGATCTTCTGGCGCTTGCCTCGCCATCGTCCGCGCAAGAAAGCCTTGATCCGCGGCACGCTGATCGCGGCAGTGGGTTTTGAAGCGATCAAGATTGTGATGACTTACACCCTGCCGTCGTTGATTAAATCCCCTTCTGGCGCAGCCTTTGGCTCGGTACTGGGAATAATGGCATTCTTCTACTTCTTCGCCCGCCTGACGCTGTTCTGCGCCGCGTGGATTGCCACCGCCGAGTACAAAGACGACCCGCAAATGCCGGGAAAAACCCACCGTTAAGCGTACTATCGGGCTGAAACGTTCAGCCCGACTGACCATTTCAGCATATAAATCCAGACCGTAACTTTTATTTAACCAAAAACCAGTTTTATCATCTGATATTTAAAATCTGTGAAGCATTTCATAGAAGCGTTTTGGCTAGCCTGAACATTATCCCCTTTTTATTGCTTTTCTCACCATGCTACCGCTTTGTTACAGATTGAAATGTCGCTTTTGCTGTGCGTAATATGGCCGTTCGTTCGTCAAAAAATAAGAAAATATTATGCAAGCAACAGCCACCACACTCGATTCAGAGCCAGAAACCGCTCCGGTAAATTCGCGCAACAAAGTCGTCGTCGCATCGCTGATTGGCACCGCCATTGAGTTCTTCGACTTTTATATCTATGCCACTGCCGCGGTTATTGTTTTCCCGCATATTTTCTTCCCGCAGGGCGACCCGACAGCGGCCACGCTCCAGTCTTTGGCAACCTTTGCCATCGCGTTCATCGCACGTCCAATTGGGTCGGCGGTTTTTGGTCACTTTGGCGATCGCGTGGGGCGTAAAGTCACGCTTGTTGCCTCTTTGCTGACGATGGGGATCTCAACCGTTGCGATCGGCCTGCTGCCGACCTATGAAACCATTGGCATCCTGGCCCCGGTACTGCTGGCGCTGGCACGCTTTGGCCAGGGTCTCGGTCTGGGCGGCGAATGGGGGGGTGCTGCGTTGCTGGCAACCGAGAATGCACCAGCGCGCAAGCGTGCGCTGTACGGCTCTTTCCCACAGTTAGGCGCGCCAATCGGCTTCTTCTTCGCAAACGGCACCTTCCTGCTGCTCTCCTGGCTGCTGACGGATGAGCAGTTTATGAGCTGGGGCTGGCGTATTCCGTTTATTTTCTCTGCCGTACTGGTGCTGATTGGTCTGTATGTGCGTGTTTCACTGCATGAAACACCCGTTTTTGCGAAAGCCGCGGCGGCGAAAAAGCAGGTAAAAGTGCCGCTGGGTACGCTGCTGACCAAACACGTCCGCGTGACCGTGCTAGGCACCTTTATCATGCTGGCGACCTACACGCTGTTTTACATTATGACCGTATATTCAATGACCTTCAGTACCGCCGCCGCACCGGTCGGGCTGGGCCTGCCGCGTAACGAAGTGCTGTGGATGCTGATGATGGCGGTTATTGGATTTGGTGTGATGGTGCCGATTGCGGGTCTGCTGGCGGATAAATACGGTCGTCGCGCGAGCATGATTGTCATTACCTCGCTGATTATCCTTTTCGCCCTGTTCGTCTTCCCGCCGCTGCTGGGTTCAGGTAGCCCGGCGCTGGTGATGGCGTATCTGCTGATTGGCCTGAGCCTGATGGGGCTGACCTTCGGCCCTATGGGCGCGCTGCTGCCTGAGCTGTTCCCGACGGAAGTGCGTTATACCGGCGCCTCTTTTTCCTATAACGTCTCGTCCATTCTGGGCGCGTCCGTTGCGCCGTATATTGCGACCTGGCTGCAGGCGAATTACGGTTTGTTGTATGTAGGGGTCTATCTGGCCGCGATGGCGGCGCTGACGCTGATTGCGCTGCTGTTAACCCATGAGAAGAAGGATCACGCTCTGTAAATCACAGTCACTTGTTTGCCTTAAACCCGCCCTCTCCCCGTGGGAGAGGGCGACGAAAGGCTACTTCTTCATCTGCGCCAGAATATTCCGGCACTGATTTGCATCCCCCTCAGACGGCGAAATCAACGCCAGCAACGCCGCAGCAGGCGTGACCAGCGTGGCGAGCGCTGCCGCTACCGCGCCGCGGGCGATCAGCGGACCGGCTTTAACGCCCGCCTGCGGGTTTTCAAAGGTGCCGCGCACGTAGAGCGGTGAGCGCAGGGTGATAATACGGATCCCCTTACTTTCCGGATCGATGGTCAAATCAAGCTGCTCAGAGGCCATGCTGGCCGTACCGGTCACGTTGATCACCGAGTTTTCCGTATCGAACGCAAATATTTGCGGCCGCGCCACGCCGTTAACCAGATCCAGGTTCGCCGCCGCGCAGTTTACCCGTACCTCATCGTCACCAAAAATCTGTCCGACGATAAAGTTTCCGACGTTAAGTCCGAGAATTTCCATCAAATTACGGCTGATTAACCCGTCGTTCATCAACAGCTTCAGATTACCGTTGCTAGTGCCCAACAGCGCCGCCACGGAATTTCCCACCCCGCGAATATCCGCATCGCCGTTCATTTCGCCGAGGGTTTTCTGCATTAGCTCGACGTTGGGCATTAGCTCTTTCAGCTTCAGCCTGCGCGCCTGTATTTCTGCCCGCCCCTGCATCGGCTTTTTATCGCCTTCCAGATGAATGTTCGACGAGATAGTCCCGCCCGCCATGCCAAATTTCAGCGGCTGCAGACGCAGGTCAGCATTTTTGAGGATGATATGGGTCGAGAGGTTACTGATTGGCAGGGTGCTGCCATGCTCAATTTTACCTCCTTTAAATCGTACATCCGCATCCATTACATCCCACTTGTCGGTTTCGAAGCGATCGTAAGGCAGCACTTTGCCCGCAGGCTGGGTGTCCTTTTTCACCTCTTTTGAGTTCGTGCCTTTACCCGAATCGATGCCAATCAGCGGCCCCAGATCGGCCAGGCGCAGCTGGCGTGACTCCACGTCCCCTTCCAGCTTCGGACGCGGTTTACCGGTGGTGTAGGTCAGCGCACCGTGGATATCACTGTCGCCAATGCGGCCGTTGAAATCCCGATACGTGAAGACCGAGGATTTCTCAGGGTCTATTTTCGCCACCAGCCGTCCGTCAGTCTCAAACGGCGGAGTATCCGGCAGCAACACGCCCGTTAGCTCATACAGCTCCCCCAGCGAATCACCGGCAAACTTCAGTTGCAGGTCTACGCCGCCCATATTCATCGGGTCGCTGACCGTGCCCACAAACGCCACGCGCGTGTTTGCGGAACGGAAATCCGCCTGCACCGGGAACGGCGTGCCTTCGCTCCTGAGGGCCAGCATACCGCCAATTTTCCCTTTACCGGTTAGCGGCTGGTCGTTGTAACGCCCCTTCGCCGTCAGGCCAAATACATAATCCCCCGCTTTCGCGTTATCGCCCCTGGCCTTACTGCCGGAGACTTCACTGAACGGCAGCGGTTTGCCCAGCGGATCGACCAGGATCTCAACATCGGCTTTGCTGACCTTATCGTTGATGGCGATCCGCCCACGATCGAAGAGAATATTATCGAGGCGGAAAGACCAGGATGAAGGCTGGGCGTTGGCATCTTTTTCGTCGCTGCTGGCGAGGTTAAAGGTCCAGTTATTCTTTTTTTCTGACAGACGGATGAGACGCGCATCAGGCTGCTGAAGCTTGATCCACGGCAGATAGACGGTTTTGGTGAACAGCGCCAACGGTGCCAGAGTGGCCTCGACGCGCGGCAGGTGGACCATGGTAACTTCCGGAATATCCGGCGGGTTGCCAAGCATAATATCGTCGGCATGAACGTGCGGCCAGGGCACCCAGCTTCGCCAGCCGGTCTCCTCTTTCTGACGCTCCCACACCACGCCCAAATCGCCACGGATCGCGAAGGGGCGATTTAGCTCCGTTGAGACTTTCTGGTTGATGGTTGGTTTGAGGCGGTTCCAGTCGAACGTAGCGATAATGATGATGAGCACCACGATCAACAACAAGAATATCCCTGCAGTCCAGGAAATAACCCTGGTTGTTTTTGTCATTTTAGTCCCCTTTCCTGATGACCTTGCCTATAAAACTATAGTCCAGACAAAAGGAAGCGGGCGGATCAGAGCGTCGTAATCACCGATTCAAGAGTATCCATCGGAACCGGTCGAGAGAGAAAATAGCCTTGCGCGGCAGCGGCCGGCGAGTTCTGGACATCACACCACTCTTCCAGCGTTTCAACGCCTTCAACTATAACGCCCTGGCAATAGCGGTTCATCAACTGGAGTAACAGCGTGAATAAATTCCGCCCTTCCGGCGTCTGGCGCAGCATAATGAACAGGTCGCGCGCCACTTTGATGTAGTCGTAATGAACTTCGCTGAGGGCGGAGAAATTTGCCATCCCGGTGCCAAAATCATCCAGCCACAGCGGACCGAATTCGCACATCGACGCAAAGGATGAATCCTGGGGTAAGCGGATATGTTCTACCAGCTCAAAGCGCATCCATGGCAGAGAAGCGATCAATTCCTGCAATTTCGGATTCTGGCGCAACGCCAGCAGCGTCGGGCCATCCACATTCACCGAGGCGAGAATATTATGCTGCTCGAAAAAGGCTTGCTTCGTCGCCAGCATCCGTAGCTGTTCTTCCAGGACATCGATACGCTGGCGCACGGCAACCTCAGCAAAATAGCGGTCCGGCGCGATGCGCTGTGACGGGTTCGAAGGATGTGTCACGACCGTTAAAACTTCTATCGCCATCAGGCGTCCGTCTGTTCGGTAGATCGGTTGCCAGGTATAGGTGCGCTCACATTGCAGCCAGTAGCGATGCTCCTGCAAGTTCTCAATACTTGCCTCAGGCGTAGTGCTCAGCCGCTGGATAACCTGCTTTGACTTCATTTCAGATGTCCTGTTGTTGGGGATGACCTTTCTGGACTCGTCACTGGGTTATCGGCGCGCTAATTAAGAACTTTATGTTCAGTTCGCCGGGAAAATGAAATTAAAATGAGAGAAACTAGCAGGAACACGCGCTGGCGCAAAAAAAATAATGGAACGTCGTTTTAATATAGTTGACCACATTATTCACTCAGCGCACACTACCTTTAATTACTCTGTTCAGGTTCACGACTATGTCTAAAAAAATTGCCGTGATAGGCGAATGCATGATTGAGTTGTCCCAAAAAGGAGCGGAAGTCAGCCGCGGTTTTGGTGGCGATACCTTAAATACCTCCGTGTATATTGCCCGTCAGGTTGCGCCTGAGGCGCTTGCCGTGAACTACGTGACGGCGCTGGGAACGGACAGCTTCAGCCAGCAAATGCTGGAAGCCTGGCAGAGTGAAAATGTACAAACCACGCTGATTCAGCGCATGGAAAACCGCCTGCCGGGCCTGTACTACATTGAAACCGACAGCACTGGCGAACGCACCTTTTACTACTGGCGTAACGAAGCGGCGGCCAAATTCTGGCTTGAGAACGATGCCGCGCCCGCGATCTGTGAAGAGCTGTCTACTTTCGATTACCTCTATCTGAGCGGAATTAGCCTGGCGATTTTAAGCCCCACCAGCCGTGAAAAGCTGCTGTCGCTGCTGCGCGAGTGCCGCGCCAATGGCGGCAAGGTGATTTTCGATAATAACTACCGTCCGCGCCTGTGGGCCAGCCGCGAAGAGACGCAGCAGGTTTATCAACACATGCTGCAATGTACCGATATTGCGTTCCTGACACTGGATGACGAAGATGCGTTATGGGGCGAGAAACCGGTTGATGAGGTTATCGCCCGCACTTTAGCTGCAGGCGTCACGGAAGTGGTGATTAAGCGCGGCGCAGAGTCTTGCCTGGTCGCCGTTGCGGGCGAGGCTGTGGTTGAGGTTCCGGCAGTGAAACTGGCGAAAGAGAAAGTGATTGATACGACGGCAGCCGGAGATTCATTCAGCGCAGGCTACCTGGCTGTACGTCTGACCGGTGGCACACCTGAAGCGGCGGCACAGCGCGGTCACCTGACGGCCAGCACGGTAATTCAGTATCGCGGGGCGATTATTCCACGTGAAGCAATGCCAGCTTAACGGTGTTACGTCCTCTCTCCCCTGTCGGGAGAGAGGAGTCGGGGTGAGGAGCTACTGCCCCTGCGGAATATCCGTTGCATCCGGGTGTAAATCATCTGCCGCTGCAGCCTGAGCTTGCGCGGGTTGGGTCTGTGCGGTCATGATCGAATTCCAGGTTGCCTGTAGCGCTTTCATGTCGTATTCCGGCTCGCCTTTCGGCTGCAGAAGGATAAGCGCCATATCCTGCGATAGCTGCTGACGTAAATCCTGATTGAGCATATCGACGGTCAAACCATTCAGGAAGTCCTGACGCAGCTTTTGATACTGCTCAGGCGCGATATCCACCACCTGATTCTGCAAGGCACGAATACGCTGGTTGATCAGAATATCAGTATCGGCGCGAGCATAGGTTGCAAACAGCTTCTGCAGCTCAAGTTTTTTCTGCGCGACCAGCGCGTTGAACTCGTCTTCTGACAGGCCCTCTTTACGCACTTTCGCCAGTTCTTTGGCGACAGTCCCAAGGTTTGCATTCAGCTTGTCGCCCGGCGATTCAATGTTAACCGCGCACTGCGCACGCTGGAACAGCACGCGGCAATCGAAGCCCAGACCGATGTTCTTGACGTTATTCTTGCTCAGCGTCTGCTGAACGTGCCAGAACAAGGCTTCACGCGCCAGATCCGCACGCCAGTAGCGCAGCAGCGCGGCTGACTCGCGAATGGGCTGCCAGGCAGTGTCCCACATCACGGACAGCCGATCCTGACGCACGGTATCCGTCATGATGCTTACAGGCTCCGGGCGCAGGGGCGAAAGCGTCGGGACAGGCGCTGGCGTTTCACGCTTCCCTTTCAGACCCCCAAAGGCTTTGTTGATCTGTTCAACCACCGCGCGGCTTTCCACATTCCCGACCACGATCAGAGTCATTGTATCCGGGGTGTACCACTTCTGATAGAAGGATTTGACCTGCTCAATGTCTACGGGCTGCTTCAGCGGCTCGGCCGGATCGTGCCCAAGCAGCGCTGAACCTTTCAGACGGTAGCGCCACCAGCCTTCTTTGGTGTCCCCGGGCCAGGTTGCGACCATATCGCTGTTGCTCAGTGCATAGTTGATGGTTTCCGGCGTAATCGCCAGATTGCCGGTGGCATCGGAGAGATAAGTCAGCGCTTCTTTTAGCAGATCGTTACGGTTGTTAGGCAGGCTCAGGTTAAACATGGTGTAGTCGTAGGAGACAACAGCCGGAGGCAGCGGGCGTTTCGGATCGATGGCCTGTTGCCACATAGAACGCACCTGAACCGCTTGCAAACTGCCGCTCTGAGTGAGCGCCAGTCGAGGAATAAAACGGCTAAAACCGGCCTGCTGGGTGCTTTCGGTGAGGGAGCCGGTATTCACAGACAGACGAATTTCAATGCGGTCACTGGGACGCTGCGGGGTGGCTAAGACCTGCCACTGGAAACCATTCGCCAGAGTCCCTTGTTGCCAGGCCGGGTCTGGCTGGAGCGCATCTGCCTGCACATAACTGGCTGCTGCCATCATCAGCAAACCGCCGGTTAAAAGTCGAATTTTTGTGCCCTGCATGTGAACCCCTGATCAACATTCCTGGTTAAAAAAGAGTGTCTCGCGACGCGCTTCACTCTAAAAGATAACGATAAAAACATACAGATTAGACCGCGTGTTCGGCAAAACGTCACGGCCAGAAGTGAAATATACCCAAAAAAAATCTTGTCGAATTATGACAGGTATGAACAGTTATTATGCGCAGGTGCCCGCATCCCGACAAGGGAATACGGGCATTTATCAGGAGGTCAGGAAGATAAATCAGCCGTTTTGTCGCCCGACGTGCGGTTATTTAAGGTGTCGTCGAGCTTTTTGTGATCCAGCTCTTTCACCCATTTTGCCACCACTACCGTCGCCACGCCGTTGCCCACCAGGTTAGTTAACGCACGGGCTTCAGACATGAAACGGTCGATACCGAGAATCAACGCCAGGCCCGCCACCGGCAGATGTCCCACCGCCGAAATGGTGGCAGCCAGCACGATAAAGCCGCTGCCAGTTACGCCTGCAGCCCCTTTCGATGAAAGCAGGAGCACCACCAGCAGGGTTATTTGGTGGAAAATATCCATGTGACTGTTGGTCGCCTGGGCGATAAACACCGCCGCCATCGTCAGGTATATTGACGTGCCATCGAGGTTAAAGGAGTAGCCCGTCGGGATAACCAGACCCACCACCGACTTGCGGCAGCCCAGTTTTTCCATCTTATCGAGCATACGCGGCAGCGCGGATTCCGATGAGGATGTGCCCAGAACAATCAACAGCTCTTCGCGAATGTAACGAATAAATTTGAAAATACTGAAACCCGTGGCGCGGGCAATGGAACCAAGTACCACCACCACGAACAGAATACAGGTGATGTAGAAGCAGATAATCAACTGCCCCAGCTGTACCAGCGTACCCACCCCGTACTTACCGATGGTGAAAGCCATCGCCCCGAAGGCACCAATCGGCGCCAGGCGCATGATCATATTGATAATGCCGAAAATGACCTGCGAGAAGCTTTCAATCACGTTGAAAATGATCTGCCCTTTGCTGCCCAGACGGTGCAGAGCAAAGCCAAACATCACGGCAAACAGCAGGACCTGCAGGATATTGCCGCTGGCAAAAGCCCCAATCACGCTACCGGGGATGATGTCCAGCAGAAAGGCCACAACGCCCTGATCTTTCGCCTGCTCGGCGTAGATGGCCACCGCTTTGGCATCAAGGGTTGCCGGGTCAACGTTCATGCCCGCGCCTGGCTGCACCACGTTAACAATGATCAGACCGATGATCAGGGCAATGGTGCTGACCACTTCGAAATAGAGTAACGCTACAGCACCGGTACGACCGACCGCTTTCATGCTTTCCATGCCAGCAATACCGGTCACCACCGTACAGAAGATAACCGGCGCAATGACCATTTTGATGAGCTTAACGAACGCGTCGCCAAGCGGTTTCATCTGGGCGCCCAGTTCAGGATAGTAGTGACCAAGCAGAATACCCACTGCGATGGCTGTCAGAACCTGAAAGTAAAGACTTTTGAAGATTGAGGTTTTCATAGGGTGTCCTTGGGAAGAAAAACCACAGGTTTTTTAAGGTTATGGTTAACCTGCGGCTCTAAAATAACACCCACATAACAGGACAGAAATAAACCCGGCGCAAATTTGAAACACAAATGTTAAAAACTTTGAGCTGACTCGCACAAGCCAGCAACAAAATTACAGGTTTACCTGATTGCCAACGCTGGAAAGATATCGTTGCTCAAAGATATCTGGCGGCACGGCACGGGCAAATAAGAAGCCTTGTCCGCTCTCTACGCCCGCTTCGGCCAGCCAGTCGCACTGCGTTTGGTTTTCGATGCCTTCCGCAATCACATGCAAATTGAGGCTGTGCGCCATCTGGATAATGGCCTCCACCATGCTGCTGTCTTCCGGTAAACCCTCGACAAAGGTTTTGTCGATTTTCAGCACATCCACCGGCAACGTTTTCATATGCTGAAGCTGGCGCAGCCCGGCGTAGCCCATGCCAAAGTCATCCAGCGCAATGCGGATGCCGGCATTACGCAGCGGTTTCAGTATGGCGACGGCCTCATTAGGATCGTCAATACGGCGGCTTTCCGTCACCTCCAGGATCAGCGTATCAGGCTGGATGCGGTAACGATGAATCAGTTCCAGCACGTCAGAGACCATCGTCGGATGCATCAGCTGCAGGGCGGAGAGATTGACCGACAGCGGCAGCCTTACACCCCGCTCCTGCCAGGCGGCCAACTGACGGCACGACTCCTCCAGCACCCAATAGCCGACGGTGACCATCAGGCCGCAGGACTCGATGCGTTCAATCAGCCCCTCGGGTAGCTCCCAGGAGCCATCCGGCTGCTGGATGCGCAGCAAGGCTTCGGCACTATTGACTTCCCCGGTCAGCAAGTTCACCTGCGGCTGCAGCCAGATGGCGAACTGATGATTATCCAGCGCGGTCAGAATATCGCTCTCTTCGGTTAGCCGCTGCTGCGCCTTTTCCATCTGCTCCGGGTCGAAGAACTGGATCTGGTTTTTGCCTTTGCGCCGCGCAGTGAAGGCCGCCGAGAAGGCGCGGCTGTAGAGCTGCTCTGCCGTCAGGTCGCCATAGAACATGGCGATGCCGATGCTGGCGCTCGGCCGTAGCTGGATACCCTGGATCGGCAGCCGCTCATTAATAACAGTGAGTACTTGCTGACCTAGCGTAATGGCGTGCCACGGCTCTTTGACCCCGTGAGCGATAATCACAAAGTCATAACCGCTCACCTGGGTCAACACCATGCGCGGGGCAAGGACCGATTTTACTTTTTCCACCAGCGTGAGCAGCAGCACTTCGCGCTGGCTCTCCTTGAGCACGCCTGCGGTGTCCTGCAACGTTTCGCAGGCGATAGCCATCAGCGCCGTGGTTTGCTGACGCGCCACGGTCTGCTCCAGCATCGCCATCAGGAACGCTTTATTGGGGAGTTCGGACACCGGGAAACGGGTGGCGCTGTTGTTTAGCGCGTCCTGCTGGCGCTGCAACCGCTGTTGATTGATGTTGTAACTGCGCACCAGCATGCCAATTTCATCGTCGTGATGCAGGGACGGCAGAGCCAGCTGATGGCCATGCTGTTCCTGCGGGGAAAGAGCATGCAGTTCCCGGGCGATGCGTCGTAGCGGATGCACAATCAAACGGTTAATACACCAGGTTAGCGCCACGCTCAGGATCAACGTCATAAGTAAGCAAGTGGTCACTAACGTGACAACCCAGCTCATGACGAACTTATACATGCGATATGAGTCCGCCTGCAGGACCAGATAGGCCAAAGGTTGCGGATTGGCAGGGCGCTCAAGTGAATACAAAGGCAGAGAGATTTGTACCGGTAGCTCAAATAACCGCATGACGGTTACCGGAACGGGACGCTCCGGGATAAAGCTCATCCGCAGCGCCTGGAACTGGTTGGGCAGTACTACGTCCGCCCGGCTGACAACCCCGGCGGGCTGGATGCTCTTTAAAATGGTTTCCGCTTCCGGAATATCCCCTTTCAGGATGGAGGCAGACAGCGGGCCACGCACCGCGCGGGCGATGCTTTCTAATTGCGAAGCCGTGTTATAGCGATTCTGCTGTACGGAATGAAACAGCAAAATTACGCAGAAAAGTAGTACAAACAGCATCGTAACGGCAGAAACCATCGCCATCTGTTTGATCGTTAAAGAACGGCTGAGACGCAAAATGACTCTCCAAAAAACTCGAAGCGCAGGGCGCACCAGGGAGTGAACCTGGTGCGCCTGAGTATACCCGATTGCTATGCTTTTAAGAGAGACTTACAAATCGATTAAGTGAAATCCGATTACCAGTCCGCATAGGGTGTAAGCGGCTGCGGCGGTAGGTCCATGTCGCCCTGCCAACCGGCGGCAGAGTAACGCACATACAGCAACGCATGGCTTGGGGTATAGTCTTTCGCTTCCTGAATATCTACGCCGAGACCAACAAACCAGTTGGACGTTACGCGACGTTCGATAATCGCCCTGGCGGTATAACCCGTGCCGGAAGAGCTACTGCCCGTTTCTCTTTCGCCCCTGTCGGTATACCGTCCAGGTTCATCGGTTGGGAGCAACTCCTGGTTCGGATAACGCAACGCATCGTCTGTCTTTGAATGCGACCAGGAGACGGAGCCGCCCAGTTCCCATGACCAGTTCGCGGTGCGCTTACGCCACGTCACCGGCAGCGCAAAAGAGAGATACTCCTGCGGGCTGTAATAGCCGCCCTGGCCCAGCGTATAGCCGCTGAGATCTTTATCGTAATGCCAGATCATAGTAGAGACGCCGGCCGTCAAACGTTCGTTGTTCTCATTGATCAGTTTGTAGTAATAACCGCTCATCCAACGAATACGCCAGTTATCTTCCACGTTTTTACCGTTCAGGCTGTCCATGTTCAGGCTCGACCAGATACCGTTCGCCTCGCCTTTGTCATAGCTTAGGCTCACCCCACCCCCGGTTGCGCGCACGCCGCCCCAGGTGGTGCCAGTATTGCTATCTTTTTGCCCGGCGAAGGCTAACAGAGAGCTGGAGATCGGACGACGGTGGGCATTGAGTGTATAACCCACCGGTCCGAGGTCACTGCTATAGCTTACGCCGCCGACCACATCCACCACATCAAAGCCCATCGGCGTAGTCCCGATGTCCCACGCCCAGGTTTTGTTCTGCCAGCCCACGCCGACGCTCGCGCCATTGGCGGACTGGTTAGTGCTGCCGCGACACGGTGTTTCGGCGCAGGTTCCCCATTTCGGATCGTAGGTGCCGTTATTGGTGGCAAACGAACCGGCATCCATATTGACCAGATCGCTACGGAAAAACATCCGCCCATCCGCCAGGGGCGCATCCGCCTGTAGCATGGTGGTGTGTGCTTTGAGATCGGAATACCCGCCCGTACCGCTGGAACCCCAGTAATCATGTTGCAGCGTGACGTTAACATCCTGCTGCTGATACAACTCTCCGGCATCGCTGCGCACGCCGCGTTTCAGCCAGTCGTCATTTTCGTCGGTACGGGTCAGACGGGTAAAGCTGTCGTTATCCTTCGCTCGCGTGGAGGTGATACCAGACGAGACCATTGCGTCTTTATAGGTGTCGAGCGCCCGCTGAGGCTGGCCGTTTTGCGCCTGGAAACGGGCCGCATCACGCAGTACCAGCGCGTTTTCCATGGAAGCTGGCTGCGATTTGGCCTGCGGAATAAGGGGGTTGAAGATCTGCTCTGCCGCCGACGTATCGCCCAGCCCCGCCTGCGCCATCGCAATCCGGCGCTGCATGTTGAGCGACGGCGGCTGGCCGTTCTGTGCATCAGGCAGTTTCGCCAGTGCGGCACGCGCCGCGCCGTTATTGCCTTCAGAAAGAGACACTTCCGTCAGACCGAGGATCGCATCTTCATTATGCGGTTCACGTTGCAGAACGGTGTTGTAGGCCGTTTTCGCCGTGGCCCGGTCGCCACGCTGCTGCGCCCAGTCAGCGAGGGTTAAATCGAGACGGGTTGAGGCGGGCTGCTGGCGAAGCAAATTTTCAGCCTCCCGCTCGTTACCGCTGTCACGCAGGCGGCTGGCGGTTTCCAGAACCTGATTCCCCTGCAGGCGATCGGCCAACGCCTGGATATTGCCGTTCCACGTGTCGCGCGCCAGCGTGTTCAGGTGCGCCAGCGCGTCGTGGTCCCGATCGTTACCCGACAGATAAAGTCCATTTGCGTAGACCTGTTCCGCATCGCTGGGTTTTTGGCTCGCCAGTTGACGCATCAGGGTGTCGGCCTGGCTGCGCTGCCCTGCGCTGTAAAGATCGCGCGCGAGTCGGTAGGTTATCCATACGTCGCCCGGAGAGCGCACCAGGCGACGGCGCTGAATTTCTGCCGCCTGCGCGTAATTGCCTCGGTTTTCCAGCCGTTCCGCCTGCGCCAATAATTGTTCGTTGGCCAGGCTACGTTCGATATCATCAATACTGCGGCGCTGGCTGGCAGAGAGCGACTGGATAAACTGCGAGGCCTTTTCGGGAGACTGCGCGCGATAGATATTGGCAAGGCCGCGTACCGCATTGCTGTTCCCGCTGTCCATACGCAATGCCTGGCGATAATACTGCTCGGCGGCGTCATTATCCTTGCGCGCCGCAGCGGCATCACCCAGCCCCAGTAGCGCATAGCTGTCGGTATTGTCGATGCTACGCGCCTGCTGGTAGTAACGTTCGGCCTGCGCCGTGTTGTTGGCTTTCAAGGCCGTATCACCCTGCTGGATCAATAGCCAGTAGCGGTTCACCTTCAGCAGGCTGTCCCATTTGCTGCGGTTATCGCTCTGCGGATCGAGAGCGATCGCTTTTTCTAACTGCGCTACCGCGCGGGCGCGATCGCCTTTTTGTGAATACGCCTGCCCCAGCGCGCCCACGGCTTCGCTGTCGGCGTGATTTGCGCTGACCGCTTTCTGCAGCTCCGTCACCGCTTTACTGCCCTGCCCGGCATCCACCGCGGCTAACCCCTCCGCTTTAGCGCGAAACGCCGGGTCGGCGAGCTGCTTTTGCTGGGCGTCAAGCTGAGAACGCGCCGCCGTCACACTGTCTCCATCGCTAAATACGCTCAGGTATTTTTGCAGGGCGCTGACGCTGGCACTACTGGCTGGCTGGTCTTTGATCTGCTGGTACCACATCTCAGACGCCTGATTGCGGCCCGCGCTGGATTTAGCCATATCCTGCAGCAGTGCGAAGCCTTCGTCACGGCGTCCGGTCTGGAACAGCAGTTGCGCCAGCGTGGCCTGTAGCTGAGTGTTGCCTGGACTGCTGACATTGTTCTTTTTCAGTTGATTAATAGCAGCGCTACGCCGGGCAGGATCTTTCGCCACCAGGTTCCAGTATTCCGTCGCCAGGTCGCCATCCGGCGGATTTCCGGAAAAGAGCGTGTCGTAGGCGGCAATCGCTTCCTGCGTGTGGCCCGTAGTGGCAAGCAATCGAGCCTGCTGCAAAGACTGGCGCCCCTCTGGCGTGGAAAGCAGCATCGTGTTGCGCGACGACTGGTAGACGCTGGAGCCAGGAGCGATCCCATTCAGGCGATCCAGCTCTTTTTGCGCCCCGGCAGCATCGCCCTGGCGAAGCAAATAACGAAAGCGTGCGGCAATGACGTCGGGATTGTTCGGGTCGATTAGCTCAAGGCGATAAAGCGACTGGCGAACCAAATCCTCGCGCTGTGTCGATTCCCCCAGACGTATCTGCTCCAGCAGCTGTTGCTGCTGCGGAGAATTGGCGGCCTGAGCCAGCGGCATCAGGACCAGGCCAAGTGATAAACTGAGGAGATTTACTGTGAACTTGCGCATTCCTGGCCCCAATCCGGTATTAATTCACCTTTTGCGGTGAAGCGAAAACGATGCTGATCCCATCCCTGGCCAAAGAGCGTCAGCACGTAGCTGTAATAGGCATCGTTATCGGGAAAATGGTCCGCAACGCGCTGGCGCTGGACGGCCTGTGCATCACGTTTTTGTAAAAATGGCAGCATTGAGGCGGAAAAACCGACCGGCCCTTTTCCCGTGGCTTTCCCGCTCGCCACATCCACTTTCTCCGGCGGAACGCCCTGCGTCGCCGTGATTGCGGTCATCGGCTGGAAACGTGTCAGCAGTCGGGCTTTCTGAGGGTCTTTATCGCTCATCATCCCCACCCAAAGATAGACACGGATGGCGTCATAGCTGCCCACCAACAAGGAGTCCTGTTTCAACTGCCAGCCTCTGTTTTTTTGATATTGCACCCAGTCCGGAGAAAACCCTTTTGGCGCCGTCTCCAGCAATAAACGCAGGTTGCTTTCATGGAGCGTGGTCCAGGGAGCGCCAAAACGCGTGAAATAGCTCGCTAGCTGAGGGGGAAGATAGCTGGGATTAAAACGCCAGCCGTTCTCGTCGGCAAAACCGACTTTACCCGGCAATAGCATTAAACCCAGCCCAGGCACGTTCACCACTTCCTCGCTGGCGATGCGCTTGAGAAGCGCCTCACCTGTACGCGTGTAGTCCGGGTTTTGCCATAAACGACCGGCTTCAAGCAGTGACCAGGCAATCCAGATATCGCCATCCGAGGCCGAATTGGCGTCGATCACCGCCCAGGTGTCTTTGTCTTTTTGCCCCCACAGCCAGGCGGGGAGATGGTCGTCCAGATGACCTTCGGCAAGATTATCACGCGTCCATGCCAGCAGGCGCTCAAACGTCTTGCGGTCATTCGCGGCCAGGGCAAAGAACAACGCGTAGCTTTGTCCTTCTGAGGTGGTAATTTTGCGCGTGTCACTGGGGTCAATGACACGCCCGCCCTCGCTGATGTAATCCTTTTTGAACTGCTCCCAGGCAGGCCAGGTACAGGCGGCGCGAAGATCCATCGTCGTCAGCATCAACGCTGCGACCAGATACCAGCGAAAGGCTTTCATCACACGTTACTCATTATCAGGATTCAGGCGACGACGGCTGATGATACGCAGCAGACGCCACAGCACCCACGCCAGCAGGACCACGCTGATCGCGGCGAGGATAGCTAACAGTACCGGATGGTTTGACAGGGCATACCACAGACGTTCAAACCACGGCAGGTGGCCGACATAGTAAACATCGCCCACGCGCAGGCTATCGACGCCGGATTCACGGATCACCGCCACGGAGCCGAACATCGCGGCGCGTTTGCCGCTGTCGTTCATCGCGTTATTAAGCAGTTCATACCCGCGCGGGCTGTCGGCCAACAGCGCAATGACGCTACGCTGGTCGTTGAACGGCGACTGGAAGCCGACAATCGCGGCCATCGGGCCTGTAGAGGTGACCGCAGTCTGTACGCTGGCCTGCCGATCGTTGGTGTCCGGCATGATGCTCGGGAATTCCGTCTGACGCAGCGGCGTGTTCACCCAGGATTGCGTTGCCTGCACCAGCAGATCGATACGCCTGTCATTCTTGAGCTTATCCGGGATCGTGCCGATCACCATAATGTCTGCGTCTTTGTTGGGGATCTGGCTGCCATCATCGGTCAAGGTGAGGTTGATGGCCGGCAGGCCCGTCTGCGCCCCAACGGACGCCATGGTGTCGAGCAGCGTGGTAACCTGAGCTTCGCCTGGCGCTTTAGGCATTACCACGATGGTTTCAGACAGGTCGGCCATCCGGCTGAACGGGAAACTGGCGTTAGCGAATGCGCGCAGGTCCGGCATCGCCAGGAAGTGATAGAACCTGGAGAAGTCGATGGTCGACTCATCGCCAATCACCACGTGGTTTTGCACCGGCTGGAAGGTGATGCAGTTATCCGCCGACCCGCCAGGCATCGGGTTCATGTACTGGAAGTCAAAACGCAGTTGGTTTACCGCACCCAGCTTCAGCGCCGGGATAGACACATCGGTTTTACTATCCAACAGCCCCTGCAGCACCGGCAGACGCAGCATCAGCTGGTTGGTCTCCTGGTTGCTGGTCAGGCTGAACGATTGCAGGAATTGATTATTCAGGCTGATATCCATGCGCGAGCTGTCTTTGGTGGCGGGCGCGGTATAACGGTACTTCAGATTGATATCAATCCCGTTGGTGCGCAGCAGGTACAGATCCGGCGGCAGATTCAGCGAAAGGTTAACAGGCGCAGGCTCAAGCCCCGTCGACTGAAGCTGTTCTTCATAGGTTTTCAGCTCACCGAAGGTGATGGGGCGGTCGGTACGCACCCAGTTCGGCGCATCGTAAGGTTTACGCGCCAGCAAGGGCTTCACCTCGTCTACCATGACGCTGTTGCCACGGAACAGGACATTGCCCTGGGCAATGCCTTTTGCCGCCTGCACCAGGTCTTTATCATCACGACCAAATACCACCAGCAGCTTCACGTACGGGTTATCCGGGTGGGCGATCATTTCAATGGTCGGCCCTTTGACGTCCGGGTGGTTGCGCAGGAAGGATGGGCGCTTGCCGTTAGTCGCAAACACGATAGCGTTTCTGTCCGGCATTTTGTCGTACATCACCGGGAAATTCTGCCCACGCCAGCCGGAACGGGAACCGAACCAGGAAGCCAAAATCGTCGCCGCCAGTTGCTCGGTTACGTCCGGAGAGGCCGCAAACACCATCGGCAGGGTCAGTTGACGGTTATCACGCGGATCAAAAAACGGGATCGGGAAGGCCGACAGATCGTTTTTCAGCGCCAGCGACTGGTACGTCATCTGCAGCGAGGAGTTACGTCCCACGTCCATCCACAGCGTGCTACTGGCCGGGTTTTCGCAGACGTCACGATAGTGGCCGACAAATTCCAGCCGGACACGGTTAAAGTCGGTAATGAACAGCGGATTGATTGGCACCTGAGCCTGAGTTTTCTTACCCAACTGCTCTTTCATCACGGGCAGAACGTCCATCAGTTCATCATTGAGATAGACCTTGAGCTGTGACTGAACCGGCAACAACGACGGCGACGGGGTGTATTCGAGGTTCAGCATCGCCCGGGAAACCACTTCATCACTGCGCATGCCAAACTCAATGCCGCCGTTTGGGTTGATGCCGCGCAGCACCATACTGCCCGGCGGCGGGGCGATCTGAGCAAACGTCAGCGTCACGTCCCGGGAGGGGACATTTTCCGCGACGACGGGCGCACTGGCGCCCTGAACGCCCGGCATCACTTGCCCAACGATATTTCCCTCCGTCGGCTGATTCGGGGTAATGTTCTCCGTTTGACCAGGTGCCGCAGTGATAACCGGGTCGGTCGCCTGTGCAACCACAGGAACCGTTGGGGCAGGCGTGGCCACCGGGTTCTCAGGCGCTGCGTTAGCTATTGTTGCGGGGAGCGCACTCATCCCCATTGCCACTGCACATAACCAGGAAAGTTTCGTTTTCATCGCGTTATCATCATTGTTGAGCCATAGCCGGGTCCGCCTGCTTCGCTTCATTTCGCTCAACTCGACGCGGAATGAACGACACGACCCAGGAAACCAGAGAAGTAAGTGTCCGGAAGATTAATTTCACCGACGACGGGGCAAATTCTGCGAGGTGACGATAGCCACGGAACCCCAGCTTCAGAATATCCATCAGGCTTTCCAGTGGTTTATCTTCCGGAAAGCTGTCCTGCCACAGAGCCCACGTATCCGCGCGGGCAAACGTACATTGCACAAAATCGATATGTTGCTTCCTGGTAAGCGGCATCAGTTGCAGGCCCACTTCATTGCCTGATACCCGCACGACCTGCGTTGGGAAGACATACTCTTGCTGGCCGCGCTTAAGCAACAGACTCACCTTCTGCCCTTCCAGTACCTTCGCCTGGCCGTTGATTTTGATCCCTACCCCCCCGTCCGAGAAGTCGTGCACGGTGCAGGAGAAGAGATGGCCATCTTCACGGGCAATCGCTGCAGGCATACTGATTTCAACGCGATGCGCGCGTCGTACCTGTTTACTCTCCACCGATACCGCCACCGCGCCGCCAAGAATAATCAGGTTGTAAAATACCCATGCCATGCTCACGAAGACAGTCAGAGTCTCGTTTTCGGGGCCAGTGTAATAGCGCCAGACACCGGCAATCAGGCCCACAATGTTGAGCAGCACCAGGAAGATATACGGGCGGGAGATGACCCAGTCGACATACTCTTCCTCCACCAGGCCGCCCTTCGCGGTGACGTTAAATTTGCCTTTATGCGGGTTAATCAGCGCTACCATCGTCGGCGGCGCGATGTACCAGGCCAGCACCGTTTCGTAGATTTCACTCCAGAAAGAGTGGCGGTATTTGCCCTGAATCTTCGAGTTTGTCAGGCTCGCGTGGATCATGTGCGGCAACACAAACAGCGCAATCATCAGCGCGGGAGCGTAGATGATGTAAGCGTGAAGGAGCAAAAACGCCAGCGGCGCGGTCAGGAAGATGAGCCGCGGAATACCGGATAAGAAGTGGAACATGGCGTTGACGTAGCACAGGCGCTGCGCCAGCTTCAGCCCTTTCCCCATTAACGGATTATCGAGACGGAAGATTTGCACCATGCCGCGCGCCCAGCGAATACGCTGGCCGATATGCGCCGATAGCGATTCCGTTGCCAGACCTGCCGCCTGGGGAATGCGCATGTAGGCTGAGGTATGGCCGCGACGGTGCAGACGCAGCGAGGTATGCGCATCTTCGGTCACCGTCTCCACGGCAATGCCGCCAATTTCATCCAGCGGTCCACGGCGGATAACCGCACAAGAGCCGCAGAAGAAAGTTGCGTCCCACATATCGTTTCCGTCCTGCACCAGGCCGTAAAACAGCGTGCCTTCGTTCGGCGTTTTACGAAAACGCCCGAGGTTCCGCTCAAACGGATCCGGTGAGAAGAAGTGATGCGGCGTCTGCATCATCGCCAGCTCTTTTTCTTTCAGGAACCAGCCCATCGTCATTTGCAGGAACGAGCGCGTCGGCACGTGGTCGCAGTCAAAGATCGAGACAAACTCCCCTTTGGCGTACTTCAGCGCGTTGTTGATGTTCCCGGCTTTCGCATGTTCGTGGGTGGTACGAGCGATATACTCCACGCCCACTTCTTCGGCAAACTGACGAAATTCCGCGCGACCACCGTCGTCAAGGATCCAGATTTTGAGCTTATCTTTCGGCCAGTCGATACCCAGCGCCGCATAGAGGGTGTTTTTCACCACACTCAGATCTTCATTGTAGGTGGGCACAAACAGGTCAACTGTCGGCCATTGATTGGTCTCTTTTGGCAGCGGAACCGGCTGGCGATTAAGCGGCCAGACCACCTGGAAGTACCCCAGCACCAGCACAATCCAGGCGTAGGTTTCGGCAAACAGCAGCACCAGTCCGCACACCAGGCTCACCGGATCATCCCAGTTCAGCGTGGAGGTATAACGCCACCAGATATAGCGGCAGGAGACGGTAAGCGACAGCACAATCAGCATCAGCGCCGAGAAGCGGCCCGGAATACGGCGAACCAGCAACGCCACGCCCCATAGCAGGATCAGGAAGGTGAACTGCGCCAGGGGGTTGAAGGGCTGCGTAATACAGACTAGCGCCAGAATGAGCGAGAAGACGACAATGATGCCGAGAATAAAACGCCGCAAGCCCGGGTGCAGATGCCCAAGCTCTTTGTGATTATCCAGATGGCTGGTCTTATCGCTCACGCTGTCGGGCATTCTGTCCAGCCACGCATGGTAGTGTTCACGTAATTTCGCCACCCGCTCAACGCTGCGCCAGCGGGCCGTTTTTTTTCTCCGGATGGGGCGTGGTGGCCGCCAGCCAGACGGCCTGAATAAGATAACGCGCCGGATCCAGCGGCCGTGGCCGGTCCGGGTTAATGTGCGGATAAAGCTCACGGTGCCGCGCACGTATACGCTGCCAGCGTGGGTGTTCAAGGGGAATGACCATCCAGGCCAGTATCATCCACAAACAGCCGAGCGCGGCGCTAAACGCCGATGCGCCATGTCGACGGTAATGCCGGTAGCGTTCGCTCAAACGTAAATTGACCGACGGAATGAGTAACCAGGAGGAGAGCGGGCTCATACCGCGCTCCCGACCGGCTCCGCCCTGTTCGCGAAGTACAGCAGACACCAGTTCGCCAGCGTCAGGATCTCTTCTGCCGCCAGGGAATCGCTACGGTATTCGCCAAGCGGCTGTTTGGAGGCGAGACACTCTGCCATCCCTTCATCGCGATGGATAACCATCGGCAGCAGACGACGCTGGCTTTGTAGCCAAATCTGGTACAGATCGTCCTGAATCTGGCTGCCGATCCGCAGATCGTTAATCAGAATATGGGCATTGGCGGGCAGCGCCTGCTGGTGCAAGCGGATATGGCAATTCGCGTCCACGTTGACAATGGAGAGCACATGATCGCATTGCGCCATCAGGTGGCGAGTCAGCGAGGCGGCGCCGTGTGGCAGGTCCAGCAAAATCCACCGGTAATGGCTCTGCGCTTTTAGCTGCTGCAGCGCGGTCGTAAAGCGGCAAAACAGGCGTTGATAGGCCGCTTCGTTCTCGCGTTCAGTTTCAGTCAACTGGCCAAAGGGCAGTAAATCGAGCTGGGTGGTGTAGCGCATACCCGCATCCCGCCAGTCTTTATCATCAAGCAACGCGCGGGCCCAGCCCTGCGTGCGGGTGAAGTCAACGTTGAAGGACATGCGCAACAAATTGTCGGAGCTGGCATCAATGACCAGGACTGATTCGCCTAAAAGCTGTAATGACCACGCCAGCGCCGCGGTAATGGATGTCGTGCCTACCCCACCACGGACGCCCTGTAATCCTAGAATGGCCATCAGTGGCTCCCTTATTGTTGTTGGGCAAACTCAGCTAATAACGGCCAACGTTTAATCGCCGCGGCCAACTGTTCCCGCTGGGAAATATCGGTGTAATCTATTTCAGGCAGGGAAAAAGCCTGCGTCAGCGCCAGAAAATCATTTTGGAAGGTGTAACCCAGGCTGGAGTCGACGGGTGTTCCGGATTCATTATTATGCATTCTTTTTGTTTCTCTCTGACGAAAACCGCAAAGTCGGATGTCGCGAGGCGTCCTGCCGGCGGAATTTCGTTTACATGCTAAATCTGATGTCCTTTAATTTCAATGTTAGGTTTATTTCTACGCTTTCGCTAGTAAACTGAGTGACAGATAAATTAGATCAAAAGAGGGAAACCGTGGACCCCATATTTTCTATTGGCATTCAGTCGTTATGGGATGAATTGCGCCACATGCCCGTCGGAGGAGTCTGGTGGATTAATACGGGTAGCAACGCCGGTGCCATCAGTCTGGTAAACCAGACGATCGCCGCGCAGGAGGTGGATTCCCGAGTCGCTGTCGTGAGTATGGGTGAAGAGCCGAGGAAAATCATCGCCCTGGAAAGCGAGCGGGGTCCACAGACCGTACGCTTATTTTCCATGTCAACAAAAGCAGATAGCCTCTTCTTTTTGACCCGTGACATTCAGTGTTCTCTCGATCCCGAACGCTATTTAGTGATCCTTAAATGCTCAAATAACGCGCTTCAAAATATACCCACAGAAAAACTGCTGCGCTGGCTGGAAAAAATCAATAAATGGACAAAGTTACATAATTGCACGGTATTGGTTGTTAATCCCGGCAGTAATAATGATAAGTTATTTTCACTGTTAATGGCTGAATATCGTTCTCTTTTCGGTCTGGCCAGTCTCCGTGACCAGACCGACGGCTACCTCTACGACATCGCGTTCTGGTGCAATGAAAAAGGGGTGAGCGCCAGACAACAGCTCAACCTCAAACAGCTCGACGGTCAGTGGCATCTCGCCCGGCTCGAAGAGACCGTGGTGCAACCGCGCAGCGATGAAAAACGCATCCTGACCCATATTGCAGTGTTAGAGGGGGCGCCTGCGCTTTCTGAAAATTGGTCACTGTTCGACACTAACGAAGCGCTATTTAATGAGGCCCGCACAACGCAGGCGGCGACCATTGTTTTCTCTTTGACACAAAATAACCAGATTGAATCACTGGCAAAACACATCCACACCTTACGTCGCCAGCGCGGCAGCGCCTTAAAAATCGTGGTGCGCGAAAATACGACCAGCCTGCGAGCCACCGATGAGCGTCTGCTTCTGGGCTGCGGCGCAAATATGGTTATCCCCTGGAATGCGCCGCTTTCCCGCTGCCTGACGCTTATTGAGAGCATTCAGGGCCAGCAGTTCACTCGTCATGTGCCTGAAGATATTTCCACACTGCTCTCAATGACCCAGCCGATGAAACTGCGCGGATACCAGCAATGGGATACCTTCTGCGACGCTGTCGGCAATATGGTGAATAACACGCTGCTGCCAGCGGACGGAAAAGGGGTGATGGTTGCCCTGCGCCCTGTGCCGGGTATCCGCGTTGAGCAGGCGCTGACCTTATGCCGCCCGAACCGCACCGGGGATATCATGACGATTGGCGACAACCGTCTGGTGCTGTTTTTATCCTTCTGCCGGGTGAACGATCTCGATACCGCCCTTAACCATATCTTCCCCCTGCCTACCGGCGATATCTTCTCTAACCGTATGATCTGGTTTGAAGATAATATGATCGGCGCAGAACTGGTGCAGATGCGGGCGCTCACACCGGAACATTGGGTTAAACCGCTCACCGTGACCCGCGATCCCAAACCGATCCTTAACGCAAAACATGATGGACATGTCTGGCGTCGGGTTCCTGAGCCACTTCGCTTATTACCCGATAACGGGGGAACTGTATCATCATGAATATCAGCGATATCATTCAACTGGTCATCGTTTGTGCGCTGATCTTTTTCCCGCTTGGCTACTATGCGCGCCATTCGCTGCGTCGTATGCGCAACACGGCCAGAATGCTGTTTATTAAACCTCGCTATGTTAAACCAGCCGGAACATTGACACGGGCATCACACGTCAAGGCAAACCGAAAACATGACTAATTCTACCTCCACCTCTTCGGCGCCATCGCCGCTCTGGCAATACTGGCGCGGCCTTTCAGGCTGGAACTTTTACTTTCTGGTGAAGTTTGGTTTGCTGTGGGCAGGCTATCTGAACTTCCATCCCCTGCTCAATCTGGTGTTTATGGCGTTCCTGCTGATGCCGATTCCGAGCGTTAAGCTGCATCGCTTACGTCACTGGGTTGCCCTCCCGATTGGCTTCGCGCTGTTCTGGCATGATACCTGGCTACCGGGGCCGGAAAGCATTATGAGCCAGGGATCGCAGGTTGCGGGCTTCAGTTCCGACTATATTCTCGATCTGACCGGGCGTTTCATTAACTGGCAGATGATTGGCGCCGTCTTCGTGCTGCTGGTCGCCTGGCTGTTCCTCTCGCAGTGGATCCGGGTAACGGTATTTGTCGTCGCCATTTTGCTCTGGCTTAACGTGCTGGCGCTGGCAGGGCCGGAATTCTCCCTGTGGCCGGCCGGTCAACCAACGACAACAGTAACTACCACCGGCGGGAGCACAGTAGCAACTGTCGCGACGTCTGGCGATGCGCCAGTGGTAGGCGATATCCCCACGCAGACCGCGCCGCCAACGTCCACTAACCTGAACGCATGGCTCTCCAGTTTCTACAATGCGGAAGACAAACGTCAGACTAAATTTCCGGATGCGCTGCCTGCGGATGCGCAGCCGTTTGAACTGCTGGTGATTAACATCTGCTCTCTCTCCTGGGCTGACGTTGATGCCGCCGGGCTGGCTTCGCACCCGCTGTGGTCGCATTTTGATATTCAGTTTAAAGATTTCAACTCTGCCACCTCCTACAGCGGCCCGGCAGCCATTCGCCTGCTGCGCGCGAGCTGCGGTCAACCCTCGCATAAGAACCTGTATCAACCGGCAGGCAACCAGTGTTATCTGTTCGATAACCTCGCGAAACTGGGCTTCACGCAGCACCTGATGCTGGGACATAACGGCCAGTTCGGTAATTTCCTCAAAGAGGTGCGTCAGGAGGGCGGCATGCAAGCACCACTGATGGATCAAACCGGTCTGCCGGTGACGCTGCTGGGCTTCGACGGTTCACCGGTGTATGACGATACCGCTGTGCTGCAGCGCTGGCTGCAAACCGTCAACAAAGAAGGGAACTCACGCAGCGCAACGTTCTACAACACCCTGCCCTTGCATGACGGAAACCATTATCCGGGGGTAAGTAAAACGGCGGATTACAAAGTACGTGCGCAGAAGTTCTTCGATGAACTGGATACATTCTTCACCGAACTGGAGCAATCAGGCCGTAAAGTGATGGTGGTTGTGGTCCCTGAGCACGGCGGAGCGCTGAAGGGTGATAGGATGCAGGTATCCGGACTGCGCGATATTCCAAGCCCGTCCATAACCAACGTGCCCGCTGGTATAAAATTCTTTGGTATGAAGGCTCCCCATCAGGGCGCACCTGTTGAAATTACTCAGCCAGCCAGCTACCTGGCGATTTCAGAACTGGTGGCCCGGGCGGTGGACGGTAAGCTGTTTGTGGAAGATAGCGTGAACTGGGATCAGTTCATCAGCAAATTGCCGCAAACTGCTGAAGTCTCTGAGAACGCAAATGCAGTCGTGATCCAATACCAGAACAAACCGTACGTTCGCCTGAACGGTGGTGATTGGGTGCCGTATCCGCAGTAGCCGGCTTTATAACCCTCTCCCCACCGGGAGAGGGTATTTGTTACTCTGCACTGCGTAGCGAAATTTCCCCGCCCACCCAGGGCTTGATCACGCCGTCCTGTTCAAGTAGCAGCGCCCCCTGAGCATCAATGCCACGACAGATACCATAAATCTCTTTATCTCCGATCAGTAATTTCACCGGCCGGTTGATAAAGTTATCCATTTTTTCCCAACGGGACAGGAACGGTGGCAGCCCGTCTTGCTCAAAGAGGGATAATGCGCTGCGAAGTTCTTTGATCATGCGCACGGCAAGAATATTGCGATCGACAGAAATCCCTGCTTCCTGCAGGTTAGTCCAGGCCTGATTCACGATATCGTTCTGAACGTTACGCATCACCATATTGAGACCAGCGCCAATCACAATTTGTGCCGCGTCGCCTGTTTTACCCGTCAGTTCAACAAGGATACCGGCAAGTTTCCGATCGTTCAGGTAGAGATCGTTTGGCCATTTTACCCGTACTTTCTCAGCGCCCAGGTCCTGCAAAACTTCTGCCATCACAATACCGATAACCAGACTCAGACCAATGGCTGCGGCGGGCCCCTGCTCAAGGCGCCAGAACATAGAGAAGTAGAGGTTGGCGCCAAAAGGTGAGAACCACTTACGACCGCGGCGACCGCGTCCGGCCTGTTGATATTCCGCAACGCAGGCATCGCCCGAGGCCAGCTCGCTTAGCCTGTCCATAAGGTATTGGTTCGTGGAATCGATAACCGGCAATACCGCAACGTTGCCAGACCCCACTTGGCTGCGGATCCGCTCTTCATTCAGCAACTGGATAGGCTCCGGCAAGCTATAGCCTTTTCCCGGGAGCGTAAACACATCCACGCCCCAGTCGCGGAGGGTTTGAATATGTTTATTAATGGCGGCACGGCTCATGCCCAACTGCTCGCCAAGATGTTCGCCCGAGTGAAACTCACCGTCAGCAAGGATGCCGATCAGGGTTAAGGGGATGGTATTGTCCTTCACGCGATGGCCTCCACGGCACTGACTTCACCCGTACGACCAATGAAGCGCACTTCAGGCTCCAGCCAGACGTTAAATTTTTCGCCAACACGCTGGCGAACCTGATGCGCCAGCTGTACCACATCATCGCTGGTCGCATTGTTTTGGTTAATGAGCACCAGGGCCTGCTGACGATGAACAGCAGCGCCTCCCACCGAGAAGCCTTTCAACTGGCATTGATCGATAAGCCATCCCGCTGCTAACTTCACGCTGCCATCGGCCTGCGGGTAATGTGGCGCGGCGGGCCAGCCAGCAAGAAAAGTTTGTGCATCTTCGCTACCGATCACCGGGTTTTTGAAGAAACTGCCGGCGTTGCCGTTCACGTTAGGATCGGGAAGCCTGGTCATGCGCATATGGCAAACAGCGTCAAAAACGTGTCGGGCCGTGACGGTGGCGGGATCGAGGCAGGCTAAATCTCCATAAGACAGAACGGGCTGCCAGCTTTTTGACAAGCGCAGGCCGACGGCAACAATGACGAAGCGTCCCTGATATTCGTGTTTAAAAATACTGTCGCGATAGCCAAAGCGGCACTGTTGTGCCGTTAACCGCTGAGTCGTTCCGGTCGCCAGCTCAATACAGTCAACATAGTCGCAGACATGTTTTAATTCGATGCCATAAGCACCGATATTTTGAATGGGTGATGATCCTGCGCAGCCCGGAATGAGGGCCAGATTTTCCAGGCCAGGCATCCCTTTTTCGAGCGTATATTGCACAAGATGGTGCCAGTTTTCTCCGGCACCCACGTGCAGATGCCAGTAATCGGCGCTCTCTTTAACATCAATTCCCATGATGCGGTTAACGATCACCGTCCCCGCAAAATCATCGAGAAACAGGACATTACTTCCTTCGCCCAGAATCAGTACGGGTTCGTCGTTTTTTGTTGCGCTTTGCCATGTGCTCAGCAACTGCCGGGCATCATTGGCACGTACAATTTGATTAGCATTCCGTTGCATACCAAAGGTATTCCAGGGCTTAAGGGAGTGGTTCATAGATGCTATCCTGATGCAAAAACGCAGATAGTTTACCGTATATAGAAGGGGATAGGTGACTTGTTTATGGAGATGAGTGGGTACGCGTGCAAAGCAAAAAACCCCGCACCTTACGGTACGGGGTTCTTCTTTATTGATGCCTGGCAGTTCCCTACTCTCACATGGGGAGACCCCACACTACCATCGGCGCTACGGCGTTTCACTTCTGAGTTCGGCATGGGATCAGGTGGGACCACCGCGCTACAGCCGCCAGGCAAATTCTGTATCAGGCTGAAAATCGTCTCAAATCCGCCAAAACAGCTTCGGCGTTGTAAGGTTAAGCCTCACGGTTCATTAGTATCGGTTAGCTCAACGTATCGCTACGCTTACACACCCGACCTATCAACGTCGTCGTCTTCAACGTTCCTTCAGGACTCTCAGAGAGTCAGGGAGAACTCATCTCGGGGCAAGTTTCGTGCTTAGATGCTTTCAGCACTTATCTTTTCCGCATTTAGCTACCGGGCAGTGCCATTGGCATGACAACCCGAACACCAGTGATGCGTCCACTCCGGTCCTCTCGTACTAGGAGCAGCCCCCCTCAATTCTCCAGCGCCCACGGCAGATAGGGACCGAACTGTCTCACGACGTTCTAAACCCAGCTCGCGTACCACTTTAAACGGCGAACAGCCGTACCCTTGGGACCTACTTCAGCCCCAGGATGTGATGAGCCGACATCGAGGTGCCAAACACCGCCGTCGATATGAACTCTTGGGCGGTATCAGCCTGTTATCCCCGGAGTACCTTTTATCCGTTGAGCGATGGCCCTTCCATTCAGAACCACCGGATCACTATGACCTGCTTTCGCACCTGCTCGCGCCGTCACGCTCGCAGTCAAGCCAGCTTATGCCATTGCACTAACCTCCTGATGTCCGACCAGGATTAGCTGACCTTCGTGCTCCTCCGTTACTCTTTGGGAGGAGACCGCCCCAGTCAAACTACCCACCAGACACTGTCCGCAACCCGGATTACGGGTCTACGTTAGAACACCAGCCATTAAAGGGTGGTATTTCAAGGATGGCTCCACGCAGACTGGCGTCCACGCTTCAAAGCCTCCCACCTATCCTGCACATCAAGGACCAGTGTTCAGTGTCAAGCTATAGTAAAGGTTCACGGGGTCTTTCCGTCTTGCCGCGGGTACACTGCATCTTCACAGCGAGTTCAATTTCACTGAGTCTCGGGTGGAGACAGCCTGGCCATCATTACGCCATTCGTGCAGGTCGGAACTTACCCGACAAGGAATTTCGCTACCTTAGGACCGTTATAGTTACGGCCGCCGTTTACCGGGGCTTCGATCAGGAGCTTCGCCTTACAGCTAACCCCATCAATTAACCTTCCGGCACCGGGCAGGCGTCACACCGTATACGTCCACTTTCGTGTTTGCACAGTGCTGTGTTTTTAATAAACAGTTGCAGCCAGCTGGTATCTTCGACTGGCTTCAGCTCCGTGAGCAAGTCACTTCACCTACGCGCCAGCGTGCCTTCTCCCGAAGTTACGGCACCATTTTGCCTAGTTCCTTCACCCGAGTTCTCTCAAGCGCCTTGGTATTCTCTACCTGACCACCTGTGTCGGTTTGGGGTACGATTTCGTGTTACCTGATGCTTAGAGGCTTTTCCTGGAAGCAGGGCATTTGTTACTTCAGCACCGTAGTGCCTCGTCATCACACCTCAGCGTTAATAAGGTTCCGGATTTACCTGGAACCTCCGCCTGCATGCTTAAACCGGGACAACCGTCGCCCGGCTAACATAGCCTTCTCCGTCCCCCCTTCGCAGTAACACCAAGTACAGGAATATTAACCTGTTTCCCATCGACTACGCCTTTCGGCCTCGCCTTAGGGGTCGACTCACCCTGCCCCGATTAACGTTGGACAGGAACCCTTGGTCTTCCGGCGAGCGGGCTTTTCACCCGCTTTATCGTTACTTATGTCAGCATTCGCACTTCTGATACCTCCAGCAACCCTCACAGGCCACCTTCAACGGCTTACAGAACGCTCCCCTACCCAACAACGCATAAGCGTCGCTGCCGCAGCTTCGGTGCATGGTTTAGCCCCGTTACATCTTCCGCGCAGGCCGACTCGACCAGTGAGCTATTACGCTTTCTTTAAATGGTGGCTGCTTCTAAGCCAACATCCTGGCTGTCTGTGCCTTCCCACATCGTTTCCCACTTAACCATGACTTTGGGACCTTAGCTGGCGGTCTGGGTTGTTTCCCTCTTCACGACGGACGTTAGCACCCGCCGTGTGTCTCCCGTGATAACATTCTTCGGTATTCGTAGTTTGCATCGGGTTGGTAAGTCGGGATGACCCCCTAGCCGAAACAGTGCTCTACCCCCGAAGATGAGTTCACGAGGCGCTACCTAAATAGCTTTCGGGGAGAACCAGCTATCTCCCGGTTTGATTGGCCTTTCACCCCCAGCCACAAGTCATCCGCTAATTTTTCAACATTAGTCGGTTCGGTCCTCCAGTTAGTGTTACCCAACCTTCAACCTGCCCATGGCTAGATCACCGGGTTTCGGGTCTATACCCTGCAACTTAACGCCCGGTTAAGACTCGGTTTCCCTGCGGCTCCCCTATACGGTTAACCTTGCTACAGAATATAAGTCGCTGACCCATTATACAAAAGGTACGCAGTCACCCCACATGGAGGCTCCTACTGCTTGTACGTACACGGTTTCAGGTTCTGTTTCACTCCCCTCGCCGGGGTTCTTTTCGCCTTTCCCTCACGGTACTGGTTCACTATCGGTCAGTCAGGAGTATTTAGCCTTGGAGGATGGTCCCCCCATATTCAGACAGGATACCACGTGTCCCGCCCTACTCTTCGAGTTCACAGCAAGTGTATCTTCGTGTACGGGAGTATCACCCTGTACCCTGCGACTTTCCAGACGCTTCCACTGACACACAAACTGATTCAGACTCTGGGCTCCTCCCCGTTCGCTCGCCGCTACTGGGGGAATCTCGGTTGATTTCTTTTCCTCGGGGTACTTAGATGTTTCAGTTCCCCCGGTTCGCTTCATTACGCTATGTATTCACATAATGATAGTGTGACGAATCACACTGGGTTTCCCCATTCGGACATCGCCGGGTCAAAGGTTCATATCACCTCGCCGGCGCTTATCGCAGATTAGCACGTCCTTCATCGCCTCTGACTGCCAGGGCATCCACCGTGTACGCTTAGTCGCTTAACCTCACAACCCGAAGCTGTTTCGCTTCTGATTGTGAAAATTTGAGAGACTCAAACACACCATTAAAGATGTGTCGTTTCAATTTTCAGCTTGATCCAGATTTTTAAAGAGCAACTATCTCAAACGTGACTCACTGAGTCAGTTTTGAGATATCGGTTGGTTGTGCCTTTCACTCACACCCAGCAAGTGGCGTCCCCTAGGGGATTCGAACCCCTGTTGCCGCCGTGAAAGGGCGGAGTCCTAACCGCTAGACGAAGGGGACACGGAGTGTCGCGACTTCGCAGCCGTCTTGCTTCTTTACATTCATCAGACAATCTGTGTGAGCACTACAAAGGCAGGTTCTTTAAGGTAAGGAGGTGATCCAACCGCAGGTTCCCCTACGGTTACCTTGTTACGACTTCACCCCAGTCATGAATCACAAAGTGGTAAGCGCCCTCCCGAAGGTTAAGCTACCTACTTCTTTTGCAACCCACTCCCATGGTGTGACGGGCGGTGTGTACAAGGCCCGGGAACGTATTCACCGTAGCATTCTGATCCACGATTACTAGCGATTCCGACTTCATGGAGTCGAGTTGCAGACTCCAATCCGGACTACGACGCACTTTATGAGGTCCGCTTGCTCTCGCGAGGTCGCTTCTCTTTGTATGCGCCATTGTAGCACGTGTGTAGCCCTGGTCGTAAGGGCCATGATGACTTGACGTCATCCCCACCTTCCTCCAGTTTATCACTGGCAGTCTCCTTTGAGTTCCCGGCCTAACCGCTGGCAACAAAGGATAAGGGTTGCGCTCGTTGCGGGACTTAACCCAACATTTCACAACACGAGCTGACGACAGCCATGCAGCACCTGTCTCACAGTTCCCGAAGGCACTTCAGCATCTCTGCTGAATTCTGTGGATGTCAAGACCAGGTAAGGTTCTTCGCGTTGCATCGAATTAAACCACATGCTCCACCGCTTGTGCGGGCCCCCGTCAATTCATTTGAGTTTTAACCTTGCGGCCGTACTCCCCAGGCGGTCGACTTAACGCGTTAGCTCCGGAAGCCACGCCTCAAGGGCACAACCTCCAAGTCGACATCGTTTACGGCGTGGACTACCAGGGTATCTAATCCTGTTTGCTCCCCACGCTTTCGCACCTGAGCGTCAGTCTTTGTCCAGGGGGCCGCCTTCGCCACCGGTATTCCTCCAGATCTCTACGCATTTCACCGCTACACCTGGAATTCTACCCCCCTCTACAAGACTCTAGCCTGCCAGTTTCGAATGCAGTTCCCAGGTTGAGCCCGGGGATTTCACATCCGACTTGACAGACCGCCTGCGTGCGCTTTACGCCCAGTAATTCCGATTAACGCTTGCACCCTCCGTATTACCGCGGCTGCTGGCACGGAGTTAGCCGGTGCTTCTTCTGCGGGTAACGTCAATCGGTGAGCTTATTAAACTCACCGCCTTCTTCCCCGCTGAAAGTGCTTTACAACCCGAAGGCCTTCTTCACACACGCGGCATGGCTGCATCAGGCTTGCGCCCATTGTGCAATATTCCCCACTGCTGCCTCCCGTAGGAGTCTGGACCGTGTCTCAGTTCCAGTGTGGCTGGTCATCCTCTCAGACCAGCTAGGGATCGTCGCCTTGGTGAGCCTTTACCTCACCAACAAGCTAATCCCATCTGGGCACATCCGATGGCAAGAGGCCCGAAGGTCCCCCTCTTTGGTCTTGCGACATTATGCGGTATTAGCTACCGTTTCCAGTAGTTATCCCCCTCCATCAGGCAGTTTCCCAGACATTACTCACCCGTCCGCCACTCGTCACCCGAGAGCAAGCTCTCTGTGCTACCGTTCGACTTGCATGTGTTAGGCCTGCCGCCAGCGTTCAATCTGAGCCATGATCAAACTCTTCAATTTAAGTTTGATGCTCGTGAATTAAACTTCGTAATGAATTACGTATGTTCACTCAGAGACTTGGTATTCATTTTTCGTCTTGCGACGTTAAGAATCCATGTCACTTTGAGTGCCCACACAGATTGTCTGATAAATTGTTAAAGAGCAGTGCAACGCGGCTTTCGCTCACCGTTGCGAGGTGGCGTATATTACGCTTTCCTCTTTCAGAGTCAACCCGTTATTTCAGGATTTTTTCTCTTCAACCGACCGGGGTGTTTGTGAAGTGATTCACATCTGCCGTGTCGATGGAGGCGCATTATAGGGAGTTCTCATGCCACCGCAACCGCTAAATGACACAAAAATGACTGACTGCTGAATTACACAGCAAAACCCCGCCTTATACCCTTTTACGCACAGACTTATCCACAATTTAACCGGTTACCGCTTCGCATCCTTACGTGCGAAGGGGTAAAATCAATTATACTTGCGGCAAATATCCCCTTCAGGCCCCTTATGATCACACAACGTCTCACCCGTGACTGGCGCGTTCCTGCTGCAGGGCTCATGGCGCTGGCGCTCCTGTTTATTGCATTTGTGCTACATACACACTGGAGCGCCTTCATCCAGTGGTGCCTGGCCACACAAATAACCTTGCATCGCTATTTAGTGATGTACCTGCTGCAATTGAATAACCACCAGCACAGCGGAGGTTTATGGCTCCTGATGGGGGCCTTCCTTTATGGCGTGCTTCACGCTATCGGACCCGGGCACGGTAAATTCATTGTCACCACTTATCTCAGTACAAATAAAGAAAGCGAGCTTGCGGCCCGCATCGTGCCTTTTGTTGGCAGTCTGATGCAGGGCGTGAGCGCCATACTTTTTGTCTTTATTCTGGCAATAGGTTTTAACCTCGCGTCCGGGGATATCAGCACCAGTCGATGGTATGTAGAGAAGATAAGCGCTGTGCTTATTGGTGTCTTCGGCGCCTATATGATTTATCGGGCACTGAAAAGCCTGCGTCCGCGTCGAATGACAATCTCGTACATCAAGCCCCTTCACCAGCATGATGAACAGTGCGGTTGCGGTCATCATGGCATGGGAACCGAACTAAAAGGCGACTGGAAAACACATCTGGGCGTGGTGATGGCGATCGGTGCGCGTCCGTGCAGCGGCGCGATCATGATCCTGATGTTCTCGAATGCGCTGGGTATTATCTCCTGGGGGATTACGGCGGTGATGACCATGTCGCTGGGGACGGCATTGTCCATTATGGGTCTGTCACTGACAGTACGTTGCGCCCGTGAGCGCACGCTGGCCTTTTTCGGAGGCGGATCATCCCTGAACGGGCTGGTTCCCGTGGTCAAGATTGCCGGAGGGATCGTTCTGATCCTGTTCGCAACGCTCCTTTTTCTGACCGTCATCCCCGTTAGCGCCAATGGCGATTATATCGCAGCAGGATGCTAGCTTAACTTTAACCATGGGTGTATGACAAGTTAAGCCTATGTAAATATTAGTTATTTCTATCCTCCTTACCTGTTTATGTTAACAGGCAAGGAATTAAGCTTTGAAATCGTCCCTACGTCCCGTCGCTGCACAAGCCAATATCCTCCCGGCCAGCCGCCTGGGACTGAGCGATGTCTTCCGGCTGTCGATGACCATCGTGGTGTGGCTGCTGGGATATCATGCATAAAATAAGGGGGTACATCTGAGCTATCAGGCAAACAGTATAAAATCGCGGCGGGTTATCTCATATCTGACATTAGCGGAGAATATCCTGAGACATTCTCCGCTAATTTTAAAACGAACAGCATCCAGTGCTGTTCTTAACCACTTAGCCAAAACCTACCGAAGTATGGTGCTGGTCTATTAGTGCTGAGTTTGTGGGGATCCCTCAGGGCGTGAGCCGGGTTTTAAGAAACGTTATTCGTTAATCCGCGGATGCTGGTCAACCAGTCGGGAGCGTTTTTTCTGCAGCTCTTCAATCTCTACGTCAATATCTTCAATCTTCTGCTCGACGTTATCGTAGTGCTCACGCAGGATCTCTTTCGCTTCCTGAATATCAGACGCCGCAGGGGTGGCCCCTTTCAGCGGACGGTTCGCCGTCTCCTTCATCGTCAGGCCGGTGACCAGACCAATCACCGCGATAACCATCAGGTAATACGCAGGCATCATTAGGTTCTGCGTACTTTCCACCAGCGAAGCGGCAAGCGTCGGCGTTAAACCAGCAATCAGTACAGAGATATTGAAAGCGGCCGCCAACGCGCTATAACGAATATGCGTCGGGAACATCGCAGGCAGCGTAGAGGCCATTACCCCAATAAAGCAGTTAAGGATCACCGCCAGCATCAATAGACCCGCGAAAATCAGCCCCAGCACATTACTGTTAATCAGAATGAAGGCCGGGATTGCCAGCGCAAACAGCGCAACGCTGCCCAGAATAATAAACGGGCGACGTCCAAAACGGTCGCTCAGCAGACCCATGATAGGCTGCACAAACAGCATACCGACCATAATAGCGATAATAATCAGTACACCATGATCTTCCGAGTAGTGCAGGTTATGCGACAAATAGCTCGGCATGTAGGTCAACAGCATGTAGTAGGTGACGTTGGTCGAGATAACTAGCCCGATACAGGTCAGCAGGCTACGCCAGTGTTTAGTCGCAATCTCTTTAAACGACACTTTAGGACCGTCCTGCAGCCCTTCACGATCGCCCTGTTCCAGTTTTTCAACGTGTTGCTGGAACGCTGGCGTCTCTTCCAGAGCATGACGCAGATACAGACCAATTACGCCCAGCGGCAGCGCCATGAAGAACGGAATACGCCAGCCCCAGTCGAGGAAGTTTTCTTCACCCACCACGGTCGAAATCAACACCACAACGCCGGCACCCATAACAAACCCGGCGATCGAGCCGAAGTCCAGCCAGCTTCCCATAAATCCGCGCTTACGGTCCGGAGAATATTCAGCAACGAAGATTGACGCACCGGTATATTCGCCACCCACGGAGAACCCCTGGGCCATCTTACAAAGCAGCAGCAAAATTGGCGCCCAAATGCCGATAGTGGCATAGGACGGTATCAGGCCGATACAGAATGTACTGATCGACATAATAACAATGGTGATAGCAAGGATCTTCTGACGTCCGTATTTATCACCCAGCATCCCGAAGAATAGACCACCCAGCGGGCGAATCAGGAAGGGAACAGAGAAGGTACCCAGCGCGGCAATCATCTGCAGGCCAGGGTCGGCACCGGGGAAAAACACTTTACCTAATGCATAGGCAACAAAGCCATAAACACCAAAATCGAACCATTCCATCGCATTACCGAGCGAGGCGGCAGTAATCGCTTTGCGCAGTTTTGCGTCATCAATAATGGTGACGTCACGCAGCGTGATAGGTTTTACCTTTTTCCTTCTGAGCATAGCTTTCCTCGTAGACTCAGCCCTGTCCGTTTCACAGTTCCCTTAGGACTCTGTGAACCTGGGATTCGCTCCATGCGAATCTCCTTATTCAAGCGTAGCAGGTTTACTTACATTGACGCTTTACGCCGATACAACCGAACCTGTTGACGCCTGTCTGGGCAGTTAATGATCTTTTTACCCTACCAGTGTTTATATTTGTGATCAACTTCACACATATCTTTCCGCTTCGTCAGACGGCTTCAGGTTTTGTCAATTTCCCCGGATCAGCACTTTCTTAATGATGCCAAATAAATATTCTCACGCCCGTTATTATTCGTATCCTGAGCAATAATTAGTCACATTTATTCACACCGAATTTACATAAATTTTAATTATCACTTGATACGTTCTTTGTTTAGATTAAATATGTGACGAAGATAACTAAAACATTGTTTTATTTTCATTGAATCATTATTCCGATGATCGCATGATTAATCCTAAGTAAAGGACGTAAGTGCTTTCCGCCCCCTTTATAAGGATTGCACCCATTGAATTTTATTGCATGGATAACGAATCAACCACGGTTCACATTGTTCAATGCGTTGATTTTTATGCTTTATTTTAAATCCTTCCGCTAAACATGCGGAGCGAGTTTGTGAGGGTTGAACATGAGAATTAAAGCCACTATAGAGCGCATACCGGGTGGGATGATGCTGGTGCCGCTGGTACTGGGTGCCATTCTGAATACGCTGGCACCGAATACAGGCGCGTATTTTGGTGGTTTCACAAAAGGTATGATTACGGGTACCGTGCCCATTCTGGCGGTATGGTTCTTTTGTATCGGGGCCTCTATCAATTTACGTGCTACAGGTACCGTTTTACGCAAATCAGGCACCTTAGTTCTTACCAAAATTGCGGTTGCCTGGATTGTGGCGATGATCTGCGCGATGTTCATTCCGGAGAACGGTATTCAGACCGGCTTCTTCGCCGGATTATCCGTGCTGGCAATCGTCTCGGCGATGGATATGACTAATGGCGGCCTGTATGCCAGCCTGATGAACCAGTACGGCACAAAAGAGGAGTCAGGCGCGTTTGTCCTGATGTCTCTGGAGTCCGGCCCGCTGGTGACAATGCTCATTCTGGGTTCTGCCGGTCTTGCCTCTTTTGAGCTGCATCACTTTGTCGGGGCGATCCTGCCGTTCCTGATAGGCTTTGCCCTGGGGAATCTGGATACCGATCTGCGCGATTTCTTTAGCAAAGCCACGCCGGTGTTGATCCCGTTCTTCGGCTTCGCATTGGGTAATACCATCAACCTGAACGTGATACTTGATACCGGCCTGCTGGGAATTGCGTTAGGGGTTGCGGTGATCGTCATCACCGGCGTTCCACTGATCATTGCCGACCGTGTGATTGGAGGAGGAAACGGAACAGCAGGTGTCGCGGCGTCTTCAGCCGCAGGCGCGGCCGTTGCTAACCCATTAATTATCGCTCAGATTAACCCCGCCTTCGAACCGGTCGCCGCCTCTGCCACGGCACTGGTTGCTGCGAGCGTCATCGTGACCGCGATTCTGGTCCCCATCATCACCGCGCTATATGCCAAACGTTTCGGGAATATACCACCTGTCAAAGAGACAGAGCCTGAGCCTGTTAAAATGCATCACTAACCGACCGTACTGCCCTCTCTCCCGTGAGGGAGAGGGCTGGTGGCTCAGTCGTTCCCCCCTGGCGACCCCGGCCTGCAGGAAACGCCTCAGCGATTTACAGCCGGACCAGATCATCGCGGAAAGCCTTCAATCGGGCTGAAACAACGTTATTGCTTCGTACAGTTTTCAACCAAATATCTCTTCCACCATCCCATCGACCAGCCGTTTTGCCGAATAGAGTCGCGGCATGCCCAGCGCCACCGTCTGCCAGTTTTGTGTCACCGACCAACTCACCGGATATCTATCAGCCTGACTCCAGTCACCCAACCAGCCCAGCAGTTCTTTATAATCCATTGAACCGTGAGCCGCTGACGTCGTCAGCCATTGGTGATAGAAATGGCGGGTAGAGGGAGAGGCGTCAATTCCCTGCGCAAGATAGTCTGCCGCCATGCTGCGAAGGTTATCTTTAAGCATGGCCGCAACGTCAGCATTCGCCAGGCGGCAGGCATCGCCAAACGCTCCCCAACGCAACTCTTCCAGAACAATGTAGCAGCGTCCGGCCAGAGACCAGCCGTCATAATTTCCGGCTCGCCAGCGGGTAAAAATTTGCTCGCTGTGGTTACCCGCTTGCACCATGAGCCCACGCTGGCTAAGCGCCTTTTCTTTATACGCGGCACGTTGGACGAAATTTAACGACAGTTCATCATACCGTTGACTCAGCCCAGGAATTTGCTGCACGCGCGGGTTTGTCTGCTGACGCAGTACAATGAGTTTGTCGGCCATGCGCGTCAGCGCCAGATGGCCTGGATCATGCATGACCACCATTTTTTCTGCCAGCCCCAGGCGCAGCGCTGCATTATTAGTTGAGCATTCCCGCCATAGCCCAGGGCCGAAGCCGGGTGTGCGTCATGATCTCGTGAGTCAAACGCTCACGAAACTGCAGTTGTTGCGGCCCCAGGCGGGTAGGACGCGCAGCGTCTCCCCCCTGAACCAGATCGACCATAAATTTAGGATGGATACACTCCAGCGTCCGCCCGGGACCGTCCAGTAGTTGTGTAGTCATGGTTACTCTGCCGCGAAAGAATTTGAATATCATCGCGTAACAGTCGGGTATCTTCCTGAATCCACATTGCAGTAGTAATACTTTGCTCTAACAACGTCTTGAGCGCATGGGTCGAATGCTCATTTTGCTGGCGTACTGCGAGGCTATCACGCAAGCTTTCCTGTAACCCGGTCAGGCATAACGAAAATTTTGCAAAGAACGTTGCCATACCAGCCGTAACAGATACATCGACCTGGGCAGCCAATGCTTTACGAATGTGCGCACAAAACTGTTCGATATGCTGCTTAAATTTATCGTGCAATTGCGCGATATTGATAACATAGCGGGTACGCGCCACCACATAATCTTCCCAGCCCCAGCCTGGATTATTCAGCCAGCGCGAAACGTTTTCACGCATGCTACCCTCGCCTGTTGGCTGGCTCACCGGGCGGTTATCCGCCGCTATGGCATCATTGAAGAGCGCACGGGTAGTGAAATTAAGCTGATTCGCCTGAAACGCCGGGAAGCTAATCCGCGCCCGAAAACCGGCATGGCTGAGCTGCTGTTTGATTCGCGTTTCGATAGGCCGCATCGCCTCATTGAGCGAGCGGGCCAGCGCAAACTCCAGTTGATCAAAACGCAGCGCCAGCTCCCGGCTGATTTTAGCCTGCGTATCAAGCATGATGAGCTCGCAGGAGGCGCGGATTTTACTTAACACATTCTGCGCTTGCCCCTCGTCTTCCAGCACCAGCTGGTGCATCGCTTCCGACTCCTCACGAGGAAGATTGAGCGGATCAATACCGGCTAAATCAAGAATAGTGTGGCGACTGAAAACATGAGCAATCGCCTGTTGAAGCGCGTTCTTTTGCAACGTCATAAAGTTATCGGTGGCATTAAGCATCTGTTCAACTTCATGTTTTACTTCATCGCTGACCCCACACTGGCGCGTATGCAGCAGCGCCATATCCTCTTCCAGGCGCGAGATATTCAGCTCCAGCGCCTCAAATGCCACCGTCAGCCCCTGATGGCGAAAGTCGAGATACTCTCTCGCATTTTGCGCGTAGTTAAGCAGCTTATGCGACGCCGAGCGCAACGCGAATAACGAGGCGTTGGCATAGGCTGCGTAGATCAGTTTGCGAATGGGTTGTTCAAAGAGCGAGTCTTCCCATAGCAGATCGGCTGCATGACGAATATGTTCGATATCGTCCAAATCCGCCGTGCGCCAGCGGCGGCCAAGCGCGGCCTCGGCAAAATCCTGAACCCAACGCTGATCCTGAGGATCCGGCAACCGCTCGTGGGCGTTCATTTCGTAGCGGGCGCGATTTGCCAGGTACGCCCACATTGATGAAACGGGGTAAATCTGTCCCGGCGAAATATTCCCTTTCATCAGCGTCCCGGAAATCATCGCCTTGACCTGCTCTTCGTCATCGCTGTTACGGTCTTTCTGGTCGAACTTATTCACCAGCGCATATAAGGGCACCGATTTACCCGCGACCGAGATCGCCTGACGGACTTCGTGATCGGAAATTGATTTAAGCTGGGTGTAATCCATCACCGCCAGCACTGCTGATGCGCGTGCCAGCTGCTCGCTGAGCATTTTTTGCAGATGGGGTTGCCCGGCTTCATTCGGCCCCGGCGTGTCGAGCAATGTCAACTGACCAGGATGAGCATCCAGACCCGCGAGTTGGACGAACTCGACCTCAATGACCGGGAGAGCCGAACCAGGTCATTCAGGCTTTTTAAACAATGAAATATCGGCTGCGCACCCAGATGATGCTTCTCAAACGCTTCACCTTTTTCAATTCGCTCCAGCAGCGTAAGCATGTCTTTATCAATCTCAAGTCGCTGAGCCAACTTTCCGCGATCGTAATCGCAGAGTTTTTTCTGTAATAGCTGGATCAGTTCATCTATCGGAGAGACATGCGTAAAATGCAGCACGGGCTCCTTCTGGCCTGCCGTATGACGAATCAACGTTGGGAGCGCCGTCATAGGCCGGTTGCGGTTAGGCAACACTTCGGTTCCCACAATCGCGTTAATGGTGGTCGATTTCCCCGCTTTCATGGTCCCGACGATCGCCACCACCATTTCCAGACGGGTTATTTTCCGTAATTCATTATTCAGTATCGCCTGCTGTGCTTCGACGCCACGTGCGCTAAAATGCAAAGGCAAGACATTATTCTTATGACCCGCAAGGATTGCCGATGTGCCGTCCAGCATGGCTATCGGCATTGATTTCAAGGTATCGAGGTTCTGCAGAGCGAGATGCAGCAAACGTTCTGCTTCCTGGCTTAATTCAAAGATGGTCTGTGTGTGCATGATAAAAGTCTTTCCTTAACGCAAATTTAATACTTTAATTAAGCCACGGGGTTTGTATTATTCTGATCTGGCTTAAATGATTACGTGTGGAAAACATGTTCAATGAAATATAACTAATTGGATAGCCAAAAGATAAAAAGCGTAGCCCATGTGTTTAAAAAACTTCAGGATATATTGCCTATATTTACCCACCTAAAAAGAGAGGTATTTCGCCGCCGCCATAAGAATGGATGACGGTAAGGAACGAAGATAAATAACAACGGGCTGCTTAACCTTATCTGAAATGAAGGTACGTAGCAATTTGATGTAATAAAATATTCGATATATTGAGTGCTATTACTTCCCCCGTCTTAATGACGCAAGCATCGCTTAACAGTCTGACAAAAAGTGACACTCAAAGACGCTTTTCGCACCTTTTTACTAAACAATAGCACCGACAACATTGTGGATT
Organism: unidentified bacterial endosymbiont; assembly: GCF_918797525.1. Taxonomy (NCBI): domain Bacteria; species unidentified bacterial endosymbiont. The sequence continues at coordinate 432,588 of NZ_OU963893.1, read as the reverse complement.
TGCGCTATACTTTCCGCCTTTTTCGGCACACTGCTGTCATTTAGCTGGCACTTTCCAGCCTGTTAAGCACTTTTGAGGATCCCCTATGCAACTACCACACTGCCCGAAATGCAATTCTGAATACACGTATGAAGATAATGGCATGTTCATCTGCCCGGAATGTGCTCACGAATGGAACGACGCACAACCGTCACAGGATGCTGATGTACTTGTCGTTAAAGATGCTAACGGCAACCTGCTGGCGGACGGAGATAGCGTGACCGTAGTGAAAGACCTGAAGGTAAAGGGCAGCTCATCGATGCTCAAAATCGGTACTAAAGTGAAAAATATCCGTCTGGTAGAAGGCGATCATAATATCGATTGTAAAATTGACGGTTTTGGCCCGATGAAACTGAAATCTGAGTTTGTGAAAAAGAGCTGATTTTTAGCTCCATTATGCTGCAGGCCCGGTAAGCGAAGCGCCACCGGGCGCTCTTACCAGATGCGCTGTTTTTATCCAGTACCAAGCCTTGCGGGCTTAGGCCTGTCATCGAATACCGCTCAACTCTTCAACTTCCCGCAACCAGAACTTAACCAAAATGTCATAGTGATCCGCCAGCATAAGGCCAATGTAGCATGAGGCGCAGCCCATGCGAACCGTCCTTGAAAAGCGAGGCTTTGATCTGTATGCCCTTATCCAGACATCCGACCAGCTATCCCACCCGCTGGCAAGAGATTGCGGCAAAGCTCGAAGTAGAACTGAGCACGCACTACCGCTGCGGAGACTACCTGCCTGCGGAACAACAGCTTGCCGACCGATACGACGTTAACCGTCACACCCTGCGCCGTGCCATCGATCAGTTGGTCGAGCGCGGCTGGGTACAGCGCCGACATGATTGAATTTACCATGGAGCACTGAATGCCATTCCACACCCCCCCTCATCCGCGCCAGATACGCGTGCTTGCCTACAGTGACGTATACGTTCGCGGAGACATTGCATGACGCTTCAACCCGCTTTTACCCTTGCCGTCCAGGATGCCCAACAAAGCGTTCGTCGTCTGCTGAAAGCGATGAGCGAGCCCGGCGTGATCGTCTCATTGCATCAGCTTACTCAGGGCTGGATGCCGTTAAATCTGGCGACCACCAGCGTGCTGGTGACCCTGGCTGATAACAGCACTCCGGTGTGGCTCTCAGAGGGATTGTTGAATGATATAGCCAGCCAGAATCTGCGTTTTCACACCGGTGCCCCGCTGGTTGAACAGCCTGAACAGGCGGTTTTTGCCGTGGCCGATGGACAAATCAGCCCTGGGCAACTGAATGCCCTGAGTGAAGACGCGGCTATCGCCCCGGAAACCAGCACCACGCTGATTTTACAGGTTGCCAGCCTGAGCGGTGGACGGATGCTGCGCCTCACGGGGGCGGGTATCGCCGAGGAACGCATGGTCGCGCCGCAACTGCCGGAGTGCGTTATCCATGAACTGATCGAGCGCCCGCATCCGCTCCCGCTCGGTATCGACCTGATCCTGACCTGCGGCGAGCGCTTGCTGGCGATCCCACGGACCACCCACGTAGAGGTGTGTTAAAGCACCTGCCGTTTGAGGGGTAATGCCCCAGCCTCGCCGGCACCAGCTCTACACGGATAAAGCATTTTCGCAGGCACTCAACTGTCACAACCCCCGCCCCTTCGACACGTCAATTTTGACGATTGCCTGTTTTTCGTCAGGGTTTGACCTACCTGTCGGCCGCAACGTCTGGAAATGCCCACAGTAAAAACATGGCATAAAAGCTGCATATCCGGTGCGTAAGCATTTATTAACGGGAGCAGACTGATGAAAAAAGTCGTCACGGTTTGCCCTTATTGTGCCTCAGGTTGCAAGATTCACCTGGTGGTCGATAACGGCAAAATCGTACGGGCAGAGGCGGCACAGGGGAAAACCAACCAGGGCACGCTGTGCCTGAAAGGTTTCTACGGCTGGGATTTTATTAACGATACCCAAATCCTGACCCCGCGCCTGAAAAGTCCGATGATCCGCCGCGAGCGCGGTGGCAAGCTGGAAGCCGTCTCCTGGAGCGAGGCGCTGGACTACGTCGCCACGCGACTGAGCGCGATCAAAGCCAAATATGGCCCGGATGCCATTCAAACCACTGGCTCCTCGCGCGGTACGGGAAATGAAACCAACTATGTGATGCAAAAATTCGCGCGCGCCGTTATTGGAACCAATAACGTCGACTGCTGCGCTCGCGTCTGACACGGCCCATCGGTTGCAGGTCTGCACCAGTCGGTCGGAAACGGCGCAATGAGTAATGCCATCAATGAGATAGACAACACCGATCTGGTGTTTATTTTCGGTTACAACCCAGCGGATTCTCACCCTATCGTCGCTAATCACGTGATTAATGCGAAACGAAATGGGGCGAAAATCATCGTCTGCGATCCGCGCAAAATCGAAACAGCGCGTATTGCGGATATGCACATCGCCCTGAAAAACGGCTCGAATATCGCGCTGTTGAACGCGATAGGGCACGTCATTATTGAGGAGAACCTGTACGACCACGCGTTTATCGCAAGCCGTACGGAAGGCTTTGAAGAGTATCGGAAAATCGTCGAGGGCTACACGCCAGAGTCGGTTGAAGCGATAACCGGCGTCAGTGCCCAGGAGATCCGCCAGGCAGCGCGCATATATGCCGCTGCGAAAACCGCGGCCATTCTGTGGGGCATGGGCGTAACCCAGTTCTATCAGGGCGTGGAAACCGTGCGTTCCCTGACAAGCCTCGCCATGCTGACCGGAAATCTGGGCAAAGCGCACGTCGGCGTTAACCCGATTCGCGGCCAGAATAACGTGCAGGGCGCGTGTGATATGGGCGCACTCCCGGATACCTACCCGGGCTATCAGTACGTCAAGTTCCCGGAAAATCGCGAGAAATTCGCGAAGGCATGGGGTGTCGAGAGCTTGCCGGAACGTATGGGCTATCGCATTAGCGAGCTGCCGCACCGGGCGGCGCATGGGGAAGTACGGGCGGCCTACATCATGGGTGAAGATCCTCTCCAGACCGACGCCGAGCTGTCTGCGGTGCGTAAAGGGTTTGAGGATCTGGAACTGGTCATTGTCCAGGATATCTTTATGACCAAAACCGCGGCTGCGGCGGATGTCATTTTACCGTCGACGTCATGGGGCGAACATGAAGGCGTTTATACGGCAGCAGATCGCGGCTTCCAGCGCTTCTTTAAAGCGGTAGAGCCGAAGTGGGATCTGAAAACCGACTGGCAGATCATCAGCGAAATCGCCACCCGTATGGGTTACCCGATGCACTACAACAACACCCAGGAAATTTGGGATGAGTTGCGATATCTGTGTCCGGATTTCTACGGCGCCACCTATGAAAAAATGGGTGAGCTGGGGTACATCCAGTGGCCATGTCGGGATGAGTCGAAGGCCGATCAGGGTACGTCGTATCTGTTTAAAGAGACGTTCGACACCCCGAACGGGCTGGCGCAGTTCTTCACCTGCGACTGGGTCGCGCCAATCGATAAACTCACAGAAGAATATCCGATGGTACTTTCTACGGTGCGTGAAGTAGGCCATTACTCCTGTCGGTCGATGACCGGTAACTGTGCGGCGCTGGCAGCGCTGGCGGATGAACCTGGCTATGCTCAGATCAACACCGCCGATGCTAGACGTCTTGGTATTGAGGATGAAGCGCTGGTATGGGTAAACTCGCGAAAAGGCCGGGTCATCACCCGTGCGCAAGTGAGTGACCGTCCAAACATAGGCGCGGTTTACATGACCTACCAGTGGTGGATTGGAGCCTGTAACGAGCTGGTGACTGAAAATCTCAGCCCGATAACCAAAACGCCGGAGTATAAATACTGCGCTGTGCGCGTTGAGCCAATTGCTGACCAACACGCTGCCGAACAGTATGTCATCGATGAATATAACAAACTGAAAGCCCGCCTGCGTGAAAGCGCAATGGGTTGAAGCCGTTAATTAATCGGCTGAAAAGGGGATGATAAATTCATCCCTTTTTGTTTTTATCGGATTATTAGGCATGACAATATAGAGTGCGGAAGATGTCGCGCAAAATAATGTCAATAACGCGGATTAGATTTACATCTTTGCCCTTTTAATTCAGAGGGATTGTGCGAGTTGAAAATAAAGGGTGAACATCAGGAGGCGTCTGCAAAACTAGCCGGTAACGCAGGCTAATCTCATCGGGCGGGACGATAGTTGCGCCCGGCTTGTAGGATGCTGAGGTCTTAACGCACCCGTTTTTTTCTTCCGTGACCGCGACTATACTGCGCGACATGTGCCCCGATGATAAGAAGCCATGAAATCTCTGTTATTACTGTTATTACTTTGTACCTCGCTCGTCCATGCAGACGAGATTGGCAGCCAGTACAAAGAGCAGGCCGAAGCAGGCGATCCCCGCGCCCAGTACTACCTTGCCGATACGTACTTCAGCTCTGGCGATAGCCAACAGGCCGAACGCTGGGCTGAGAAAGCGGCTAAAGGGGGCGATATCGACGCGATGGGGCTGCTTTCACAAATCCTCTTTACCCGGGGCGAGTACACTCAAGCTAAAGCCCTCGCGCAACAGGCCACTATCGCGGGCAGCAAACGGGGAGCCATCATGCTGGCACGCGTGCTGGTGAACACTCAGGCGGGCAAGACCGATTATCCTCAGGCCATTGGACTGCTGCAGACGGCTACCCAGGACAGTGATAGTGACTCCGCGGTCGATGCACAACTCCTGCTGGGGCTGGTTTATGCCAATGGCGTTGAAGTCGCCCAGGACGATGCCACAGCGGCTTCGTGGTTCAAGCGAAGCTCGTCCCTGACACGTACCGGTTATGCAGAGTATTGGGCTGGCATGCTGTTCCAGCAGGGCGAGAAAGGCTTTATCACCCCCAATAAACAGAAAGCGCTGTACTGGTTAAACCTGAGCTGTAGCGAAGGGTTTGATACCGGGTGTGAGGAATTTGATGCGTTGAGCGGGGAATAATGTCCCCCTCTTCCCACAGGAAAGAGGGGGCAGTTAACATTACTGATCTGCCGTCTTATCAAAACGACCCAGCACGTCACGTTCATACGCCAGCGCTTTTTTACGGTCGAATTTATGTTCCCACTTGGCGATAACTAGCACCGCCAGGGCGTTACCCACCACGTTCAGCGCCGTACGTGCCATATCAAGGATACGGTCAACACCAGCGATAAACGCCAGCCCTTCCAGTGGAATACCGACGCTGCCAAGCGTCGCCAGCAGTACAACAAAGGATACCCCCGGCACGCCTGCAATACCTTTTGATGTCACCATCAGGGTCAGCACCAGTACAATTTCCTGCCACAGCGACAGGTCAATGCCGTACAGCTGAGCAATAAAGATTGCCGCGATACTTTGGTACAGCGTCGAACCATCAAGGTTAAACGAGTAACCCGTAGGCACCACGAAGCTGGTAATTGAAGCCGGAGCGCCATAGGCCTCCATCTTCTCGATAATACGCGGCAGAACGCTCTCAGAACTTGCCGTAGAGTACGCCAGGATCAGCTCATCTTTCAGGATGCGAATAAGGATCCAGATGCTCAATCCACACAAGCGCGCCACAATGCCCAGCACCACCAGCGCGAAGAACAAGATCGCGAAGTGCACCAGAATCACCAGCTTCGCCAGCGGCCACAGAGAGGCAAAACCGAAGTTCGCCACGGTTACGGCGATCAGCGCAAACACCCCGACAGGCGCATAACGCATCACCATGTGGGTCACTTTGAACATGGTTTCGGAGATAGAGCGGAACACGGTCACCAGCGGTTCTCGGTGCGTCGCGGGCAGAGAAGAGAGCCCCAGACCAAACAACACCGAGAAGAAGATAATCGGCAGCATCTCACCCCTCGCCATAGACGCCACGATATTGGTCGGCACCAGGGACAAAATGGTACCCATCAGGCCATGCGCGTGGCTCTGCACGTCGGCGGTAGTGCTTTGGTATTTCGAAATATCCACCGTCGCCAGTTGCGACATATCAATCCCTGCGCCTGGCTGGAACAGGTTTGCCAGGGTAATGCCGAGGATAATGGCAATTGTGGTGATCACTTCGAAATAGATAATGGTCTTCGCGCCTATGCGGCCTAACTGCTTCGCATCGCCGACGCCTGCAATTCCGACCACCAGCGTCGAGATAACAATCGGTACCACAATCATCTTGATCAGATGAATAAAGATATCGCCTGCCGGAGAGAGCAGGTTCACGATCAGCCATTCGCGGCTGTCGCTATGATAATGGAGATAACTGCCCAGCAAGATGCCCAGCACAAGGGCGATTAAAATTTGCCAGGCGAGGCTGACTTTAACGTTTTTCATAAAAACTGACTTCCTCAATGAAGCGCCCTGTTTATGCAAACTGCCAGAACAGGGGGCCATACTGAAAGGGTATGAATTGTGTTGCGTTGGTTTATGGGATTTTTTAACGCGGCGTATGAGTATCATTTGCACGGCATGCTGCGCAAGCCTTAAAGAACGAGGCGTTTCACTCAAAAAAGCCTCTATGACGCTAGTTTGTAATAATTCTTATAAATAACCTTTTGTTATAAAAACGCTTTTTTCCGCTCATTTGTGAATAATCCCTACCCTAAATTATTTTCCTTCAATGTTTCATTCGCTCATTTTTCAACCTGTTCAATTAATGCGTGATCTGTAGCCCAAATAGTAAACAAAGCTTGTAAAGCCCCTACTATTAACGTTTTTGAGACATATTATTAACATCTTACAAGGAGAAAAAAAGCCATGAGCCAAATTCACAAACACGATATTCCCGTAAACATTGCGGACCGTTGCCTGATATCCCCAGAGCAGTACCACGAGAAGTACCAGCAATCCATCACCAGCCCGGATCTATTCTGGGGTGAGCAAGGCCACATTCTTGATTGGATCACCCCGTATAATACGGTGAAAAACACCTCCTTTGCGCCGGGTAACGTCTCTATCAAATGGTATGAGGACGGCACGCTGAACCTGGCGGCAAACTGCCTGGATCGTCATCTTGCCGAACGAGGCGATGAAACGGCTATCATCTGGGAAGGCGACGATGCCTCGGCGAGCAAACATATCACCTATAAAGCCCTGCACCGCGACGTGTGCCGCTTCGCCAACGTACTGCTGGCGCAGGGCATTAAAAAAGGCGACGTGGTAGCCATCTATATGCCAATGGTGCCAGAAGCGGCGGTGGCCATGCTGGCCTGCGCGCGCATCGGGGCGATTCACTCCGTTATTTTTGGCGGCTTCTCACCCGAAGCGGTTGCCGGGCGTATTGTCGATTCCAGCTCTAAGCTTGTGATCACCGCCGACGAAGGCATACGCGCTGGTCGCGGCATTCCGCTAAAGAAAAACGTCGACGACGCGCTGAAGAATCCCAACGTCACCACCATCAGCAATGTCATCGTCCTTAAGCGTACCGGTGGCAACATCGACTGGACGGAGGGCCGAGACTTGTGGTGGAGCGATTTGATTGAAGACGCGAGCGACCAGCATCAGCCAGAAGAGATGAACGCGGAAGACCCGCTGTTTATCCTTTATACCTCAGGATCCACCGGCAAACCGAAAGGCGTACTGCACACCACTGGCGGCTATCTGGTCTATGCGGCCACCACCTTTAAATATGCCTTCGACTACCATCCAGGCGATATCTACTGGTGCACCGCCGACGTGGGCTGGGTCACCGGTCACAGCTATCTGCTGTATGGCCCGCTGGCCTGCGGCGCGACCACGCTGATGTTCGAAGGCGTACCCAACTGGCCGACCCCGGCACGGATGTGTCAGGTGGTCGACAAACACCGGGTTAACATTCTCTATACCGCACCAACGGCGATCCGCGCCCTGATGGCCGAAGGCGACAAAGCCATTGAAGGAACAGTCCGTTCTTCCCTGCGCATCCTCGGCTCCGTCGGCGAGCCAATCAATCCGGAAGCCTGGGAGTGGTACTGGAAGAAAATCGGCAATGAGAAATGTCCGGTGATTGATACCTGGTGGCAGACCGAAACCGGCGGATTCATGATTACGCCGCTTCCGGGGGCAACTCAGTTGAAGGCCGGGTCGGCAACGAACCCGTTCTTCGGCGTACAGCCTGCGCTGGTAGATAACGAAGGCAACCCGCTGGAAGGCGCTACCGAGGGCAATCTGGTTATTACAGACTCATGGCCTGGTCAGGCGCGCACGCTGTTTGGCGACCATGAGCGCTTTGAGCAAACCTACTTCTCAACCTTTAAAAACATGTACTTCAGCGGTGACGGCGCCCGTCGTGATGAAGACGGGTATTACTGGATAACCGGACGCGTGGACGACGTGCTAAACGTGTCCGGCCACCGTCTGGGAACGGCTGAGATTGAATCCGCGCTGGTGTCGCATCCGAAGATTGCTGAAGCCGCCGTGGTGGGTATTCCACACAACATTAAGGGTCAGGCGATTTACGCCTACGTCACGTTGAACCATGGCGAAGACCCCTCCCCTGAACTCTACGCCGACGTACGCAACTGGGTACGTAAAGAGATTGGTCCGCTGGCTACCCCGGACGTGCTGCACTGGACTGATTCTCTGCCGAAAACCCGCTCCGGCAAAATTATGCGCCGTATCCTGCGCAAAATCGCAGCAGGTGATACCAGTAACCTCGGCGATACCTCAACGCTCGCCGATCCGGGTGTGGTGGAAAAACTGCTCGAAGAGAAGCAGGCCATCGCTATGCCATCGTAATGTCCTCACCCTGACCCTCTCCCCTGTACGATCCGGGGAGAGGGAATAAAAATAAACCACCCTTACCTCTGGAGAACTCTGTGATGAATAACGATATTTGTCAGCAGATAGAGAATAGCGCGCACTACAGGGAGCTCGTCGAAAAACGGCAACGGTTTGCCTTTACCCTTTCCATCATCATGCTGATTATCTACGTCGGCTTTATTTTGCTTATTGCCTTTGCGCCGCACTGGCTCGGCACTCCGCTACACGCAGGCACCAGCGTGACGCGCGGGATCCCTATTGGTATCGGCGTGATTGTGATTTCGTTTGTGCTAACCGGGGTATATGTCTGGCGTGCGAACGGCGAATTCGATCGTCTCAATAAAGCGGTACTGCGCGAGGTAAAAGTATCATGAAGCGAGTTCTGACGGCGCTGGCCGCCATACTGCCCTTTGCTGCCAATGCGGCCGATGCCATTACCGGCGAGGTGCAGCGCCAGCCCACTAACTGGCAGGCGATTATCATGTTCCTGATTTTCGTCGTGCTGACGCTGTACATCACGTACTGGGCGTCGAAACGCGTGCGCTCCCGTAACGATTACTACACTGCGGGCGGCAACATTACCGGTTTCCAGAACGGGCTGGCGATTGCGGGTGACTTTATGTCTGCGGCCTCGTTCCTCGGGATCTCCGCGCTGGTGTATACCTCGGGATACGATGGTCTGATCTACTCTCTCGGCTTCCTCGTCGGCTGGCCGATTATACTGTTCCTGATTGCCGAACGCCTGCGCAATCTGGGCCGTTATACCTTTGCCGACGTGGCATCCTATCGCCTGAAGCAAGGGCCGATCCGCATGCTCTCCGCCTGCGGGTCGCTGGTGGTGGTCGCACTGTATCTGATCGCACAGATGGTCGGCGCGGGTAAACTGATTGAATTGCTCTTTGGTCTGAACTACCACGTTGCGGTGGTGCTCGTGGGCGTGTTGATGGTGATGTACGTGCTATTTGGCGGCATGCTGGCGACCACCTGGGTGCAGATCATCAAAGCGGTATTGCTGCTGTTTGGAGCCAGCTTTATGGCCTTTATGGTGATGAAGCACGTCGGCTTTAGCTTTAATAATCTGTTTACCGAAGCGATGGCTGTCCACCCGAAAGGAGAGGCGATCATGAGCCCGGGCGGGCTGGTGAAAGACCCGATATCCGCACTCTCGCTCGGCCTGGGACTGATGTTTGGTACCGCGGGTCTGCCTCACATTCTGATGCGCTTCTTTACCGTGAGCGACGCGCGCGAAGCTCGTAAAAGTGTCTTCTACGCCACCGGTTTTATGGGTTACTTCTACATCCTGACCTTTATCATCGGCTTTGGCGCCATCATGCTGGTGGGCGCGAATCCGGCGTTTAAGGACGCGGCGGGCGCGCTGATTGGTGGGAATAACATGGCAGCAGTGCACCTGGCTGACGCGGTGGGCGGTAATCTGTTCCTCGGCTTTATCTCAGCCGTGGCTTTCGCCACCATCCTTGCGGTGGTCGCAGGTCTGACGCTGGCAGGGGCATCTGCGGTATCGCATGACCTGTATGCCAACGTATTCCGCAAAGGGGCAAGCGAACGTGATGAGCTGAGAGTCTCCAAAATTACCGTGCTGATACTGGGTGTGGTCGCCATTCTGCTGGGTATCCTGTTCGAGAAACAGAACATTGCCTTTATGGTGGGGCTGGCCTTCTCAATTGCGGCAAGCTGCAACTTCCCCATCATTTTGCTCTCCATGTACTGGTCAAAACTGACCACCCGTGGTGCAATGATTGGCGGCTGGCTGGGGCTACTGACAGCGGTGCTCCTGATGATCCTCGGCCCAACCATTTGGGTACAGATCCTCGGTCACGAGAAAGCTGTCTTCCCGTATGAGTACCCGGCGCTATTCTCCATCGCCGTGGCGTTTATCGGTATTTGGTTCTTCTCGGCCACCGATAACTCGCCGGAGGGTAATCTTGAGCGTGAGAAATTCCGCGCCCAGTTTATCCGCTCACAAACAGGTCTGGGCGTTGAGCAAGGCCGCGCGCACTGACCCGCTCCGCCTCCCCGGCCGTCAGGCCGGGGAGTTTAAAACATCACCCACGCCACCAGCGGCGCAACCAGCACCATTACCACGCCCGACAGCATCATCACCAGGCTTGCCACAACCCCTTCCTGCTGACCGAGTTCATAAGATCGTGCCGTGCCCGCACCGTGCGATGCCGCGCCAAATCCAGCCCCTTTCGCCATCCCTTCGCGGATCGATAAGCGCAGAAACAGCATATCGCCCACCGCCATGCCGAAAACCCCCGTCACCACCACGAACAATGCCACCAGGTCCGGCTGGCCGCCAAGCGGTTTGGCCGCCGCCAGCGCAAACGGCGTGGTCACCGAACGCACGGCCAGGCTGCGCTGAATTTCATCAGAAAGAGTAAACAAGCGCGCCAGCCAGACAGAACTGCACACCGCCACCACCGTGGCGGTAACGACGCCAGCGCTCAGCGACATCCAGTGTCGTTTGATAATTACGAGATTGTCATAAACGGGCACCGCAAACGCAATCGTTGCCGGGCCGAGCAGCCACAGCAGCCACAGCAGCCACAGCAGCCAGTGAGATTCACCCATATAGTTTTGCCAGGAGATATGGCCGAAAATCAGCATCAACACCAGCAGGAGCGGGGTGAAGACCAGCGGCATGAGCGGTAACGTATGAAAACGGCGATACAGACGCTTGTTAGCAAAGTAGATAGCCAGGGTGGCAACCAGGCACAGAACGCTAATCTGAAAATGAGTCATGCTTTTGCCTGCTGATTTCATACCGATAGACTTTATCCACCACCCAGGCGGTTGCCCCGAGGACCATCAGCGTGCTGAGCGCAATGACCGCGAAGATACGCCACCCATCCGCCATCAGTAGTTGCGCATAATTCACTACCGCGACCACCGCCGGAACGAAAAACAATAGCATCTCCGCCAGCAGCCAGCGCGCCCCCGCGCGTACCCAATTCAGGGGAATAACGCGACAGAGGATAAGGGCCAGCATCAGCACCATGCCCACCAGGTTGGCAGGCAGCGGCAAATGCAGCCAGCCGACAAGATATTGCGCGAAAACAAACAGTCCCGCATAAAGCAGGACCTGGACGGGTACCTGAAGTCGTTGCACAACGGCAGGCGTAACACGACCTAACGCCACGGCCATGGGGTTTTCCTCAAAATGAGACGAGGCGCCAGTATAGAGACCCTACGTAATGGACTGAAATGAATTAAAATTATCGAAGGTATAGTTTCGAGGAATAATCATGGACATAAGAACGTTGCGCTATTTTGTCGAGGTGGTTCGTCAGCAGAGTTTTACCCGCGCAGCGGAGAAGTTGTTTGTAACGCAACCGACCATCAGCAAGATGCTGAAAAACCTCGAAGATGAGCTCAACTGTACTCTGTTGATCCGCGACGGGCGTAAGCTTTTACTGACCGATACCGGACGCGTGGTCTTTGAACGTGGGCTGGCTATTCTTGCAGAGTTCCGTCAGCTGGAATCCGAGCTTGGCGACATTAATCACCTGACAAAAGGCATATTGCGCCTGGGCATCCCGCCGATGGTGGGAATGATGATGGCCGGGCCGATTAGCCTCTTTCGCCAGCGCTATCCCGGCGTTGAGCTGAAGATTTCCGAGTTTGGCGGCTTAACCGTGCAACAGGCCGTTACCAACGGCGAGCTGGACGTCGCCATGACGGCGCTCCCGGTGGAAGAAGAGAGCGGCCTGGCGGCTCTGCCGCTCTTTAGCCACCCGCTTTGTGTGCTGGTGCCGCGTTCCGGCGACTGGCTGACTGTAGACTCGGTAAAACCCGACCGGCTCGGCGAGCACCCTTTACTGATTTACAACGAAGATTTCGCGCTGAGCCGCCAGCTGATGGCGCTGTTTAATCACCATAACGTAAAGCCACGTGTTGCCGTGCGCAGCGGACAATGGGATTTTCTCGCGGCGATGGTGCAGGCGGGCGTGGGGATTGCCATTCTGCCTCAGCCGATTTGTGAACGGCTGGATAAAAATACCTTGCGCTGGATCCCGCTGGAGAGCCCGCTGCACTGGCAGTTAGGTATGATTTGGCGGAAAGGGGTTTACCTGTCGCACAGCGCGCAGGCGTGGTTGAAATGTTGTGAGGGGTTTAGTTTCCCCTCACCCTGGACCTTACCGCAGGGGTGAGGGGCACAAACAGCGTTACTGGTTCTCAATCAACAAGGCTTCCAGCAAATCCAAATCGTGTAGCAGTTTTTGCAGGGTCTCATTGCTTATCTGGCGCGTCGCACGCAGGTGATACAGCTCAGCACGTTCTGAACGTAGCGCTGCCAGGCGGAACCGGCGCTCCAGGTTTTCTGCGAGCATCGAACTTTCAGCATCATTGCGCCCGTCCGCACGACGACGCAAATTACCAATTACGCGCGAACTGACTTCCGTAAGTAGCTGATTATCAATATTCTCTTCAGCATCAGCGGCAAGCCGTTCCTCCATCTTCTGGATCGCCACAATCGCCACTTCAGCGGTAGCGGCACGTGCTATGCGTTCTTCCTTCTGCTGCTGCGTGTGGTCGCCCACCTCAATGTGCTGCAGCAAAATAGGGAGCATCACCACACCGACAAACAACGAGAACAGAATTACGCCTGCCGCCAGGAATACCAGCTCATAACGGGCCGGGAAGACATCGCCTGTCGGTAACAATAGCGGAATGGAGAGCACACCCGCGAGGGTGATCGCCCCACGAACCCCGGCGAAGGAAGCAATCAATAGCTCACGCGTTGTCCACGAACCGAACTCCATCGGCTTTTTCGTCAGGAAGCGCATGCTGAATTTCTTCATCGTCCACAACCAGCCAAAACGCACCAGCATCAGCGCCAGGTAGATCAAGACAATATCGGTGAATAGCATCCAGGTTTCGACGTTCGGGTCGGCTTCGGCCGCCACCAGCGAGGACTCCAGAATACCCGGCAACTGCAGGCCCAACAGCAGGAATACCATGCCGTTAAACACAAACTCCAGCATTGCCCAGGTACTGTTCGCACGCAGGCGCATCGCCAACGGCGCACGGCGCATCACGCCCGCACGGGTGATAGTCATACCGGCCGCAACCGCCGCCAGAATGCCAGACACGCCAATATGTTCGGCAATCAGATAAGAAGCAAACGGCAGCAAGAACAGCAGAACGATCTGCGTCGCCGGTTCATCGCCGCCCCAGCGGCTCAGGAAACCCAGTGAACGACCGTACAGCCAGCTCACCACGAAGCCCGCCAGGATACCGCCAATCGCCACCTTGAAGAATTCCAGGGTGGCCCCCCCAACGGTAAAGACCATCGTCCCCATCGCGACCGCGACGGCAAACTTCAGGGCGACCAGGCCAGAAGCGTCATTCATTAGCGCCTCTCCCTGCAAAATGCCCATGATTTTCTTCGGAATGCGGCCTTCCCCCACAATGCCAGACAGCGCCACGGCATCGGTTGGAGAGAGCACGGCGGCCAGCGCAAAGGCCGGAATCAACGGTATGCCCGGCACCGCCCAGTAGATCAGGAAACCAATCCCGACCACCGTCACCACAACGAGCGCCAGCGCGAGGCCGAAGATCTCCCGGCCATGCTCCAGGAATTCGCGCGTCGGCGTTTTCCAGCCATCGGCAAACAGCAGCGGCGGGATGAACAGCACGAGGAACAGTTCCGGGTCGAACTCAACGTGCAGGCCAAACGTGGGCCACGCCAGCAGCGCGCCGATGGCAATTTGCATTAATGGGAGGGGTAACTGGAAGGGCAGTACGCGTGTGACTACCCCGGATAGCGAGACCACAAGGGTCATGATGAGTATTGTGAAGAAAATTTCCATGCGTTCCCTGTTTGCTGTGTTACTTATTTACTACGGAAGGCGTCGTGCCTTTTATTCTATCGTCCAGAGAGTAACGCAAATGGCAACGATGTGTGTTCTGAAAATAAAAACGGGCAGCCAAAGCCACCCGTTTTCGCATCAAAGGTCAATTTAAATTGCCCAGCCGCCCGCGTAGAACGCCACCAGCGCGATAGCGATAATCACCGTGCCGATGTTGAGTTTGCGCCACTCACCGGAGACCAGACGACCGATCACCAGCGACGCAAAACCGATCATGATGCCGGTAACGATGTTACAGGTCAGCACGATAAATACTGCGGTGATCAGGCCAGACATGGCATCAACAAAGTCAGCAAAGTCGATTTTCGCCACGTTGCTCAGCATCAGCAGGCCGACGTACATCAGCGCTGGCGCAGTGGCGTAAGCTGGCACGAGGTAAGAGAGCGGTGAGAGGAACAAAATCAGCAGGAACAGCACCCCTACGGTGATCGCCGTCAGGCCGGTTTTGCCGCCTGCCGCCGTACCCGCTGCGGATTCAATGTACACTGCCGCCGGGGCAGCCCCCACCAGGCCTGAGAAGACGCTGCTCAGGGAGTCGGTGGTCAGCGCTTTGCCGCCATCGATAATCTGACCGTCTTTATCCAGCAGATTTGCCTGGCCGGCTACCGCGCGGATAGTCCCGGTAGCATCAAACACTGCGGTCATCACCAGCGCCAGCACGCTTGGCAGGATGACCGGGTTCAGGGCGCCCATGATATCCAGACTGCCAATCAGGGAGTTGCCCTGATCATCGCTCAGCGATGGCATAGCGAAAATACCGGAAAAATGCACGCCAGGATCGAAAATGAGGCCGACAAGGGATATACCGATGATGGTCAGCAGGATACCGCCCGGCACTTTCAGTTTTTCCAGGCCGATAATCACCGCCAGACCGATCAGGGACATAATGACCGGGAAGCTGGCGAAATGGCCCAGCGCAACCGGCAGGCCGTCCAGCGGGTTCTTCACCACCAGACCAACGCCATTGGCAGCAATCAGCAGCAGAAACAGGCCGATACCAATACCGGTACCGTGCGCCACGCCCTGCGGCAGGTTGCGTAAAATCCAGCTACGTATGCCGGTCGCAGAAATAATGGTGAACAGCACCCCCATCAGGAACACGGCACCAAGGGCGACCGGTACGCTGATGTGCTGACCCAGCACCAGGCTGAAAGCGGTAAAGGCAGTCAGGGAGATGGCACAGCCAATCGCCAGCGGCAGGTTCGCCCACAGGCCCATCACGATGGAACCAACACCCGCCACCAGGCAGGTGGCAACAAAGACGGCGGCAGGCGGGAAGCCCGCCTTGCCCAGCATGCCTGGCACAACAATGACGGAGTAGACCATCGCCAGAAACGTTGTCAGACCAGCAACAACCTCCTGGCGCACGGTGCTACCGCGAGCAGAAATTTTAAACATGGCGTCAAGTGAACCGCCATTACGCGCAGATGGCGTAGACATAGAAAACATCCCCTGAGAGTTTTTATAGAAAGTCCGTAAGCGTGGTGGAGACTCCACTGCCAGCAAAACGTCAGATCCTTGTGCTGCGTTTGCGACGAAAGGGCGTCACAAAAAAAGCAAACGTTTAGCTCCGCACTTGCAAAACGGGTGGTAAATTTAAGGCAAACGATTATCTAGCCTAATACCCGCCCTTTTCAACTGAACTTTCTCATTTTTCACTAAAATTACCTTATGACGCTGAAGAATAAAGCAGAGGATGCGCAAACGTTATCGTCGATGCGCAATTTCGTTACACTTGACCCTTACCCGGGGAGACTTAACGGCCCGCCCTGTTCGAGCGTTCTCCGCCAGCCCGGACTGCTCTCAACCTTTTCCTTCCAGGCCTGGGTATGCGGCAAATTATCGATACCGCCACGGGTCAGTAGCGCAAATATCGGAAAACTCATCTGAATGTCAGCCATGCTGAGTGAATCACCGGCGAACCAGCTGTTTCGTGAAAGATGTGATTCGATAAAACGTGCATGTGCCTCGATCTGCCGGTTGAGATAGGCCTTTTGTACGCCCTGCCCGAGCGCTTTACCCAGCGTTCTGATACCAAAGGGAACGGGGGGCTTGCCCAGACTGTTGAACACCAGCTTCATTAACAGCAGCGGCATCAGTGAACCTTCTGCGTAATGCAACCAGAAGCGGTACTGCACCTTATGGGCGGGCTCTAACGGTTTTAGCCGTGAACCTGGATCGTAGGTTTCCTGAAGATATTCCAGAATTGCTCCCGACTCCGCGAGGATCAGCCCGTTGTCTTCAAGAACCGGCGATTTTCCTAATGGATGCACTTTTTTCAGGGATTCAGGGGCAAGCATGGTTTTTTCACGCTGATAGTGAACTATTTCATAGGTAAGGGAAAGCTCTTCCAGTGCCCAAATAACCCGGTGCGATCGCGACTGGTTAAGGTGGTGTAACGTGAGCATGTCTATCTCCTGTGATTCATACATATTAACTATAGAAAATCGAACAACATCGCGAAAAAATTTTGCCTAAATAAGCGCCAGTCAGGCTGGCAAAATTCAGGGTAGAACATAGAATTAAAGTGTCAGCACAAGCCGGAACCTTCTCAACCAGCTCGACACAAGGGGTGCTGATGTCAGGGGAAACCCTCCCGTGAACCAGCGGGATAGACAGAAAGACCGGGAATAAACTAAAGCGCCTAAGTCTGGCGCTTTAGTTTTTTAGCCATTTGACGCCGGATAGCACCTACTCACTCCTCCCCCAGCAGCCGTGCGCCCGTCCCCTGCTCGCCCAGCCTGTCTCCCGGGTTACGCAATGGACAATCGCTGCGTGATAAACAGCCGCATCCGATACAACCATCCAGCTCGTCACGCAGCGCCTCCAGCGTATGGATGCGTCTGTCGAGCTCTTCACGCCACTGGGACGAAAGGTGTTTCCACTCTTTCGGGCTTAACGTATGCCCTTCTGGCAGCACGCCGAACGCATCGCCAATCGTGGCCAGGGGAATACCGATACGTTGCGCAATTTTGATAATCGCAACATAGCGGAGGACATCGCGCGTGTAGCGCCGCTGGTTTCCGCCATTGCGGATGCTCTTAATTAACCCTTTGCTTTCATAGAAATGGAGCGCTGATACCGCCACACCGCTTCGTTTTGCTACTTCGCCGGGCGTTAAAAGCGCTTTTATTCGCGGCAATCTCTTTTCCATAAAACCCCTTTACCTCAAGTTAACTTGAGGAATTATACTCCCCCACAGAGAAAACGACGAATCAACAAAGATAGTTGTATCCACAGAGGGGCAACCTTATGTCGCATCAGCAAATTATTCAGACACTTATTGAATGGATTGATGAACATATCGACCAACCGTTAAACATTGATGTGGTCGCTAAAAAATCGGGCTATTCGAAATGGTACCTTCAGCGGATGTTCCGCACCGTTATGCATCAGACGCTGGGTGAGTACATACGCCAGCGCAGACTGCTGCTGGCGGCTCAGGCGCTACGCTCAACGCAACGGCCGATTTTTGATATCGCAATGGATCTCGGTTATGTGTCGCAACAAACCTTTTCCCGCGTGTTTCGCCGCGAGTTCGACCGCACGCCGAGCGATTACCGCCACCAGTTGAATTAACGCCAATCAGCGTGAAGGTTGCTGCTGCCAGGTCATAAATTCTTGCGGCGGCATTGCTTTCGCGAAGTGCCATCCCTGACAGTACTGTACGCCACGCTTGAGTAACCAGCTCACCTGCTCCGCCGTCTCAACGCCTTCCGCAATGGTATTAAGCCGCAGGCTCTGCGCCATCTCGATGATATGCTCGGCAATAAGATGGCTGGTACTGTTGGTGGTTAAGGTATCAACAAAGGATTTATCGATTTTGAGAATATCGACGTTCAGCGAATAGAGATTGTGCAGGTTGGAATACCCTGTTCCAAAATCATCAATCGCTACTTCATAGCCAGCCTGGCGAAAAGCCTGAATGACGGGCGTCGTTTTAGGCACATCGATAAATCCCCGTTCCGTCACTTCGATTTTGATTTGCTGTGCGCTCACGCTGTAGAACCGGGCTTTGTCGGAAATCATGGCGATCAGGCGCGAGGAGTGGAAATCGGTGGCCGACAGGTTAATTGAGATATAGAGATGCGGAGTGATCGCCAGGAAATGACCAAGATCGCTGAACACCTCTTGCACCACGTAATCGGTTATTCGCTCACTCATGCCCTCTTTTTCTGCCAGCGGAATAAATTCCACTGGGCTCATCACCGGCTGTCCGTTAAATCCCGGCCAGCGCAACAGCGCCTCGGCCCCCACGCACTGATTATTTTTGATATCGATAATGGGTTGATAGTGAACACAAAGCTGACGTTTATGTAGCGCCCGTTGTAGCAAACGTCCCGGGGAGTTGAGTTCACGCTGGGTACGCGACCACACCAGCAGAATGATGATGCTGCATATCATCCCTAGCGGCAGCATTAATGTTGCCTGGTGATAGAGAACGCCATAAAAGCGTTTGTCAGAAGTCGATACGATGGCAGCAATAGGACGTTTATCGGAATTGACGATCGTATAGAAACGGCCTTCTTTTTGAAATGATGGTTCCCTGTGTAGAATCATCGAATTTAATAAAGCAATATTGGCTTGCTGGCTAACGGAAAAAAATGCATTGGTCACTGTATCGTAAATGCCCCATGCCAGGGAGTGATCTGCCGACATCACCTCACTGTATGAAAGCGGGTTGACCACAACAACATAATTCCCACGCTGCATATATGTCATTTTATAGCCAGAAAAAAATGGCGTATCGCGATAATAATAGATTGCGACATCGGGTTTACGCGTGAAATTTGCGGCGGAAATAACGTAAGGCAGGTCCGGAGACTGTAGGGTTGAACAACGAAATTCCTGCCCTTCTGCATAAATTAAATCGGCGACGAACAGGCGAGCGCGAACAGCGTTCAACATATATTGACGATGTTTCGCAGTACAATGTTCACCCGTATATTTTTCGGCAGCATCACGCGCCAGATCAACCTGTTGTATTACCAACTCTGTTTTGCCTAAAGCCAGATCAGCGAATGTACGCAGCTGGGCACTTGTTTCCGACACGGCTCTTAGCTGGGCAAACCATAGGGCGAGCATCACCGGCAGTAAAACTACCATGATGATCCCTACTACCCTGAGCATCTTGCGCCGCGCGCTATGATTCATTTCCCGCCCTATATCCCTGCATTTTATACGCCTGTAGTAATGAAGGCCGGATGTTTTGATAAACAGGTGATTACGTTGCATGAATCATAAAAAGTTAGCAACTGACTTTTAGTATTAAAAATCTTAAAGTGAGTTATGACGATAATATTTTTCCGTAAGTTAAACTAAAAGTATTCGTTCCGTTTTTATTAAGGAATATATTTATCCAGATTAAGCAAGACGTTTTAAGATAGCGCAACAGAGGACCTTGATTTAGCCCAATTTCTGTCAGTATAAAAAAGCCACAAAATGAAGGTGAAATTTTAGCTATCTACTCGCAGGTATTTTAAGCGTTGATTATACCTCCGTGATTCTTGCTTTTCGCGTGCGCCTGACACAGAGCAGGCTTAACCGGCACGGTTCGGCCACGCAGCGCCCCTTGCCTTACGCAAGCTGCCTCAGGCCTGAAGGATATATTCTTCAGTTTACTAAAAAACAGTCTGGCGAATAAAACAGCAACTGTGATACAGTTCACACATATCGTGTAACGAGAAACACTGTTTCATTCCAGTTAGTCTCTTTTGTTGAGGATGGATTTTATGGCAACCATTACCACCAGCATGGTACTCCTGCGCTGGCCACTGTTCAGTGCGGTTTTGATGTTTTTAGCCAGCACGCTAAACATACAGTTTCGTAAATCTGACTACGCGGGTCTTGCGGTAATCAGCACGCTGCTGGGTGTGGGCGCAGCGTGCTGGTTCGCGACAGGCCTGCTGGGCATCACGCTACTGGATATCGCTACCGTATGGGAAAATATCAAAGTCGTGATGGTCGAAGCCATGAGCCATACCCCACCGGACTGGCCGATGGTCATTACCTGAGAGACTCAGTGAAACGCGATGTTAAAAGCCTCCTTTGCGTACTGCTCAGCAAAAGATAGCCAAAATAACCGAGACATTTACGAAAGAGTTCATGGAATACATGTGCTCTTTTTTGTTTTCTGCTAACGCAATCCCCAGGCGGCCAGCGTAAGCATAATAAAAGAAGTAACGTTAACTAGCCGGTAGCACCGGCCTGTTTTTTGGCTGTGTCGATTATGCTTTGCAGCGCCTCAACCGACAATGGTCTGGATTCATTCGACCTGTGCACCATCGTGTGACAATTAGGGCACTGAGGAACCCTATCCCTGACCGGATCTATTTTATAGCCCTCGCCAATAGTTTTCAGGGGGGGGGGTGATATGGTGGACGTCTAATAGACGTAGAGTAGAGGAGGGCGCTCACTTCGGGAGCCAGAAGATAAGCAGGAGTGGCACCGGTGGAGGTGGCCATGCGTCGTAATGCTACCGCGGTCGCAAAATCTACGCCCGGGGCGATCGGTAATAACGAAACGCGTTCTGGTGAGTTCTGCAGGGGAATGACGTTGTTCATTAGTTATTTTTCACGTAGCGCACGCACTGTTTATGGATGGATCTTCCTCGAAGATGGTTGCTGGCAATAACTTTCTACAATTCAATTTCTCACCGTATTTATTAATTATTAGAAAGTTGATTAAATAATAAATTAAACTTGTTGATGGAGATAATTTATGGGTGTTTGTTCTGCTTCAGTGTTTTTACCAGCCAGCATAAGTATCCAGACAATACATGAGACAAAAATGCCTGATAGTTTCTCGAAACTGGACTCATCGGGAAAAATTAAATATTTTTCTTCAATAATCATATTGATGATGCAATGCATTCTTAAGCTTTGCTAACCTCAACCGGACATATCCAGAGAAGAAGTCGAAGACACTTTTTTTCAGCTTAAAGAATCGCGGCGCCAGGGCACAAAAACAACGTTATTATTGAAGCAAACAGTTCGTTAGATAAGTGCTTCTACCGTATCACAAATAAAAATGGAGGCGATTTTCTTTCCATTTTTATTGGGGCTAATAAAACTTAGGGTTTCTGTCATCCCCGATGTGTACCACCGGATAGAGTTCGCGGGAGACCTTATCCGAAAGCAGACGGGCACTGGCCAACGGGATCACCATGCGCCGGCCTGGAGTATCGATGATGTCGCTCTGCACATCCACAAACAGGCGGTAACGGCTCTCTCTTTTATAGGTGTAAACCTTAAACTGCATCTCACCAGTCCCTGTTTTCATCGGCAAAGGAGCCATTCACGTCAATAAACCGGGCGACCTCAGCCATCCCTTCCTGATTTTCAGCCAGCCAGTGTTCCGCGCGAAGACGTCGGGCCTCCTTCTGCATGGCGGTATTCACCAGGCCGGAAATATTTACGTCTGCGGATTTGAGTAACTGATAGCTGTCACTGTCTATAGTGACAGTAATACGCTGCTTCATTATAAGCCCCCACTAACATACTTATGATATGCACATCAGTATAGATGACAGGCATGCTGTGGTGATAGCTTAAAAAAGCATACTATTAATTACCCATAAGTTTTGTTATGCGATTTTACCATTATGTTATAATTTGCATTATTATAATAATCAGACATATAGTCACTAATTTAAATTACCTAAAGTCCGTTTCATGGTGTATAGCACCGGAGGGCGAGGGGAAAGTCAAACACAACATATGGGGTGACTTCTCGACGGGAGAGAGACAGCGACCACAAGATATGCCCTGTGGAGGCCACAGTGCGGCTCGGGAAGATCCGGACATACTTTTTTCAGATCTTCGGTTAGAAAGCCGAAGGAAAAATCATGCTTCGCGATTAAAATACAATATCATTACCAAAAATAATAAATAGCACTTTTCGCACCGAGTAATAGCACTAATTGATAAAAAGGGTATATTTGCGTCATTGGCTGCCTCGGATGGCCGTATGACCATCTATAAGGAGAATATGATGGGCACCAGTCTGATGGGACCGATCTTTACGGCGCTGCTTGCTGCTGCGGGGTTCTAGTTTTACGTGTTATCAGGTCTCCCGTGATCAGGTCCAGAAAGTCAGCAGGACTCGAGGATGTCCTGAGCAATATGGCCGCGCTGTTCGGACGAAAGAAACCTGCCCGGATACTTATTCATTAATGGTTTTTAACGAAGACTCCGGTGCTTTCAGATTCAGCGCCCCCATGATATTCAGGCGTGTGCGGCTGCCTGTTGTTTTTACTGCTTTTTTCTGGCCTTTGCGTATCCAGCCATAACTGATTTTAGTGGCCTGAATCGGATGGACAGCATCAATAAAAAGAACCGGTTCATCGCCTGCAGTGGCTTTCAGTTCCTCATAATATTCAATGAATTGACGTTGTTTCTTTTTACTGAATTGATAGGGGGCACCTGACGGTTTTTTAATATCGCGAGTGCGGTGAAATAAATACTAGCCAATTGCGACTCCGTTACAGAGCTACGTTGGGTACTACGGAGTGTCCGTTAGCATATTGGTTAATTACTTAATCAACTTAGGTAATCGCGTATTGCTTTGTATACAAAGGCATCCCGAAACCCACTATGAACTATCATTCAACCAATCAGGCTTAACCATATGGGAATTGCAATGGCTGGCGCAAAGTAAGTTATTTCCCCGCAACCAGCCTTTTCCTGACATGCTACACTCCCCTTCCTCTTTCGAGGTTCAAACCCATGACTGGGTAAGGATAAGCCAGGCTTGCACTACGCTCTCCAACAGCCTGTGATCAGCTCAGGGCATTGAGCTAATTACTTGATTTACAAAGCAAAATAGCAAATTTAGAACGGAATGTCGTCGTCGAAGTCCATTGGCGGTTCGTTAGACGGCGCCGGAGCAGACTGCTGCTGCGGGCGAGACTGCGCGCCGCCGCTGAACTGATTACCGCCTTGTGGCTGCTGAGGTTGACCCCAGCCGCCCTGCTGCTGGCTCTGACCGCCACCGGCCGGTGAGCCGCCGCCCTGACGACCACCCAGCATCTGCATGGTGCCGCCCACGTTCACCACCACTTCCGTCGTGTATTTCTCAGCGCCGGACTGATCGGTCCATTTGCGGGTACGCAGCTGGCCTTCGATATACACCTGAGAGCCTTTACGCAGGTATTCACCGGCCACTTCCGCCAGTTTGCCAAACAGCACAACACGGTGCCATTCGGTCTGCTCTTTCATCTCACCGGTCGCTTTATCACGCCAGGATTCGGAAGTAGCCAGCGTAATGTTGGCAACTGCGCCACCACTCGGCATGTAGCGTACTTCCGGGTCCTGGCCCAGATTACCGACGAGAATCACCTTGTTTACGCCTCTGCTGGCCATGTTCGTGTCTCCTGAATACGTTTCTTAATAGTGTAAACGCGCGAGTGTACCATTTCCATGCTGCAATTTGCATAGTTGCGTAGCAGCTTCAGAAATCTATCGCGAACTCGACATTGTTACACAACGAATCAGAAAATGCATTCCAATACTGTATATTCAAACAGGTCAAATTGTGTCATAATTAGCCGTTTCAGACAGCCGTTTGTCCTTCAAACAAACCAGGCAATCCGTGTTCCAACCGGGAAAGGTGAATGGATAAGATCGAAGTTCGGGGCGCCCGCACCCACAATCTCAAGAATATCAACCTCATAATCCCTCGCGACAAGCTCATTGTCGTGACCGGGCTTTCGGGGTCTGGCAAATCTTCACTGGCTTTCGACACCTTGTATGCCGAAGGACAGCGTCGTTACGTGGAATCGCTTTCGGCGTACGCGCGTCAGTTCCTGTCACTGATGGAAAAACCGGATGTAGACCATATCGAAGGGTTATCCCCTGCTATCTCTATTGAGCAGAAATCCACGTCGCATAACCCGCGTTCAACGGTCGGTACCATTACCGAAATACACGACTACCTGCGTCTGCTGTATGCGCGCGTGGGTGAGCCGCGCTGCCCGGATCACGAGGTCCCACTGGCAGCGCAGACCGTGAGCCAGATGGTGGATAACGTGCTGTCGCAGCCGGAAGGCAAACGCCTGATGCTGCTGGCTCCCATCATTAAAGAGCGCAAAGGTGAACACACTAAAACGCTGGAGAATCTGGCAAGCCAGGGCTATATCCGCGCCCGTATTGATGGCGAAGTGTGCGACCTGTCAGATCCGCCAAAACTTGAACTACAGAAGAAACACACCATCGAAGTGGTGATTGACCGCTTTAAGGTACGTGACGATTTGGCGACGCGTCTGGCTGAATCTTTTGAAACGGCGCTGGAGCTCTCCGGCGGTACGGCGGTGGTCTCCGATATGGATGACCCGAAAGCGGAAGAGTTGCTCTTCTCCGCCAACTTTGCCTGCCCGGTGTGCGGCTACAGCATGCGCGAACTGGAGCCACGTCTGTTCTCGTTTAACAACCCGGCAGGGGCGTGCCCGACGTGTGACGGTCTGGGCGTTCAGCAGTATTTTGACCCGGACCGCGTGATACAAAACCCGGAACTGTCGCTGGCCGGCGGCGCAATCCGCGGTTGGGATCGCCGCAACTTCTATTACTTTCAGATGCTGAAGTCGCTGGCAGAGCACTATAAATTCGATGTCGACGCACCGTGGGCCAGCCTGAGCCAGAATGTGCACAAAGTAGTGCTCTTTGGTTCCGGTAAAGAGAACATCGAATTCAAATACATGAACGATCGCGGTGATACTTCCGTGCGCCGCCACCCGTTCGAAGGGGTGCTGCACAATATGGAGCGCCGCTACAAAGAGACGGAATCCAGCGCGGTGCGCGAGGAGCTGGCGAAGTTCATCAGTAACCGTTCCTGCACCACCTGTGAGGGCACGCGTCTGCGTCGCGAAGCGCGCCACGTGTTTGTTGAAAATACGGCGCTGCCGACCATCTCAGACATGAGCATCGGTCACGCGATGGATTTCTTCAACAACCTGAAGCTCTCCGGACAGCGTGCGCAAATCGCGGAGAAAGTGCTGAAAGAGATTGGCGATCGCCTCAAGTTCCTGGTGAATGTTGGCCTGAACTACCTGACGCTTTCCCGCTCGGCAGAAACGCTCTCCGGCGGTGAAGCGCAGCGTATTCGCCTGGCCAGCCAGATCGGCGCGGGCTTGGTGGGCGTGATGTACGTGCTTGATGAGCCGTCTATTGGCCTGCATCAGCGCGACAACGAGCGTCTGCTCGGCACGCTGGTTCATCTGCGCGACCTCGGTAATACGGTGATTGTGGTTGAGCACGACGAAGATGCGATCCGCGCCGCGGACCACGTGATCGATATCGGCCCAGGCGCTGGCGTGCACGGCGGCCAGGTGGTTGCGGAAGGGACGCTGAAAGACATTATGGCGGTGCCAGACTCCCTGACCGGCCAGTTTATGAGCGGCAAGCGTAAAATTGAAGTGCCGAAACAACGCGTAGCGGCGAATCCGGAAAAAGTGCTGAAGCTGACGGGCGCACGCGGCAACAACCTGAAAGACGTGACCCTGACGCTTCCGGTAGGCCTGTTTACCTGTATAACCGGGGTTTCTGGTTCCGGTAAATCGACGCTTATCAACGATACGCTGTTCCCGCTTGCTCAGACGCAGTTGAACGGTGCGACACTCGCAGAGCCTGCACCGTACCGTGATATCCACGGGCTGGAACATTTCGATAAGGTTATCGATATCGACCAAAGCCCGATTGGGCGCACCCCACGCTCCAACCCGGCGACCTATACCGGCGTATTTACGCCTGTACGTGAACTTTTTGCCGGCGTACCGGAATCACGTTCACGCGGATATACGCCAGGACGTTTCAGTTTTAACGTTCGCGGCGGCCGCTGCGAAGCCTGTCAGGGCGACGGTGTTATTAAAGTTGAGATGCACTTCCTGCCGGATATTTACGTGCCGTGCGACCAGTGCAAAGGCAAACGCTATAACCGCGAAACGCTGGAGATTAAGTACAAAGGCAAGACCATCCACGAAGTGCTGGATATGACCATCGAAGAGGCGCGCGAGTTCTTTGATGCCGTCCCGGCGCTGGCACGTAAGCTGCAAACGCTTATGGACGTAGGCCTGACCTATATTCGCCTCGGACAGTCCGCGACCACGCTTTCCGGTGGGGAAGCCCAGCGCGTGAAGCTGGCGCGTGAACTCTCTAAACGCGGAACGGGGCAAACGCTGTATATTCTGGATGAGCCCACGACCGGTCTGCATTTTGCCGACATCCAGCAGTTGCTCGAGGTTCTGCACCAGTTGCGCGATCAGGGCAACACTATTGTAGTGATTGAACACAACCTTGACGTGATCAAGACCGCGGACTGGATTGTCGATCTTGGCCCGGAAGGCGGGAGCGGCGGCGGTGAAATCCTCGTCTCCGGTACGCCAGAGACCGTTGCCGGGTGCGAAGCCTCGCACACCGCGCGCTTCCTCAAGCCGTTACTGTAATTGTCACACGGAGAGTTGCTGCCGGGTCGTTTCCGGCAGTAGCTCAACCGCCTGCTGATAAGACGCATCCACCAGATAATAAATTTGCGAACCTGGCAGAGAGCCATCGAGCCAGACGGTGCTCCAGTGCGCCTTGTTGAGATGCTTGCTCGGCCGGACGTCATGATGCTGCTGGCGTAACAAAGCAGCCAATTCCGGGCTGGTTTTGAGCGACGCTGCCGGACGTCCGTCGACTTCATTGACCATGGCAAAGAGCACATCACCCACCTTGATCTGCGTGGCTTTCCAGTCGCTATGAACGCTTTGTTCTGCGCCTGGCTTACTCATGCAATACTGAAGTATTTCCGAAATAGTCATCTCTGTTCCCCCTGGAGCGTTGCGATAATTTTACGCGGACCACCGTGGATGCGATGCTCTCCCAGCCAGATCCCTTGCCACCTCCCCAACTGCAGCCGCCCATGGTGTACTGGCAGCATCAGCGAAACGCCCAGCAGAGAAGATTTAATGTGCGAAGGCATATCATCCGCCCCCTCATAATCATGTTCATAGGTGGCGTTGTCCGGAACGGCCTTGAGAAAATGGCGTTCCATGTCAGACCGCACGCTGGGATCGCAATTTTCATTTAGCGTGAGAGAGGCTGAAGTGTGCTGAAGCAGCAGATGCAGTAAACCCGTTTTGACGCTCGCCAGGTCGCGTAGCTTGTCGATGACGTCGTCCGTCACCAGGTGAAATCCACGAGATTTAGCGCTTAATGTCAGGATCTGTTGATACCACATTGGCTGCTCCGTGATAATGAAAGATCAATCTTTCTAAGTGTGCAGCAAGAAAGCGAAAGGTAAAACCCACCGCGGTAAGATTTGCTTAAAAAAGATTCAAACCGCCGCGCAGGGTTTAATACTCAGAATTTACTATCACTTCTTCGCCAAACTTTCCCGCCATCGGCAGCGGTCGATAGGTTGAGTTAGAGGCACGTAATACCCTGATCCCTCTGGCGCCTACGTCCAGAGCGGCTGTGATGTCGTTATCCGAATCGCCGTAAAAGATTTTGATGCTTTTCTGTTCAAGCCACTGGATTTTCGTGTTCTGCCCCTCTTTGTCACCGGCAAAAATAACCGGATTCATGCTGGAGGCCGGGATCTGGAAATCGTCCTGCAGCGTTTTAGAGACGGTTTCCGTTTTTGTCTGGCTACGCCCGGTCACAAAATAAATACTGTCCCCGCGTTTAACGTGCATGGCGATCAGTGCGCGAGCCACCTCTTTCGGGATGCTGAATTCGTCCCAGCCGTTGTTCATCTTTTCCCAGAATTCAGGGTTCTTCAGATAGGCTTCGCTGTCCGGCGAGAAGGTTTTCTTACCACGCCAGAAGCCCGGACTTGAGAACAGCACGGTATCGTCGATATCAAATCCCACCGCCTGGGGCGGACGGCCCATCAGGCTGTTTTCGATCTGTGCCACCGAAACCCAGTGAATGGGAGCCTGTTCGGCAAGAATCGCGGCGGAAGTGCCGGTATAGAGCGGCGTTGGTGCAGACGCCTTAGCGACGACGGCGCTGTTAAGCGAAAACAATAAGCAGGCGGCGCTGAGCGCCAGTAGGGTCTTGCGCATATTTTTCCTTTATATTCAGTTTATTATCGTTTTAACTTGAGCGATTGAACAAAAGGCTATTCGACCTCTCCCACAGGAAGAGGGTAAATGTAAGTGAGCACTCACATTACAGCAGCAAAGGCCTTTGCCACGCGCTGTACGTTGTTTGCATTCAAGCCCGCCACGCACATACGGCCGCTGGCGATCAGGTACACACCAAACTCATCGCGCAGCCGATCGACCTGAGCGGCGCTGAGACCAGTGTAGCTGAACATACCGCGCTGTTTTAGCAGGTAATCGACGTTATGCCCGGGAGCAGCCTCTTTCAGGACATTAACCAGTGCCTGACGCATTGCCTGGATGCGGTTACGCATTGTGTCCACTTCGGCAAGCCAGCTCGCTTTCAACTGCTCATCGCCGAGAACCGTCGCCACCACCTGCGCGCCAAAGGCGGGTGGGCTGGAGTAGATGCGCCGAACCGCGGCTTTCAGCTGTCCCAACACGCGGCCCGCGGCTTCTGCGTCTTCGCATACCACGGACAAACCGCCCACGCGCTCGCCGTACAGGGAGAAGATTTTAGAGAACGAGTTACTGATCAGCGCAGGCAACCCGGCGTGGGCAATCGCGCGGATGGCGTAGGCGTCTTCTTCCATACCCGCACCAAAGCCCTGATAGGCGATATCAAGGAATGGGATCAGATTACGTGCCTTCAGCACCTCAATGACAGCATCCCACTGGGCATTCGTTAGATCTGCTCCGGTTGGGTTATGGCAGCACGGGTGCAGCAGAATAATACTGCGCTCAGGCAGGGTGTCCAATTCTTCCAGCAGCGCGTCCACGCGCACGCCGTTGGTTTCGCTGTCGAACCACGGATAAGTCGACACCTCAAAACCTGCGCCCTCGAAAATGGCGACGTGGTTTTCCCACGTTGGGTCACTAACCCACACGCCAGAATCCGGAAAATACTTTTTCAGGAAGTCCGCGCCGACTTTCAGCGCCCCTGAACCGCCCAGTGTCTGGATAGTCGCCACGCGTTTTTGCGCCAGCACCGCGTGATCGGCCCCGAACAGCAGGGGGGCGATGGTATTTCGGTACGTGTTTAACCCTTCCATCGGCAAATAAAGCGAGGCGCCGTGAGGCGCCGCGTTAAGGCGTGCTTCAGCCTCGGCCACGGCCCGCAACTGCGGAATTAAGCCATCATGGTTGTAATACAGACCGATACTCAGATTCACTTTGTCGCTGCGAGGATCTTCTTTGAAACGCTCCATTAAGGAGAGAATAGGGTCGCCGGCGTAGGCGTCTACTTTCTGAAACACGCGATGATTCTCCGGAATTCGATAAGGCAGGGATTTCAACAATAAACCGGAAGAGGACGTAACACCACCCCTTCAGATTATCCTGCGATTGGCATAGGTTTTTTGCATCCTCCCGCCCTGTCATTTACCCAATATTGTCCTCTTTCCTACTCCCGTAATGTGAGTCCTGCGCAAACGCGCATTCATTCACTCAAGGAGTTCTCATTATGGATTCACAATTTATTGGTTCAGTCATTAATGCCCTGCCGCTGGAACACATGATCGGCGGCCCGCTGCAGGCAATGATCAAAGCGCAGGTCCAGGCAAGCAAGTCTTATACCGACTTCCTGCTCTCGGTCTGTATTAAAGATGGCAAGGCCGTCGCTATCGAGTTTGACTACGACGAAACGGTGGTAGATGAACAGGGTGTCAATAAAGGCAGTGTCACCCGCAAAATGAGCATTCCGCTGCTGGCGGCGGTTACCCATCCCATCATTTGTATTGAAGAAGGGACGATCGATTTTGAACTTGAGGTCAGCCAGAGCGAAGCCAGCTCAAGCAGCACCGAAGCGGAAGCCTCTGTTGAAGCCTCCGTCGGTTGGGGCGTATTCAAAGCAAAAATGACCGGTAAAGTATCGCATAAATCCGAACAGACCCGTTCGACCGATACACGAGCTAAATACTCCATTCATACCCAGATTAAACGCCAGGAGCCACCTGAAGCGCTACAACGCGTTATTGATTTCCTCACCAACGCCAAAACCAAGCCTGTCGCCGCGCAATAACGTTTCTCGCCGCGATTTCAGTGCGATTAAGTAACCGATGGGCCGCCGGTGGTGGCCCTTTTTCAGGAGCGAATTATGTCTTTCAAAACATGGCTACGCGGCGGGAAGGACGAAGAGCCCGAAAACAAGACGGGCAACGAGGCCACGGATGCACCGCCTCCGGAGCAGGGAAACTCGCCCCCTCCAGCCAATATTCCCGGTGTCCCCATTTCGCTTGAGGATATCACGCGTGGTATGCAATACGCGGCAACGGCCGCGAACGAACTCATCGCTCAGCAATATATGAAGGCGCTGGATCCCTTTTTCGAACCGGCCGATGACGGTTCGTTAATCCCCCGCACCGTACAGCTGACGCTGGATGAAAAGCACTACTTTGATCTCCCGCTCGTCGCGATGTCGACACCGCGCGGGCTGATGCTGGAAAAGATGAAGGTCAATCTGACAATTCGCTCTGAAGGGATGCAGGCCCCTTCCCGACAATCAGGCGAGAACGAATTTGGCCGCTTTCACGTCAGCCTTTCCCCTTCCAGCGAAACCCAGGGTGGGCGTGACAGTCGCCACATTGATGTGGAAATGCAATTTACCGCACTCGAACCGCCAGAAAGCGTAATGCGTTTAATTGATGAATACACCAATAAAGTCATTCCCCTTCCGAAAGCAGAGGAGACGCCGTAATGAATAAACAACCAAATAGTACCGGCGATAAAGGCGTACAGCTGATTTGCCAGTTTGAAGGGCTAAAGCTGGAACGTTATCGCGATGCCGTCGGTTTATGGACCATTGGCTACGGCCATTTAATCCTGACAAAGGAGATGGAAAAACTCATTAAAATCACAACCGGCGAGGCTAAAAACCTGCTTCGCAAAGACCTGCGTAGAACAGAACAGGGGGTAGAGAAAATGGTCGGCGTGACGGTTACGCAAAATCAGTTTGACGCGCTGGTCTCGCTTGCCTTCAACGTGGGAACCGGCAATCTCAAAAAATCAACCCTGCTAAAAAAACTCAACGCTGGTGATATTCAGGGCGCCGCACTGCAATTCAAAAGCTGGAATAAAGCTGGCGGTAAAATTCTGCCAGGGCTTACGCGTCGTCGCGAAGCTGAAATGAAACTGTTTCTTAGTTGACCCGATAAATAAGCAAGGAAATAAAGATGAAAAAAGCAATTCGGACCGGTTCACTCGTTTTATGCATGGCACTATTCAGCCATTTCAGCACTGCTGCCGAAACGGTGACCTGCGAAAAAGAAGTGAATGAGATCAACACATTTCTAAACAATAACGGCTCACCCGGTATTAATAATGTGGCGGATTTCAGCGCAACGCTAAGAACGCTCAATACAACGGGCCGTCTGCCGGCGAAATATATCACCAGCGAGGAAGCAAAACGTCTCGGCTGGTCGGGTTCTGACTCAGAGACGCTGTGGGGCTTAAAACCTACCCACAATAAGTGGATTGGCGGCGATGCGTATCAGCACAAGACATTGCCCGCCAGCGTGAAGTGGTACAGCGCTGATGTAGACGTCTCGCGCGGTTACCGAAGCCCTAAACGGCTGGTCTATACCCTCTCAGGCCAACAGCGTTTTTTCACACCGGATAACTATCAACATTTTGTTGAAGTTACCCCCTGCCAGTAACCCTACGGCTCCACGCCCGCTAAGACGTGGAGCCGGTTACTAAGGAGTTATAATGAACAGTTTTCTCACCCCTACCCTGATTAACGAAGGGCTCCTTGCCGTTGCCGGTCTCTTTGGCGGCGTCAGCGTCTCTTTCTTTTGGCAGCCGCGAAAACTTCAGCAGCATAGTCGTTTTATCGCCGGGGTTATCATCGGCAGTATCAGCATGTGTGCCGCCTTTGCTCTCGGCGGCTTTACCGCACGGTGGCTGAAAATCGACTTAAATGAAGCGGACGCGACTCTGGGGCTGGGTTATATCGTTGGCGCGATAAGCAACGGGTTAATTGTCTGGCTGGCGAATTTTTTCCGCCGCCACGAACAAAAGGACATTTTTGACGTTGCCGGAGAGCTGAAAAAACGTGTTAGCCGTGAAAGGTCATCCGCCGCAGGCTCCACCAGTCGTAAACAAAGCGGAGATTAATATGAATAGCGTCCTGGATGGGTGGATGCTGTTTTTCACCATT
Organism: unidentified bacterial endosymbiont; assembly: GCF_918797525.1. NCBI lineage: Bacteria > unidentified bacterial endosymbiont. The sequence goes on along the minus strand of NZ_OU963893.1, from coordinate 399,718 downwards.
ATGGTCGATATGTCTACGTCATTTATTATTCTTTTTTGTGCATACAGCCGCAAAATAACCCCCCTGCATTTTATCTACAAGTTTGGTCTGGCGGCCATTGCGTTCGGATTATTTGCGCAGAGCGGAATGAACATTCATTTTTTGTTTACCGGTGTTGATAATGTTACTAATAGCATTCCTTTTTGGTTATTACAAGACTTCGGTACACTTTTGATCATTTTCGGCTATTTTATCTTTAAAATTAAATAATACGATGGCGCGAAACGGTGAAAACCTTTCGCGCCATTATTAAGCAAAGGCTATAAAATAGTTTCTGTGTGAAGTAAAGTGCAATATATTATTCAGAAATTACGTGATTATTAATATAACTAAAGTAAAGCCTGGCTGCCTGAGTTCGATTATTAACCTGTAAACGATTAAAAATAGATTCCAGATGAACTTTCACGGTTCCGGCGCTGATATTCAACTGGCGGCCGATTTGCTTATTGGTACCGCCTTTCGCGAGCAACTCCAGAACCTCCTGCTGCCGATGACTCAACTGACTCACGGTATCGTCGCTATCCTTTTTATCCATCGACAGGGCAATCTGCTCAGGAAAACAGATGATCCCGGCATCAACCATCTTCAGTATTTGACTAATTTTATCCACTGGCTGATCCCGGGTTAGTACCCCTTTAATGTTTTGTTTAAGATAGAAGCTAAACACCTTCCCTGTCACTTTCCTTAACATCAGTACCACCGGTATTCGTGGGTACTCCCTGCTGAGCAGGGGGAGCAATGGGGCGCATTCCATATCACCATCGAGTAGTATCAGGTCAACACTCTCATTTGACAGTAAAGCGCATGCTTGATCAAAATTATTAGCGTCTATAACCTGACTTTCAGGCATTATCCTTTGGAGCTCAACCTTCATGCCGTGAATATATAACGGCAATTCATCAATCATCAAAATGTTCATAACTGAAATAACCTCAATAAGTTTATTTTTCCATCAAAACGACACCACTTTCTTAAGCCGTTATAAGTATGAGTCTTAAAAACAAATTGAGAAAACCGCATTTGTCATATGTCATTGGACAGAAATATATATTTAAGCAATACAAAAACGCTCATTTTTTGGTCGGATAGGGAGAGAGCGGACTCTGCCGCATAAAACCTCGTCAGATAAGATGCTGTCTGTTTGAGATGCTACCCGATCATGCCTTTGCTTCTGGAGGCCTTATCCAGAAGTGGCTCCATACGATTAACCCACCGGTGCTGGTGGAATAGTCAACAATGATACCATGCTCAGCCATTACCTCTTCCGGATTGCACAAGCTCAGGGGACAGGCGAGGTATCAGCAGACACTTTAGCAATAACATCGATGGGATAATGCCAGCGCTTAGAGGTTTTTGAGCAAAGGCATGATTGGGTAGCATCTCATAAAGACAACCAGTTATCTGGCGAGGTTTGAAGCGACAGAGCCCTACTTTCAAACGAAAAACAATATTGTCTTTAAATGTGCCTCCTCCTTTAACAAACTTCAACCATCTGATTTTTAGCAATTATAAAGAAAGAAACATCACAGTGCTAATTTTTAACACCTACGATTCCAATATTTGAATTTGTAATGTTGCGAATACTGACAATACTTACCGACAATGTTTTCATTTATTTCACTTGATAATTGAAAGAACATTTTCTTCATAAAAGATAAAAGAAAAATCATTAAAACACGCCTCAGGGATGTAAGGTGGAAGCCACGTAATACTGCACTAAAGTTTCAATTATCTATCAAATGACGTCAGACAACATGAGCTAATGGAGGTAGGAAAAACAAAAAACAGCCTATTAAACGAGTTACTCGCAAAGGTTCCAAATTAATCATTCATTAATTGTTCAATGCTATAAGGAATAATATTATGACATACCGTTCACCAACTATTATCTCCAAGGATAAGCAATCAAATGTTACCCCATTCCATGGCCATGTTTTCTCCCCGGCATCACGGGCATATTTTGCCTGGCAAGCCGGGCAGCTCGATACAGGCCAGCTTAACCAGCGTGAGGCGGGTAAATTTTTCCCTGCATTTAATTCGGGCCTTCGTGATCCTATAGCACCCCAGGATCAGGCTAACGCATTACCGCCGCCTGATGGCAAAATTGGCAGTGCGAACCAGGGAAATGGTGAATTTTTGGACGCGCCGGGTACTCACTGGCAAAAACATGATGTGCTATCATCAGACGTCTTAACGATTTCTTGGTTTTATTCTGCCACGCACTTAACCCGGCGCTGGAACTATTTTATTACGCGACCGAACTGGAATCCAAATCTGCCTCTTAGCCGCGCCCAGTTTGAAGACAAGCCTTTTTATCAGGTTGAACTAACTGAACAACCTTTCTGGAGTCATGGTACAGCATTAACTCCGCCGCAACCCACGGTGCATGATGTTATATTACCGGAACGCAGCGGTTACCATGTCATTCTGGCCGTCTGGGAAGTCGCCGATACCGGCAATGCTTTCTACCAGGTTATTGATCTGAACTTTGTGGGTGAAGGCGGTGGTGGAGACGGTGGTGAAGGCGGTGGTGGAGACGGCGGTGAAGACGGTGGTGGAGACGGCGGCAATGGCGACTGTCTTTGCCCGCTGCCGCCGCATAATCTGCGCGTAGTGAATGTCACTGCCAGTTCGGTATCGCTTGCCTGGAACGCATCCTCTGCGAATGTCTCTTACTATAAGATTTATCGTAACGGTACGTACCATGCCACGACCAGTGGATTGAGCTGGACAGATTCAAGTTTACCGGCGAATACAAGGTTCCAGTATTCCGTCACTGCGATTAAGGAGTCTGCCCGGAGTTCATCTCTGTCGGTAGAAACATTACCCAGCGGCGGCAATCAGACGAAACCAACTCCTCCGACAAATTTGCACAGTATGGGTGTCTCTGAAAATAGCGTAAGCCTGATGTGGGGACCTTCATCGACAACGTCAAGTACGCTGGCTGCCTATTTGATCTTCCGTAATAACGTCGAGATAACCCGTGTTCCGGCTTCACAGCTTTCGTTCCAGGATACCGGGTTGCAGTACAGTACTACATATAATTACCATGTTATCGCGGAGGATGCATACGGACGGCGTTCAGCAGCGAGTAATACCCTGAGCGCCACTACCCTGGCAGGTTCGGACCCAGGCCCTGGTCCGGGCGAGGGAGATTACCCGGAGTGGAAACTTAATACAACCTATCCAGTAGGAACCCGGGTAAGCTACCGCGGTCGGAACTGGATTTGCCTGCAGACCCACACCGCTCATGTTTATGACTGGTCACCTGGCGGTGCCGACTCCGAGACACTGTGGCGCGCAATATAATTATACGAATGTTTTAATAATAAGAAAATCAAGATGGCCGGTTATCCCGGTCATCTTTAATAAATATAATGTCACCATACAATCCTCTCTCATGGCAATAACGCCACGAGATTATTAGTTTAACCAATAAAATCATCTTCGACCTGTATTGCGCAAATGTGCAGTGCAGCATAAACATTGACCACCGGGAATGCTCATTTATTATATAAAACGTTTCATCCACAAATAAAAGTCATATTTTTCAGTAATCCTTGCTTCACTACTTAGAGTCGGGTGCAGCGTATATCGTCCCTGAAATATCACTTGTTGCTATATGCAGCCTGCTCGCTCCCCTCTCGCTAAAAACGTTTTTAAATCTTGCATAATGATTAAAGATTCAATTATTTTCAATAAACCTTTATCATTCCAATACCCATTTAATTAAAAGGGGATATGCCGTGTTTGTTTCAAACTTATTACGATCATTCATAGTTACAACCCGCAACAAGTCGTTGAAGAGTGGTGCTGAGCAACTCTACATTACCAAGTCACCACTCTCAAGAAGAATCAAAATTCTTGAGGAAAGGCTTGGCTGTAATCTCTTTCTTCGCGGACGTGACGGTGTTGATCTTACGCATGAGGGAAAGGAACTCTATGATGCTATCTCCCGCTACTATGATGAATTAACCCTGTTAGAAAATCACTTTATGAATAAGTTTACCCCTGCAAATAAACCAGCGCGCTCCAGTCATGGTTATAGCATATCGATTGAGCATTGCTTGCATGACTGTTTATCTAACCTGACACACTCTCAGTTGAGAGTTATAAGTCAATTGATATATAGGGATTTTAATAATGAAATAACCCAGGAATTATTATCAGGAGAGCTAGACATCATTATATCCAATAAGGAATTGCAATATGATAAGAGCGAGATTGCTATAGCCTCATATAAAACAGCCACCATAAATATAGTAAAGCCCAAAATAAAACCATTGTCACAAAAGTCTATCATTATACCCGCTACGCTACTAAACATTCTGGACAGAACAGATATAAACTGGCGTCAGGAGTTGAAAAAAAACCTTGAGGATATTGATGAGGCTGAAGTGATTATTACACCTGAAATTAAAAACCACTTATCCTCCATAGAACGCGGAGAAGTTATCGGCCTAATTTCCAGTCAGTCATTGAAACCAACAGACTGCAAATTAAATAACATTATTTTATGTCCGCTCGTCATCAATCAGCATAGCGTTAAGATAGAAATAAAAATATACTTTTTAAAAAAAAGAGAAAGAATAATCGAGGAATTTATTTCCGTTCTTGTCAGCTCCTGGTTTTTTGTTAAAGAGTAAGCTGGATAAGGCGTTCATTAGGTTCTGCCGCAATAAAAAGTGGTCAGGTACCATACTGTTTTTTCGCAACGTTGCCTGACCATGCCCCTGTCTCAAAAATCCTTTTAACGCTTAAATTATTCCGCCGACATTATTGCCCCGTGTGCCCGCGGGTTCCTCGCCTGCCCCTGAGCCTGTGCAATCTGAAAGAGTTAATGGCTGAGCGCGGCGTGAAGGGAGGCGAGCGGCAGTTAACGCCTTGCCGCTCGTTTAGTTAGTCGGTGTATTTCATGGCAACCCGCGACGTCAGACGGGTGATCAGTTCGTAAGCACTTACTTTAGTTATTTCCGCAATGCGTTCGACCGGCAGTCCTTCTCCCCACAACACCACGTCATCGCCTGCTTTGTCATGCGCCTCCGGCCCCAGGTCCACACAAATCATGTCCATCGCCACCCGGCCGACAATGTTAACTTCGCGGCCATTCACCAGCACCGGTGTGCCGGTTGGCGCGGCGCGAGGATAGCCATCACCATAGCCCACGGCGACCACGCCCAGCCGCGTATCCCGTGCGCTTGTCCAGGTCCCGCCGTAACCTACCGGCTCGCCCGCTTTGTGCTCGCGCACTGCAATCAGGGTAGAGACAAGGGACATCACCGGCTGGAAACCAAAATCCGGCCCCCAGGGATTACCCTCCAGCGGCGATACACCGTAGAGGATAATGCCCGGACGCACCCAGTCATAGTGGGACTGCGGCCAGAGCAGAATACCACCGGAGGCCGCAATAGAGCGCATACCTTGCTTGCCTTCGCAAAACGCATTAAAGATAGCAAGCTGCTGCTCGGTCGCGCCGCACTCGGGCTCATCGGCACGCGCAAAGTGGCTGACGATATTCACCGGCTGGCGCACATTTTTGCACTGACACAGACGCTGATAAAAGGCCCCGGCGTTTTCCGGGCGCACGCCCAGGCGGTGCATGCCGGTGTCGAGCTTCATCCAGACGGTAACGGGTTCACTCAGCTCGGCACCTTCGAGGGCGGCAAGTTGTTCTTCGTTATGTACTGCCGTGTGCAAATGCTGGCGCGCGATGGTCTGCAAGTCTGTGGCTTCAAAAAAGCCTTCGAGGAGCAAAATCGGATGAGTGACCCCCCCTGCACGCAGGTGGAGAGCCTCTTCAAGACGGGCGACGCCAAAGGCATCGGCATCGGGGAGCGTTCGCGCGGTCTCAATAAGACCGTGTCCGTAAGCGTTCGCTTTCACGACTGCAACGAGCTTGCTGGCAGGCGCCAGTTCACGCAAACGTTGCAGGTTGTGTCGCAGAGCGCGGCGGTTAATCACAACAGTTGCCGCTTGCATTTAAATTCCTTAGAAATTACTCATCATCATATTGTGGACCGGCATAGTTGTCGAAACGCGACCACTGTCCGTTAAAGGTCAGACGTACCGTGCCGATGGGGCCGTTACGTTGCTTACCAATAATGATTTCAGCGATCCCTTTCAGGTCGCTGTTTTCGTGATAAACCTCGTCACGGTAAATAAACATGATTAAGTCGGCATCCTGCTCAATAGATCCCGATTCACGCAGGTCGGAATTGACCGGGCGTTTGTCGGCGCGCTGTTCAAGGGAGCGGTTAAGCTGCGAGAGCGCCACCACCGGCACCTGTAGCTCTTTGGCTAACGCTTTAAGTGAGCGGGAAATCTCGGCAATTTCCAGCGTACGGTTGTCAGAAAGCGACGGTACACGCATCAGCTGAAGGTAGTCGATCATGATAAGGCCGATGCCGTCATGCTCACGGGCGATACGGCGCGCGCGGGAACGCACTTCCGTTGGCGTCAGGCCGGAGGAGTCATCAATATAGATGTTTCGCTTTTCCAGCAGAATGCCCATCGTACCGGAGATCCGCGCCCAGTCCTCGTCGTCGAGCTGTCCGGTACGAATACGGGTTTGATCCACGCGCGACAGCGACGCCAGAGAACGCATCATGATCTGTTCTGATGGCATTTCAAGACTGAAAATTAAAACCGGTTTATCCTGCAACATCGCCGCATTTTCGACGAGGTTCATCGCAAATGTCGTTTTGCCCATCGACGGACGCGCCGCAACGATGATCAAATCCGAGGGCTGCAGGCCAGCGGTTTTCTTGTTGAGATCGTCATAGCCGGTATTTACGCCGGTTACACCATCGTGCGGCTGCTGGAAAAGCTGTTCGATACGCGCGACGGTGGCATCGAGGACATCGGCAATGTTTTTCGGCCCTTCGTCTTTATTGGCGCGGCTTTCGGCGATTTTAAATACGCGTGACTCAGCAAGATCGAGAAGATCTTCGCTGGTGCGCCCCTGGGGGTCAAAACCGGCCTCGGCGATCTCGTTGGCAACAGAGATCATCTCACGTACAACGGCACGTTCACGCACGATATCGGCGTAGGCGCTAATATTTGCCGCGCTTGGCGTGTTTTTCGAGAGTTCTGCCAGGTAAGCAAACCCGCCGACGCTGTCCAGTTGCCCCAACCGCTCCAGCGATTCTGCGAGCGTAATCAGGTCAATCGGGCTGCCCGATTCCTGCAGACGCGCCATTTCTGTAAAGATATGACGGTGCGGACGGGTATAGAAATCTTCAGAGACAACGCGCTCGGCGACATCATCCCAGCGTTCGTTATCCAGCATTAAACCGCCCAACACCGACTGTTCCGCTTCAATCGAGTGCGGCGGGACTTTTAACCCGGCGACCTGGAAATCACGCTCGCGGGGTTCAGTCTGTTTGTTGAAGGGTTTGTTTCCTGCCATAGTGAATGGAGTTACCGAGATAAAGAGTGGGTCGAAAGATTACCATATTTTTCTTACGGAGGGAGCATGGCAACGCGCATTGAGTTCCAGAAACATGGTGGACCTGAGGTACTGAAAGCGGTGGAGTTCGCCCCCGCAGAACCAGGTGAAACCGACGTTCAGGTTGAAAATAAAGCCATCGGCATCAACTACATCGATACCTACATTCGCAGCGGGCTGTATCCGCCGCCGTCAATGCCGAGCGGCCTGGGAACCGAAGCCGCGGGGGTGGTAATTAAGGTGGGCCGCGGTGTAAAAGAGATTAAAGAAGGTGACCGGGTAGTGTACGCGCAATCTCCGCTCGGCGCTTACAGTTCAGTTCATAACGTCCCGGCCGACAAAGTGGCCCTTTTACCCAACGCCATTTCATTTGAACAAGCTGCAGCATCGTTCCTGAAAGGGTTGACGGTTTATTACCTGCTGCGCAAAACCTATGAAATCAAACCCGACGAGCCATTCCTGTTTCATGCCGCCGCCGGCGGCGTAGGGCTGATAGCCTGCCAATGGGCAAAAGCGTTGGGCGCAAAACTCATCGGCACGGTGGGCAGTGCGCAAAAAGCGCAACGCGCCCTGCAGGCTGGCGCATGGCAGGTGATCAATTACCGAGAAGAGAGCGTGGTTGAGCGGTTAAAAGAGATAACCGGCGGCAAAAAAGTGCGCGTGGTGTATGACTCGGTAGGTAAAGATACCTGGGAAGCCTCTCTGGACTGCCTGCAACGCCGCGGCCTGATGGTGAGTTTTGGCAATTCATCAGGCGCCGTGACCGGCGTTAACCTCGGCATTCTGAATCAGAAAGGGTCGCTGTATGCCACTCGTCCTTCTCTTCAGGGCTACATCACCAACCGTGAAGAGCTGATCGAAGCCAGCAATGAACTGTTTTCGCTGATCGCCAGCGGGGTGATTAAGGTGGATGTTGCAGATGAGCAGAAATACGCGCTGACGGATGCCCGGCGCGCGCATGAGGTGCTGGAGAGCCGGGCAACACAAGGGTCAAGCCTGCTCATTCCATTTTCCCCACAATAATTCTTGGCACAGGAAGCCGGCAAGGGATTGAACCCCCGGGAAAGTGACTGGGGTGAATGAACGCAGCCAACGCGTCTGCGACGTGAATTATGACGGGGAAAAGAAATTGGGCTTCCCGAGGGAAGCCCTTTCTTTTTTTGTTCGGCTGTATGTAGGGTACAGCTCGATGAATTCTTTAGCGGCATTCATAGTGACAGATTCGATAAGTAAATCCTATTCTGTTCTAAGCAATGCTGACGGAAAAGTTACAACTATGTGACGAACCCCGCAAACCTTAGTAACGAAAGCGGTTATTGCGCTGATATTGGGGCACTTTTGGAGATTTAATTGCCCGTACCACCCACACAACCGCAATCGCCAGAAGCAGCCAAGGCAACAGTTTTATCGTCAGGACAAAGAGTCCTCCCACAAACATTACCGCCGTCGCAACAACCAGCGCCGCCAAAATACCGAGCAGCGAAACACCCGTGACCAATAGCATGACAAAAAAGCCAATCACAAAAAGTAGTTCCAGCATGGTTCTCTCCCACGAGTTCCCGAATGATGCACATAGTATTACAAGAATCATGCCAAAATTAACGCATTGTTTTTAAACAATAACGTCCCACACATTTGTGCGAGGCGTGGTGAATTTGACTATCTTTTAGCGTAATTTATTGCTTATCCGCTACCAGACGTAGGGCGTGTTCTAACACATTGATATCCGCACCCGCTTTATGGGCATTCTCGCTCAGGTAGCGTCGCCACTGCCGTGCGCCCGGAATGCCCTGGAACAGCCCCAGCATATGACGAGTGATGTGGCCAAGGTAGGTCCCGTTACTCAGCTCACGCTCGATGTAGGGATACATGGCACGCACCACCGCAACCGGACAGGTCCGGGCGCTTTCTACACCAAAGATTTCACGATCGACCGTCGCCAGAATACCCGGGTTCTGATAGGCCTCACGCCCGATCATCACGCCATCCATATGGTCCAGATGCGCTTTGGCCTCGTCCAGCGATTTAATGCCGCCGTTGATCGACAGGGTCAGGTGCGGGAAATCACGTTTAAGTTGATACACACGCGGGTAATCCAGCGGTGGGATCTCACGGTTTTCTTTCGGACTCAAACCAGAAAGCCAGGCTTTACGGGCATGGATAATGAACATCTCGCACTCGCCTTTCCCGGCTACCGTGGTGATGAAATCACACAGGAATGGGTAGCTGTCCTGGTCGTCGATACCAATACGGGTTTTGACCGTAACCGGAATGGAGACCACGTCGCGCATCGCCTTGACGCAATCCGCCACCAGTTGGGCGTTACCCATCAGACAAGCGCCGAACATGCCGTTTTGCACGCGATCGGAGGGACAGCCGACGTTCAGGTTAATCTCGTCATAACCGCGCTCTTCGGCCAGCTTTGCACACTGCGCCAGCACGGACGGATCGCTTCCACCGAGCTGCAGCGCAACCGGATGCTCTGCCTGGCTATAGGCCAGATAGTCACCCTTACCGTGAATAATCGCGCCAGTAGTTACCATTTCGGTGTACAGCAACGTCTGGCGGGAGAGCTGGCGCAGAAAGTAGCGGCAATGTCTGTCCGTCCAGTCGAGCATCGGCGCGATGGAGAAGCGGTGTGCAGGAAAAGCAGTCTGTAATTCTGACGACATGGCGAAGTTTTAAGCATCTGGTGGAAAAGGGGCGCTACTATAGCACAAAGAAAAGCCGGAGACGCAGCGCCTCCGGTCTACTTTAAAACGTCAGGCTTAACTGTGCCCCTGCGCCCCAGGTTTCGTCTTCACCGTACAGGCCCATCAGGTCAACATGCACCCTGTTAAACGGCGCAAAGCCGACACCGCCCGTAAAGACGTTGCTATCATTACCTTTTACGTCGGCACGATAACCGGCACGCACGGCCAGCCAGCTCAGCGGCGTAACTTCAGCACCTACGCCAACGTACTGCGAAGTATCTTCGCTCTTGAAGCCTTTCGTTTCCGTCAAATCGCCATCAGCGGTCAGAGTGACCAGATCGTTATGCCAGGCGGCACCGACCGTCACCAGCGGACGGATCTGGTAGGTATCCTTGTAACTCACCACTTCCCCCGTGCGCCCATTGCGGATGCGGATATCTTTGGTATCGATATCGCGCGACATCAGGTTTTGTCCGCTCACCCCTAGCGTCCAGTGCTCACCGAAATCAGCTGCGATACCAGCATCGACGTTAAAGCCCGTGTCGTCTGTACGATAGCGGCTGTCATTCCAGTTGCTGCTGTCATAATCGTAAATGGACGTGGTGTAGTTATAAATCCAGGATTTCTGTAGTTTGGGCGTGACGCCAACGGACACAGGAACACCGCCAAGGTCGAACTGACGCGCAACAGCAATACCGTAGTCGGACACAATAGCCGCCCGGCCTGACGCCGTTGAGTTCAGGTTTCGCGTAATCTCATCGGTACCGCCTAACGCCGCTTTCAGTGCTTCCGTTACCGCAACCCCTTCAGATCCTTGAATACCGCGAAGGTAATCAATGTCCTGTTGATCAATAGAAGAGCTGACACGGCCGTGGGCATAACCTTTTGCCATAAAGGCTACGGAGAGCACATCATTAGGAATGCTCACAGCAATACCTGCCCCTGCAGAAGCGCGTGCCGTTTTGCCTTTTAAAAAGTCCAGCTCATCGGCGAGATCTTTCGCTGCGCCCTGAAACTGGTTAATTGAGCCTGCCGGATTGGTGATGATCTCAATGGGGGTAAGATTATCAATCACATCCTGGTAGTGATTAATTTTGTCGTTAATCTTGTCAATCTCGTCCTGAAGATTGTCTTTATCCGTAATCTGCGCCCCAACGGATGGCAGGATCACGGTGACATCATCCTCAGGTTTTGCCTTGGCCAGCAATGCGGGGTTGATTAACGCCCCGCTGCCGTAACTGCCTGCCGCCACGCCCGTGCCACCCATTGCGTCGCTACGCGCCTCTGTCCAGGTATTGGCTGCTCCCGCCTGATTTGCCATAAACACGGAAACAGCGATGCTAACCACCGAAAATTTAAAATGTTTTTTCACAGTATGCTCGTCTTATAGTCTGTTATTAAATAACCCCTGTCTGTTATCACTTAAACAGGTGCGAACTATTGCTGTGAATAAGTACAAAAAGACCCGCTATTTCCTTAAGTTAAATCCTGCTCAGGCCTGTTGTAATTTGTGACGGCCCTCAATATTTATAGAAGAGGAAATTATTTTCGCCCAGGTTTTCCATCGTGCGGCCCAAAAAATTGAGGAGGAAGATCTTCCCGGCGATCCTCGCGCATTGCGACATACACGGGGTTCAAAGAATAATAGATACGGCTGTACTTTTTATTCGCCTCCCCCCACCACCAGTAACCCGACTTCTTCATCGGTGTTATTAATGAAGGTATAGCAGACGCTGGTTTCGGCTGGGAAAGCCACGCTATCTCCCGGCCCGAGTTTTCCACAAATAGCCATTAATCCAGTCTTCCGGACAGCCTGGCGGATCTCGGTGTTTTGATCAGAACATGATAAAGTGACGGTTTTCCATCCTAAACATCCGAGGTGCTTAATGGATAAGTCCACAAAAGAGCTGTTAGCACAGGCAGAAAAGCTATGTGCGCAACGCAATGTGCGCCTGACTCCGCAGCGCCTTGAGGCCTTGCGCCTGATGAGCCTGCAGCGGGGTGCTATCAGCGCATATGACCTACTCGACCTGCTGCGTGAGAGCGAGCCTCAGGCTAAACCGCCTACGGTTTATCGTGCGCTGGACTTTTTGCTGGAACAGGGATTTGTGCATAAGGTTGAATCGACAAACAGCTACGTACTGTGCCATCTTTTTGATCAACCTACCCACACGTCAGCCATGTTTATCTGCGACCGCTGTGGCGTAGTGAAGGAAGAGTGCGCGGAAGGCGTTGAAGACATTATGCATACGCTGGCAGCGCAAATGGGCTTTGCTCTGCGTCATAACGTTATTGAAGCGCACGGGTTGTGTTCAGCGTGCGTTGAGGTGGAATCCTGCAATCATCAGGATGCGTGTCAACACGACCATTCAGTCCAGGTGAAGAGAAAACCGCGTTAACACCAAATAAAAGAAAAGGCGGCCTGTGGCCGCCCTCGGGAATAGTAGGCAATTACCAGCGGTAATCGTTACGGGTTTCCCAGTCTTTTACTTCGGTTTCGGCTTTATCTTTCTCGTAACCGTAACGTTCCTGGATTTTACCGACAAGCTGATCGCGTTTACCTTCGATAACGGTCATATCGTCATCTGTCAGTTTACCCCACTGTTCTTTCGCTTTACCTTTGAATTGCTTCCAGTTGCCGCCGATTTCGTCTTTATTCATAATCGTGTCCTCGTGTTAAGCGTCTAAGAGAATCGTCCGCTGCGTTCTTTTCTGCTGGACGTGATTATCATTGTAGTTAAGGATTCGGAAGCTGTTTTCATATTCGGAATCTTTTACCGTCGCGGTATATCGGGGCGAAATGGAAACCAGGTATTGTTACGCCAGTGGCGATGCCAGATGAATGCCAATGACAGGCCGCGCAATAAGAGAAACACCGCCAGCGCCAGCCATAACCCATGATTACCCAGCCAGGGGAGCGTCAGCAGCGTTACGGCGAACCCAACCGCGGCGACTGCCATGCTGTTACGCATCTCTGCGCCTCGCGTTGCGCCAATGAACATACCGTCCAGCAAATAACACCAGACACCCACCACCGGTAAGATGACCTGCCAGATAAGGTAATGGCTCGCCAGTTCGCGAAGAGCCGGCAGGGTGGTAAGTAGCGCAATAAGATGCTCGCCGAACAGGGCATAAATGAGCGCAAAACCCACGGCCACAAAGCCTGCCTGACGACACGCGGCCCGCCAGACCTCGCGAAGCTGGCCGCTTTCGCGCGCGCCATAGGCCTGCCCGGAATGCGCTTCAACGGCATAGGCAAAGCCATCCAGCGCATAGGCGGTAAAGGTCAACAGCGTCATCAACACCGCGTTCACCGCGACAATCTCCGGCCCGAGACGCGCCCCAAAGACCGTCAGGGCGCCAAAGCAGAGCTGCAGGAGCAGAGAACGCAGCATGATGTCGCGGTTAAGCGCTAACAGCTTGCGGATATTGCCACGCCATGCGGTTCTCAGCAGCGTCAGGAGATGCCACGCAGCGACAGAACGCGCCATACCATCCACAGGCCGAAGATAAATGTCCCGTATTCTGCAATCGCGGTCGCCAGCGCTGCCCCCCGCACGTTCATGTGCAGGCCCATCACCAGCCAGAGGTCGAGAACAATATTCAGGAGGTTTCCCACCACCAGCAGAATGACCGGGGCCCGGGCGTACTGCACGCCCAGCAGCCAGCCAAGCAATACCAGGTTTGCCAGCGATGCAGGCGCGCTGAGCCAGCGAATTTCAAGAAAACGCCGCGCCTGCTCAAGTACCGCGTCACTGCCCCCCACAAGAGTCAGCGCCAGATCGATGAGCGGCGCGCGCAGCAGAACGATGACCCCACCCGCGCCCAGCGCCAGAATTAAGGGCTGAACCAACGCCCGAGCCAGCCGCAGGGGATCTTTCGCCCCAAACGCCTGTGCCGTCAACCCAGTGGTGCTCATACGCAAGAAGAGGAGCAGCATGAAGAGGAAGCTGGTCGCCGTCGCGCCGATCGCCACGCCGCCCAGATAGACGGGCGAATCCAGATGACCAATTACCGCCGTATCCACCAGTCCCAGTAAAGGAACAGTGATGTTGGAAAAAATCATTGGCAGAGCAAGACGCCACAATGCCCTATCTGAGGCCTTCAGCAGTGACATGACATTACCGGGAAAGAAAAAAGTGAATCAGGCCACGGTGATTTCGCAGCCTGTCAGGGAGGAGTTAGAGCCATTCACCGTTGCGAATAACGCCAACCGCTAGCCCTTCGATAGAGAAGTTCTGCTCGCGGAGATCCACCATAATCGGGGTAAATTCGTTGTTTTCTGGCAGCAGTTGAACGGTATTACCCTGTTTCTTAAGACGCTTGACGGTCACTTCATCATCAATGCGCGCAACCACTACCTGGCCGTTGCGCACGTCCTGCGTTTTATGCACTGCAAGTAGGTCACCGTCGAGAATGCCGATATCTTTCATTGACATACCGCTTACACGCAGCAAGAAATCCGCGCTCGGCTTAAACATACCAGGATCGACCTGATAGTGCCCTTCAATATGCTGTTGTGCCAGCAGAGGTTCACCGGCAGCGACACGGCCAATCAGTGGAATGCCCGTCTCCTCTTCCACCAACAGGCGGATGCCACGTGAAGCACCTGAAACAATCTCAATCACGCCTTTGCGCGCGAGCGCTTTAAGGTGTTCCTCGGCAGCATTTGGAGAACGGAAGCCCAGACGCTGAGCGATTTCCGCACGCGTGGGTGGCATACCCGTCTGGCTGATGTGATCCCGGATGAGATCAAACACCTCTTGCTGCCTGGTCGTTAACGCTTTCATTCCGCCCCCTGGGTGTATATACAGTTATGCTGTGAGTATATACAGTCAAAGTCGATTATGGAACCAAAAACTGCACAAAAAACCAGGGACTTAATTATTCTTCGAGGCTCATCGAAAATGCGACCACAACAGCGTGACCCAGGTGATTGCCGCGATTATCATCGCCAGCAGGACAGCAGCAGACCCCATATCTTTCGCCCGGCCAGAGAGCTCATGGAAATCCGATCCAATACGGTCAACGACGGCCTCTATAGCACTATTGAGAATTTCCACTATCATCACCAGAAGCACGGAGCCGATGAGAAGAACGCGGGTAATAGCATCGACATCAAGGAAACAGGCGACGACCACCGCGACGAGGGCGACGATGCTCTCCTGACGGAAAGCGGCTTCATTGGCCCACGCGGCATGAAACCCCTTCCATGAATAGCTGGCAGCTTTGATGATGCGGGTTAACCCAGTGGTATTATTGGCCATTTTAGAACCTTTTATTGGAAACAGCGTCAGTAACTATACCGCCTGAAGTATGACGGGTAACAACAGAAATTTTGCGCGCTTTCTGTTATCCTTGCGCCGCATTTGCATTATTAACCAGAGGCTTTACATCGTTTATGTCCGGCTGGCCACGAATTTACTACAAATTACTGAATTTACCACTAAGCGTCCTGGTAAAAAGTAAGTCTATTCCAGCAGAACCCGCGCTGGAATTGGGGCTCGATACCTCGCGCCCCATTATGTACGTTTTGCCTTATAACTCGAAGGCAGATTTACTGACGCTTCGCGCCCAGTGTCTGGCGCATGATTTACCCGATCCGCTTGAACCGCTGGAAATTGACGGCGCTCTGCTACCGCGTTACGTGTTCATTCACGGCGGGCCGCGCGTGTTTACTTATTACACGCCAAAAGAAGAGTCCATCAAGCTGTTCCACGAGTACCTTGACCTGCACCGCAGCAATCCCGATCTGGATGTGCAGATGGTGCCGGTTTCCGTGATGTTCGGTCGCCGACCGGGTCGCGAGAAAGGGGAAGAGAACCCACCGCTGCGCATGCTGAACGGCATCCAAAAATTCTTCGCTGTCTCCTGGCTGGGACGTGACAGCTTTGTGCGCTTCTCCCCTTCCGTTTCGCTACGCCGAATGGCGGACGAGCACGGTACTGATAAAATCATCGCGCAAAAGCTGGCGCGCGTAGCGCGTATGCACTTCGCTCGTCAGCGCCTGGCCGCCGTTGGGCCTCGCCTCCCGGCGCGACAGGATCTATTCAACAAATTGCTGGCCTCTAAAGCTATCGCCCGTGCCGTTGAAGATGAAGCGCGTAGCAAGAAGATTTCACACGAAAAAGCACAGCAGAACGCCATTGCGCTGATGGAAGAGATCGCGGCGAACTTCTCCTATGAGATGATTCGTCTTTCTGACCGGATCCTGAGTTTCACGTGGAACCGCCTCTATCAGGGCATCAACGTCCATAACGCGGAACGCGTGCGTCAACTGGCCCACGATGGTCACGAAATTGTCTATGTGCCTTGCCACCGTAGCCACATGGACTACCTGCTGCTCTCTTATGTGCTTTATCACCAGGGACTGGTCCCGCCACATATTGCGGCCGGAATTAACCTGAACTTTTGGCCAGCAGGCCCGATTTTCCGTCGCCTGGGCGCATTCTTTATTCGTCGTACCTTTAAGGGCAACAAGCTCTACTCCACCGTATTTCGCGAATATTTGGGCGAACTGTTCAGTCGGGGTTATTCCGTTGAGTACTTCGTCGAAGGCGGTCGTTCTCGTACCGGGCGTCTGCTCGATCCGAAGACCGGCACCCTGTCGATGACCATTCAGGCGATGCTGCGAGGCGGTACTCGTCCAATTACGCTGGTGCCGATTTACATCGGTTACGAGCACGTAATGGAAGTGGGCACGTATGCAAAAGAGCTGCGGGGGGCGACCAAAGAGAAAGAGAGCCTGCTGCAGATGATGCGCGGCCTGAGCAAATTGCGCAATCTCGGCCAGGGCTACGTTAACTTTGGCGAACCTATGCCGCTGATGACGTACCTGAACACCCGTGTGCCGGAATGGCGTGAATCCATTGACCCTATCGAAGCGATCCGCCCCGCCTGGCTAACCCCGACGGTAAACAGCATCGCCGCGGAGCTTATGGTTCGCATTAACAACGCAGGTGCGGCAAACGCCATGAACCTGTGCTGCACGGCGCTACTGGCCTCACGCCAGCGTTCATTGACACGGGAACAGCTCACCGAGCAGTTGGATTGTTATCTGGACATTATGCGTAACGTGCCGTACTCGGTGGATTCGACCGTGCCAACCAGCACCGCGAACGAGCTGATCGAACATGCGCTGCAGATGAACAAATTTGAAGTCGAGAAAGACACAATCGGCGACATTATTATTCTGCCACGCGAACAGGCCGTGCTGATGACGTACTATCGCAACAACATCACGCATATGCTGATGCTGCCGTCACTGATGGCCGCGATCGTTACGCAGCACCGCCATATCTCACGTGAGGAGCTGCTGCGCCACGTCGAGACGCTCTACCCCATGCTGAAAACCGAGTTGTTCCTGCGCTGGAGCAAGGAGGAGCTGGCGGTTGAGCTGGATAAGATGACGGAAGAGATGCGTCGCCAGGGGCTGATTACCGTCAATAACGACCAACTCACCATTAATCCTTCACGTTCCCGAACCCTGCAACTGCTGGCGGCCGGTGCGCGTGAAACGCTACAGCGCTACGCTATAACCTTCTGGCTGCTGAGCGTCAATCCGTCTATCAACCGCGGAACGCTGGAAAAAGAGAGCCGGACGCTGGCACAGCGCCTGTCTGTTTTGCATGGTATTAACGCTCCCGAATTCTTCGATAAAGCGGTCTTCAGTTCGTTGGTGCTGACGCTGCGTGATGAAGGGTTTATCAGCGATACGGGCGATGCCGAACCGGAAGAAACGCTCAAGGTTTATCAGATGCTTGCCGGGCTGATTACGTCGGATGTGCGTTTGACGATTGAGAGCGCCACTCAGGACGAGTGATGGGAAAAAGCCCGGTGGCACTCACGCTTACCGGGTTTTTACTCGCCATAGGGATAATTAATACCAGTAACTCATTGCCAGTCCTAAAAACAGCACCAGCCCGACATAGTTATTATTCAAAAATGCCTTAAAGCACGCTTCACGCTCGCGCTTCGCGAGAAGCTTCTGCTGATACGCAAACAGCAAACCCGCGATAAGTACTGACCAGTAGAACGCCCAGTTCAGCTCGTTCAGGCGGCCAATTGCCACCATCAACGCCAGCACAGCAACCTGCAGAATACCGATGATCGTATTGTCCTGACGACCAAACAGGATCGCGGTTGATTTGATGCCAATTTTCAGGTCATCGTCGCGGTCGACCATCGCATATTGCGTATCGTACGCCACCGCCCAGAGGATATTGGCGAGGAACATCAGCCAGCAGCTGAGCGGTAAAGATTCACTTACCGCGGCAAATGCCATAGGTATCGACCAGCCAAACGCGGCACCTAACACCACCTGTGGCAGATGGGTATAACGCTTCATGAAGGGATAAACCCACGCTAATGCGAGCGCCGCAACGGAGAGCAGAATCGTCATGGTATTGAGCGTTAATACCAGCAGGAAGGAGAGCAGCACCAGCACAACAAACAGCGCCCGAGCCTCTTTCCCGGTGACCTGTCCACTTGGCAGGGGGCGGTTAGCGGTACGTTTAACATGGCCGTCGAATTTTCTGTCTGCATAGTCATTAACGACACAGCCCGCCGCGCGCATCAGCCAGACGCCAGCAATGAACACGCCCAGGATCCACAGCGGTGGTATGCCTGGGGTCGCTACCCACAATGCCCATAAGGTTGGCCATAGCAACAGTAATGCGCCAATGGGTTTATCTGTACGCATTAAGCGGTGATAGGCCAGCAGCTTGCTTTGCGTCAGGCTCCACTCCATTTTTTCTTCCTCTTAGTACAACGGCGACGCCGGTAAAAAAAGCTCCGTCAGAATTAACGGTTTACCACTCAGGCGAAGGCGGGAACGACGCCCCCACAGTTCGGCATCGCGTCCAATTTCAATAAAATCACGGGTTAGCCGGGACGACGTAAAAAGATAGCGCCCCAGCGGCGTTTTTCCCAGTTGTTGCAGCGCCAGCTCCGGCCCGGACAGGGAGGATTCAGGCACGACTGTCCGCCCGGCAAGCCAGGGCTCGCCGTCAGCGCAGAGTAGAATTTCACGCAGCCAGTAACGTTCTTCTGGCGGCAACAGCGGCAGCTCGGCGGCAATATCAGCCGAAGAGACAAACCCTTCCTGAATTATCGTCACCGTAACCGTTTTGCCCTGTTGTTCAAAACGTTTCGTCATGGAATCTTCCAGCAGCAACCAGTCGAGTTGCGTCGGGTCAAGCGCGGGTATTTGCTCGAAATAGCGCAGCGCACGCAGTTGCGTTAACGCAGGGTGTGACATGCCAGAGTCTCCGATACATAACGTAATGGCATTGTATCGCAGAAAAGCGGATTCAGGGCGGCCAAACGATATTTAGCGATCACTATTGCAACAACAGCGCAACAATACGGATAACACAAAAAAAAGTGCGCCCCTTCAGGCGCACTAAAACGAACAAATCAGCACTGTGGGGAGACGGTCACCCCTTGCCTTTTACACTGCTGATAAAGGTGGAACGGGCAGTGGTTGAACCTAAACGCTCGGCTTCATCAAGCAGCTTCAGCGCTTTGTCGACATCGCCACTCTTCACTGCCTGCTTAATGGCATTATTGAAGTACGTTTCGGTGTCGTTGAGGACAGGCCCGGAAGGTTTCGCGGGAGCAGGGGCGGCGGCGGCCGGAGCAGCAACGGCTGCAGGGGCGGCATACGCTGGCGCTGCCGTGTTACCCACGGTAACCGGACCCGGACCGGACGAACCGAACAGCGGGCCAACGAGCACGCTGGAAGCGCTATTGGTAGAGACGTTGAGTTTGACCAGGCCATCCGTGGTGTGACGGGCAATGGGGTCAGGAATGTCCGGGACGGCGTTTCCGGTCCCCTTCGCATAGGCTTTCGCTGGGTCAAGCAGCTTAGTGGTCTGCTGTAAATCTTTCTCCGTGGTAAATACCAGCACATAGATTTTTTGCTGTCCCAGTGCGGGCGTCAGGCGCATAACGCCCTGCAGGCGATCGGCACTCATCACGCCCGGCTCCTGATAGCTAAAGTAGCTGCTCGGGAAGAAAGCCGATGGTGTCAGATTCTGGTCAAGAATGAGCACGTTAGGGGCAAATAAACTGGTTTGTTTGTTCACTTCGCTGGTGAGCGTCAGGGTCAGCTCACCGATGTTTGCCGGAACGCTGTAGGCAGCAACCGGGCCGGTAATACCGGAAACGTTTAACTGCTGACCGCCCGTAGAAAGCTGGGTTGACTGCGTTTTGGACTGGTCCACAGGCGTCCAGGTCAACTGCTGGAGCGCCGCAGCCGGAATGGCTGGCGCAGCGCTGGTATTTTGTGGCACGAAATTGACGTCTGCAAAGGTGAGCGCTGGCGCACAGGCCAGCAGCCCCGCAGAGAGGCACAGCGCGACGAGACTTTTCTTCATTTTCATTGTTATTACCTCTGATAGCATGAGCACTGCGGTGGCCAGGCAATAGCGCGCAGCGCCCTAAGGAGAGAGGGGCTTTCGCCCCTCTTTTTAGGTCATTACGTCAGGTCTAACCACTTACCACCAGATTTCCATCTGAGCACCGAAGGTCCACTCGTCAGAGTCGCCACGGCTGAAGGTTTTCGCTGAAGTATCGCTATACGCAACGCCAGAGGAGTAACCCGTGTCGTCATTGTTGGCATAGCCCCATTTCTCATCCCACTTCGCATAGGTTGCGAAGACACGGATAGCCGGACGAGACCAGATGCTGTCGCCTGCCTGCCATTGCTGGGCCAGCGTAATTTTGTACTGGCTGTTTTTCTCGTCAGTTTTCTGCGATTTAACGTTGTCGTAACCCACTTCCAGCAAGGTGCTCATGATTGGCGTCCATTTGTACATTGGGCGCACACCGACAGTCCACCACTCGGTACCGTTGTTGTTGTCACGATCGATGTTCTGGTACATACCGACATACATCAGGTCCCAACGCTCTGCCAGGGTGATCGCACCGTGGTCGAGAACACGCCACATGGAACCATCGTTATTGATGCTACCGCCTTGTGGAATACCTTTCCCGTTAGAGGTCATTGAGTCCGTTGCGTACTGCAGAACGAACTTGTTGAAGCCTTTCATCATGCTCTGGGTATGTTCAGCGGTGAACATCCAGCCATCTTTAGATGCGCCCGGCGCCAGAGAGTAGTCGTCTGGCAGATTAGTGTGACCGTAGTCAACACCCAGCTCCAGCGTACCGCCTGGGTTGATTTCCATACCGGCTAAGCGCACGTCGAAGACATCGTTCGGGACGATATTGTCGTAGACACGGTTGCCGTCTACATCACGGTCGGCGAAGGTGCCGGAACCGCCTGATTCAGAAGAACGGGTGGCAGCCAGAGAGAGCTTACCGAAGCCCAGGTCGATATTTTCCAGACCTGCGCCAGGACCAGAAATATCCCAGTAGTAGAAGTCGATCATGTGTACGTCATGACGCTGATAGAAACGCTTACCGGCCCACATGGTGGCGCCTGGCAGCCATTCAATCAGGTTTTTACCCTGCACGTTAGCTTCACGGAAGGCCGGGCTGGTTGCTTCCCAGTCGTTCTGCTGAGAAACAGAGTAGGCAACGTTGGTGTCGAAGTAGAAGCTCTTATCGCCCTCTTTCCACACTTCCTGACCCAGTTTCAGTTCAGCATAGGTTTCACATTCGTTACCCAGACGGTATTTACTTTGAGCACCCGTTGCCTGGAAACACTGTTGTTCACCGCCACTCCCGGTCCAGCCAATGCCGGAACGAGCATAACCTTTAAAGTCTACGGCGCCTGCCTGTGCAGACAGGATACCTGCCGCAATAGCGAGCGCCAGAGGAACTTTGCGCAGAGTAATCATTAATCTATCTCCTGAGATCATTGCTTTTCTTTGAACACTTCACCTGTCGGCTTCGCGTCTTCTTTTGGGATTGCTTAAACGCCTGGCTCTTTGTGCAACCGACGACATGCAGTGCCATCCTCACGGAACAAATGGCAACGCTCTGGCGGCAAACCGATAGCGAATGTGGCACCCTCTTCTACCAACACCACGTCGTTCTGGCGGTAGACCAGGTTCTGACGGATGGCGGGGATCTGGATATGAATCTGAGTTTCGTGACCAAGCTGTTCTACAACCTGAACAACACCCTCCAGCGTCACATCAGCGATATGGCTTGGCAGTAAATGCTCAGGACGAATACCGAGGGACATGTTGGCCCCCACCTGTACGTTGGCGCTATCGACCGGAAGCCAGACCTGCTGGCGGTTTGGCAGCTCCACCTGTACCTGCTCAATGGCTGTTGCGGTCACTTTGACGGGCAGGAAGTTCATCTTTGGCGAGCCAATAAAGCCCGCAACAAAGCGGTCTGCCGGGTAGTGATAAAGCTCCAGTGGTTTCCCCACCTGCGCCACACGACCGGCGTCCAGCACCACAATCTTATCGGCCAGGGTCATCGCTTCGACCTGATCGTGGGTGACGTAAATCATCGTGCGGCCAAGGCGTTTGTGCAGACGGGAAATTTCAATACGCATCTGGGCGCGCAGGGCGGCATCCAGGTTAGAAAGCGGTTCATCGAGCAGAAACACGCGCGGTTCTGCCACCAGCGTACGGCCGATTGCAACACGCTGACGCTGGCCGCCGGAGAGGGCTTTCGGTTTACGCTCTAGCAGGTGTCCTAGCTGCAACACCTCCGCGACCTGGGTGACGCGCGGGTTAATCACCTCTTTCTTCGCACCAGCCAGTTTCAGGCCAAAGGACATGTTCTCGGCAACGGACAGGTGGGGATAAAGCGCATAGGACTGGAACACCATACCTACGCCACGTTCGGCAGGCGGAATGTCGTTCATACGGGTATCACCAATAAACAAATCGCCGCTGGTGATGGTTTCAAGACCGGCAATCATACGCAGCAGAGTAGATTTACCACAGCCAGATGGGCCAACGAACACCACAAACTCACCTTCTGTGATGTCCAGATTGATCTCCTTCGACACCACTACGTCGCCCCAGGCCTTCGTTACATTACGCAGCTGTACGCTCGCCATGCCCTTCTCCCTTCGTTACAACCTGTCACTGACAGAAACATTCAAGATAAGTTCACTATCGGATATCCATTACTCTCGTGAATCCTCCACCCCTGTCTTTTTTATGGGGGAGGAGGCGGGAGGATGAGAGAGCAGGCCCTGCGACCGCAGCTGGCAGGCTGAGGCGAAATTCGTGATATCGCCTGCAAAATTCGGTGGGTGTTTATGTGCGCCAGCACTCATAACTTAAATTTATGCAACAGAGATCACACAAACAGGGGGTGGGGCGTAGGGCTCAGGAGGATGGAAAGAGGATGTCAAATAAGGAGACTGAGTCACATTGAACCACCTCAATGTATCCACGAGCACATCACCCATAAAGGATGGCAGATATGAAGATCAAGACTGGCGCACGCGTTTTCGCATTGTCCGCCCTGGCAGCAATGATGATTTCCGCACCGGCTCTCGCCAAAATTGAAGAAGGTAAGCTGGTTATCTGGATCAACGGCGACAAAGGCTATAACGGCCTGGCGGAAGTGGGTAAAAAATTCGAAAAAGACACCGGTATTAAAGTCACCGTTGAACATCCGGATAAGCTGGAAGAGAAATTCCCGCAGGTTGCAGCAACCGGTGACGGTCCGGACATTATCTTCTGGGCGCATGATCGTTTTGGTGGTTATGCACAATCAGGTCTGCTGGCTGAAGTTACCCCGGACAAAGCGTTCCAGGACAAGCTGGTCCCGTTCACCTGGGACGCCGTTCGCTACAACGGCAAACTTATCGCCTACCCTATCGCAGTGGAAGCGCTGTCGCTGATTTACAACAAAGACCTGGTGCCCAATCCGCCGAAAACCTGGGAAGAGATCCCGGCGCTGGATAAAGAGCTGAGGGCGAAAGGCAAATCAGCCCTGATGTTCAACCTGCAAGAACCGTACTTCACCTGGCCGTTGATTGCAGCCGACGGTGGTTACGCATTCAAGTTTGAAAACGGCAAATATGATGTGAAAAACGTGGGCGTGGACAACGCTGGCGCGAAAGCGGGTCTGACCTTCCTGGTTGACCTGATTAAAAACAAGCATATGAATGCCGATACCGATTACTCCATCGCAGAAGCGGCTTTCAACAAAGGCGACACTGCGATGACCATCAACGGTCCTTGGGCCTGGACCAACATCGACAAGAGCAAAATCAACTACGGCGTCACGCTGCTGCCCACCTTCAACGGCAAGCCGTCAAAACCGTTCGTTGGCGTACTGAGCGCAGGTATTAACGCCGCCAGCCCAAATAAAGAGCTGGCGAAAGAGTTCCTGGAAAACTACCTGCTGACCGATGAGGGTCTGGATGCCGTAAACAAAGACAAACCGCTGGGTGCGGTGGCGCTGAAATCCTTCCAGGATCAGCTGGCAAAAGACCCACGCATCGCGGCCACCATGGATAACGCCCAGAAGGGCGAAATCATGCCGAACATTCCACAGATGGCCGCGTTCTGGTACGCCACCCGCACGGCCGTCATCAACGCCGCCAGCGGTCGCCAGACTGTTGAAGCCGCGCTGAAGGATGCTCAGGGCCGTATAACCCGGTAATACCGCAGTTCCCTCTCCCCTAAGGGAGAGGGAAAACAGAATATGTTGTAGAGGAAGAACCCCATGGATGTCATTAAAAAGAAACGCTGGTGGCAAAGCGACGCGCTGAAATGGTCAGTGCTTGGTCTGCTGTGCCTGCTGGTGGGTTACCTTGTTGTTTTAATGTACGTACAAGGGGAGTACCTTTTTGCCATCATGACGCTGATTTTAAGCTCTGCTGGCCTGTATATTTTCGCCAACCGTAAAGCCTATGCCTGGCGCTATGTTTATCCGGGTGTGGCCGGGATGGGGCTGTTTGTTCTCTTCCCGTTGATCTGCACTATCGCCATCGCTTTCACTAACTACAGCAGCACCAACCAGCTGGCGCAAGAGCGGGCCACGCAGGTACTTATGGACAGATCTTATCAGGCGGGTAAAAGCTTTAACTTCGGCCTGTATCCCGCAGGCGATGAGTGGAAGTTAGCACTCACTGACACAGAAAGCGGTAAACACTTTATTTCCGACGCCTTCAAATTTGGCGGCGAGCAGAAGCTGATTTTAAACGAAACGGAAGCCCTGCCGGAAGATGAACGCGCCAACCTGCGTATCATCACCCAAAATCGACAGGCGCTGACTCGACTGACCGCCATGCTGCCCAATGAAAGCAAAGTGACCATGAGCTCACTGCGCCAGTTCTCTGGCACGCGACCGCTCTACGCCCTGGCAGATAACGGCACGCTGACCAACAACCAGAGCGGTGTGAAATACCGCCCGAACAACGACGTCGGCTTCTATCAGTCCGTCAATGCAGACGGTAGCTGGGGGGAGGACAAACTCAGCCCGGGCTATACCGTGACCATCGGCTGGGAGAACTTTACCCGCGTTTTCACCGACGAAGGCATCCAAAAACCCTTCTTCGCCATCTTCGTCTGGACGGTGGTCTTCTCCGTACTGACCGTCATTCTGACCGTAGCCGTAGGCATGGTGCTGGCCTGTCTCGTGCAGTGGGAATCTCTCAAAGGCAAAGCGATTTACCGCGTGCTGTTGATTCTGCCGTATGCCGTGCCGTCGTTTATTTCGATTCTTATTTTCAAGGGGCTGTTTAACCAGAGCTTCGGCGAAATCAATATGATGCTGAGCGCGCTGTTCGGCATCAAACCGGCCTGGTTCAGCGACCCGACCACGGCCCGCTCGATGGTTATCATCGTCAATACCTGGCTGGGCTACCCGTATATGATGATTCTGTGCATGGGGCTGCTGAAGGCCATTCCGGAAGATCTGTACGAAGCCTCAGCAATGGACGGCGCCGGCCCGTTCCAGAACTTCTTCAAAATTACCTTGCCGCTACTGATTAAGCCGCTGACGCCGCTGATGATTGCCAGTTTCGCCTTTAACTTTAACAACTTCGTGCTGATTCAGTTGTTAACCAACGGCGGCCCGGACCGTCTGGGTACCACCACGCCTGCAGGTTATACCGACCTGCTCGTAAGCTACACCTACCGTATCGCCTTTGAAGGGGGCGGCGGCCAGGACTTCGGTCTGGCGGCAGCGATTGCCACCCTGATCTTCCTGCTGGTAGGCGTCCTGGCGATTGTGAACCTGAAAGCCACACGCATGAAATTCGACTAAGGAGGGGACAGAATATGTCTATGGTCCAACCCAAATCTCAAAAACTGCGCCTCTTTGCCACGCACGTAGGCCTGCTGACGTTTATCGCAGCAATTATGTTCCCGCTGCTGATGGTAATCGCCATCTCACTGCGCCCGGGTAACTTTGCGACCGGAAGCCTGATCCCGGACGAAATCTCCTGGGAGCACTGGAAGTTAGCGCTGGGCTTCAGCGTTGAACATGCGGATGGCCGTATCACGCCGCCGCCGTTCCCGGTGCTGCTGTGGCTATGGAACTCGGTAAAAGTCGCGACCATCACCGCGATCGGGATCGTGGCCCTTTCCACCACCTGTGCTTACGCCTTTGCCCGTATGCGTTTCCCGGGCAAAGCCACGCTGCTAAAAGGGATGCTAATTTTTCAGATGTTCCCGGCGGTACTCTCCCTGGTCGCGTTATATGCCTTGTTTGACCGTCTGGGCCAGTATGTTCCGTTTATCGGCCTGAATACCCACGGCGGGGTGATCTTCGCCTATCTTGGCGGCATCGCTCTGCATGTGTGGACCATCAAAGGCTATTTCGAAACCATCGATGGCTCGCTGGAAGAAGCAGCGGCGTTGGATGGCGCAACACCCTGGCAGGCGTTCCGCCTGGTGCTACTGCCGCTGTCGGTACCTATCCTGGCGGTGGTGTTCATCCTGTCGTTTATCGCCGCCATCACCGAAGTGCCGGTCGCATCGCTGCTGCTGCGCGATGTGAGCAGCTACACCCTGGCGGTGGGTATGCAGCAATACCTCAATCCGCAAAATTACCTGTGGGGCGACTTTGCCGCAGCGGCCGTGCTTTCTGCCATCCCGATTACCGTTGTGTTCCTGCTGGCGCAGCGCTGGCTGGTTAACGGCCTGACGGCGGGCGGGGTAAAAGGTTAAGTTTCATCATGTTATGCCACTGCAACCCTCAACTTTAGACGTATCGTATTGAACTTACTTGTGACTGTTGTTTGGCGGCCTTCGGACCGCCTTTTTTTATGTCAGACACGGACAAAATCAGTTTCAAAGTTGAAGGTCTGCCAGAGATGGCGGGCGCAGGAGTATTCAAAAAGCTTGCCGTTATCAAGAAACGCCGTCTGTTCAACCTGAATTAACGTCACCGGCTCCGCCCGCTCCAGCCACGCCATCTCTTGTTCGCTGGCGATATGCCCGGTGACCTTCATATGGGCACTGTGCACGGTATAGCCGAGTTCATCCGTGATGTAGGCATAAATGGATTGCTGGACATGGCCCAGCGTAAGATGGGGAAACAGGGCGACGGGCATCCAGGTATACTCAACAATCGAGGGCGTGCTATCTATTACGCGCACCCGGTGGATCTCATGTACCAGTTTGCCTTCGGCAATTTGTATTTTTTGCGCAATATTCGCCGGCGCAGGGACGGCCGTATACCGCTGGACGCGCGTAGTCAGCGTTTTGCCTTGCCAGGCACAACGCTGCGCGGTGCCTATCAGATGTGAATTGCTGGCAGCCGAAACCTGGCGCTTAACAAACGAGCCCAGCCCGCGCTTGCGCAGCACCAGCCCCTCACGGACCAGCAGGTCCAGCGCTTTGGTGATGGTAAGCTCGCTGCAGTGAAATTCACCCGCCAGCTTCACCCCTTCAGGCAGTTTTTTATCCGGAGCATACAGGCCAGCCACGATGCGTCGCCGCACCTCATGGTAGATCGCCATATACTTAGGCATAACGCTCTCCGCAAGCGGCCCCTGTCGGGGCCGAATAATATTAACGCGACATCGATGCCGCCATACGCACCCAGGTGTGTCGTCGACCGCGAATGGCGATGGACAGGGCATTTAGCGCCTGAGGGTCGGCCATTCCCGCCACCCCCGCATCGCCAAAGTTGTGCATGTCGCTCCCGCATCGCTTACTGGCCAGGCCAATTTCGCGCACCGTATCACAATCCGCGCCTTCCTGACTACTGCTCAGCGTCGTGATGGCAAGACCGCCCCGGGTTTGTACCGCCTGTACAATTTGGCTAACCTTTTCCTGCGACGCGCCCCGGCATCCGCCCGGCGCAGGAAAGATCGCGCCATCCGCGCCCGCATCAATATAGCTGGCATACTCATCCGGTGCCGCCAGCCCAGAGATGTAAAATTTCGCCGCCAGGATCGGCTTATCGGTTTGCTCCCGGAGCTGCGCTATCGTCTGGCGCATCCGCCCGGCCGTGACGCCAGGTTTGTCGTATCCGGTGAGACAGAAAAAGTCCGCATGCCGCATCGCATTCAGATGGGCGGGTAAAAAGGCGCCAGGATGCGGGAGAGCTTCTGCAGGCAGAACCTCAAAATTGACGCCGGTTAAGCGACCGGTAAGAAATTTCACCTGACTGAAAGGATCGGCTCCAAATCGTTTATCTCCCCCGTTTAGGGCAGGCTGTTGAAAATTAATCCCTTTTAGCAACAGCAGGTCGGCACCGAATGCGCACAATAGCTCTGCATTTGTCACCTCTGCAAACAGCGGAGGCGCATTGACGGCAATCTCGGCCATGATCACCCGCCCTTCGCTGGCAATAATGGCTTCGCGCAGGCGCTCTCCCGTTACGCCCATCTGGAAATCGCTGGCCCGGCAGTTGAGGATCCGTTTCATCATGATATCTCCTGGTCGAGGGTGATGATGGCGGGAGAGGGCTGATGAAACGCCCTTTCGAGAATCGAGAGTGTGGTCAACGCTTCCCGTTCGCTGACGTAATTTGCCTTTCCGGCGATCAACGTCTCGTACAGGGCATCGTAAACCCGACCATAGTCACCCGGCACCGCCTGCATTTCCTCACGAACAGTGCGGCCGCTATCATCGATGTATTCCATCACCGCACGCTCATCATCTTCGCCAAAACCCGCCTCCATGGGCATAATGCCCGCCTTCAGGCTGGTTTCTTGCCTGTCGATACTGTAGCGAATAAACGAGCCACGGGTGCCGTGAACGGTGAATCGCGGGGCGGGGATTTTCACCAGATGGCTGGTTTTCACGATTGCGGTGGTGGTCGGGTAATAGAGGCGAACGTCAAAGGCATCGTCCGGATTGAGCGGGTTTCGCTGGCGTAGCAGGTGATACCCCACCTGCTGCGGACGACCGAGCAGGGCGATGATTTGATCCACTGTATGTATCCCGAGGCCGTACCATGCCCCGTCGAAATAGCTCCCGGGACGGGTATTTGCCTGCGGACGGAAATAGTCAAAATGGCTCTCAATTTCAACAATATCGCCAAGCTTGCCGCTGGCAATCGCCTGCTTCATAGTCAGAAAACAGCTGTCAAAGCGCCGGTTCTGGAACGGGGATACGGTTAACCCTTTTTTTCTCGCCAGCGCGAAGAGGATGTTAGCCTCTTCAGACGTCGCGGTAAAAGGCTTCTCCACCAGCACATGTTTCCCGTGCTCAAGGCATAAGCGGGCGTAATCAAAATGGCTATCGGGATGTGTGCAAATCACCACCAGTTGAATGGCGTTATCCTCAATGATATCGTTTAGTCGGGAGGTAAAATCAATATGTTGATATTGCGGCTGCGCTTCAACGTCATATTTACGTGCAATATCATAAATGCATTTAACGCGAAATTTATCCTTACGGCATAATACGTAGGGGAGATGATAGCGCGTCGCGCTTTTACCAAAACCAATGTAGGCACAGTTAATCATACAGTTTCCTTTTTAAACCAGGGCAGAGCGGCATTAATCACCGCCGGTCCATCGAGTTTGCTGAAATGCTGTGGATCCAGCGGCAGCACCGGACAGTGATGGTTAATATCCTGGAGGATAGTCTCCTGAAGATAAGCGATTTGCGGCCCGAGCAGGATGAGCTGGGCCTGTTGATATTCCTCAACCAGTTTTCCGGCATTAACGGCAAAGACAGTGAGCGTACAGTTTTGACTCTCACAGTATTTGCGCATTTTTGTTGCCATTAATGAGGTCGACATGCCTTCATTGCAGGCCAGAATAATTGTTTTGCCGTCCAGCAGATGAATATCTCCAGCCTCTTCTTGCCCGCCGACAATATCGCTCACTAATGTTTTTTTATTGCGCGTCATTAACGAACGTTCATACGCCGTTAAAAAGGGAAGATAGATCATGACCCCAAGCGCTAATAGCACTACCTGCAGGACCACATTACGGATATCGCCGCCCGAGCCGAGCCAACCTGAAATAAGCGGAGGCACTGACCAGGGCACGTAGGCAACAATTTTAGAAACCCACCCCCAGTCAGTGGCGAAATAAGCGATCGTAAAATTAATCTGCGGGTAGATGATAAACGGGATCATCATCAGCGGGTTGAAGAGCACCGGGAAACCAAAAATGACCGGCTCATTAATATTGAACACCCCGGGAGCAATTACCGTGCGGGAGAAATTGCGGTGGCTGGCCATTTTACTGCGCACAAATACGGCTAAAAGGAGTGCCAGGGTGCTCCCGGTCCCTCCCATATGTCCGTACAGATCGCGAAATGGCAAGACTATGATATGAGGTGGAACGTGTCCGCTGGAAAAGGCGGCCATATTCTCCTGCATAGCAACCAGCAAGGGGGGTTCAAGAATCGGGTTAATGATCCCGCCAGGATGGATACCCAGAGAAAAGAGAAAATTGGTCAGGGTTGTCAGCACCAGGAAACCAGGTAAGTTTGTGGTTAAATGCACCAGCGGCGCCTGGATGAGCTGCTGGATCAATGCCTGTAATTCAGTATGCAGCAATACCGTAATCGCAAACGCCGCAAGCGCGAACATACCAACCGTCAACATGATTGAAAACATCGACTGGAAAGATTGCACCACCATAGGGGGTACATCCTCTCCCAGCCGGATCTGTAATCGTCTATTTTTGGCAATCCACAAAAATACATTGGTGGCGAGTACTGCCGTAACGATTGCCAGGAATACGCCGCCAGCATTGGTATTGCTGTACGGGACAATTCCCGTTAGCTGAACCTGCTGACCGTCAGCCAGGGTTTGCACGGTCGCAACGGGCATGAGCACATAAAATACCGCCAGGGCGACCATCGCCGGAATAACCGGCGTGGAATGTTTTTTCTTACTTGCAATATGGTACGCAATTAATATCACCAGCATCAGCGACAATATATTCATGGTTCCGTTAAGAATACGCTCACCAATGTTTCGTAGATCAAGAAGAGATTCTGGCGATAAAACGCGGCTCAATATGCCTTTGGCATCCAAAAACACATAATTGAGCATGATGAATAGTCCGGCAAGGACGAGGAACGGGACGGTAATAATAAAACTGTCCCGCAAGCTGCGAAGGTGGATTTCTGACGCCAGCTTTTGCGAGACGTTAGTTATCCGCTCCAGTAATGAAGAGTGGCTCATGCAGATCACCTGTCGAAGAGATTTAGTATGTGGCTGTCAATTTCAGTGCGACTCGAACCTGAACTGCCACACATTTAAAACTATATAGTTTTAAATTAAATCTATAGCGATCACATTTTAACCCACACTTTTTCCAGATAGCGCCGTCCGATTACTCTCTCTTTAACCGTTTAGAGTTACACAGCCACAGGGTGATCACCAGCAGCAGGATTGCCGCCGAATAGATCAGCACGTCGAGCGGGGATTTATGATCGACGATGATCAACCGCACAATCGCGGTGATCCCAATGTAAACAAAATAGCGCAGCGGGAAGTGAAAGCCGGACTGAAAATACTTCACAATCAGGGCGATAAATTCAAAATAGAGAAAGTAAACCACCAGCCCTTCCACCAGCGCATATTTGCTGGTTTGTTCGGGGGCAAACAGCACATCCGCCAGATGCACCGTCTCTTTACCGAGAAAGACGACCAGGATCAGGCCAAGGCTCAGCAGACCGAGATTAAGCACGGTCTGGAGGATCGTTGAGATAAACTCAACGCGCGGGCGGGTCAGGGATGTCATACAGCACCTCATTCTCCAGGACGAGATTCCTGTATAACGCAAAAGTGTGACGGGGATCTATATTTTTTGTTTATGTTTTGTTCGATCCAGAGCCATTACCCTACCTCAGCCGTCTCCCGAAAAGGAAGACGGCGCGAATCATTCCCTTATCTGAAGTTAATATTCTTATCGCTGGTCATATCATACAGCTGGAATTTACGCCCAAGCGGCTGGCCGCCATCGCGCGTCAGCGGCGTCCAGCCCACTGCCGCGCGGCTGCGAGTTGGGCCAGACGAGAACAGATCCAGCGGAATTGACACATACACGCCTTTGGTGAAGTCCCCTTCCCCGTATTCGTCCGGCGAAACGTTAGTGATGGTGGCATAACCCCCCACGACCACGCCGCTGTCGAAATGTCTGGAGATATCCAGCGTGCCGCCTTTATCGCCTGCCAGATACTGACCGACGCTGGCTTTCACCAGCACATTCTGCGCAAACGACGGCGTCCAGTAGGCGGTTAGATGGCCGGTTTTAACGCTGTAGTCAGTGAACTTCATCATGTCCTGCGCGCTACGCCAGTCACGCTGCTTCACATAATTGGCATCAATCCCAAACGCCCAGTTGCTGTCGACAGGCCGATAAAGCACTTCAGCCCCCGCGCCGCCGTACATGGTTTCCAGATAACCGCCATACACCTGGCCGTAGAAACCATTGCCGAAGTACTGAAAATAGTTGGCCTGCAGGTTATTCACATAGGCGTTGTTCTGCACATATTCACGCACGCGGGTACGTACGCGCGGTAGCGTCGAGTCGTTCGGCGGGTTAGTGTAGTTGAACTTGCCGTAGTTATTCGCAATGTTGCCAAACAGGCTTCCGGTGGTCAGGAGGTGGTCAGTGAGCCACAGATCCGCCGTCGCCATGACGCCCAACTGGTACATGTAAAAGTTTTCCGGCCCGCCAACGGACTGATTCAGTACCGGGTCAATGTGGAAATCGAAGCGCGATTTATCGATATACCAGCCCTGCTCGGTGGTTTCGGGTACGACCGGCTCAATGCGTTTTTGCACCAGCTCGGTTTCATGCCCTAAGGGTTCACCTTCCAGATGGCGCTTGAGACTGGCGACATCGGTTTCTGTGGTTACCTGCGGCAGGTTAAGACGGTTCTCCGTGATGCGGATCGTTCGGATCCCCTCCGGCAGATCGTTCATGATTATCCGGTTGGCACGCTCTATCCCTTCTTGCGAGTCGCGATATTTCACCTGCTCGCCAGTAACGTACAGCGTATCGCCCCTGGTCTGAATTTTCGGGTTCGCAAAACCGGCGTTATATTTCAGCAACGTCAACTGGTTAGCCACCACGGAGTGCTGAATGATCGCATCCTGCGGCTCCGGCTGATACGTCGGTCGCGCATTGTCGTTGTAGCGCGGATGCATATCGTTGAAGTTGGTGCGTAGCGTGAAGCCAAACATCACGGTGTTGCCACGCTCATAGCTGAGGTTAACGTCGGCCCAATCGGTCACGCGGTAAATGGCGCCGACGTTAAACTTGCTCTTCTGCTCAATTTTCCCGGCAAAATCTTCGCTGTAGTTATTCCCTTCGTATTCCAGCTTCAGGCGCAGCGGCTGCCACGGCGTTTGGTATTCCACGCCGCCAAACAGCGAAGCCGGGCCGTGGAACATCTGATCGCCGTTAATCGAGCCGGCTTTTTTATAGCTGTTATCGCGATAGCAATACTTATCGCTGTAGGAGCAGAACGGGTTTTTCACGTTGCCGCTGGTGCCGAGATAGCCCCAGCCAAGACCCAGCGAGAAATCAAACGGGCCCCACGCCTTGCTCGCCACAATGTATTCCGCATCAAACAGGCCCGTACCGCCAATATCTTTCGCCCCAACGGAAACCTGCGGCATCCAGTAACTCTCTTCCCACAGGCGCAATTTTACGTCGAACGCTTTGTCTTTATAGGTCTGGTTGCCGGAGAAGGCTTCAACGCTGCTGTACTTTTTTGTACGGACATCGGTATAGCGCAGCGTGGTTTCCAGCCATGGGAACAACTGCACCGACGCAGAGTAGTAGCGGTACTGGTCGTTATCGCGATAGTTAAGGCTGATTTCACCCTCACGCGCCATACGGGCAGTAGGCGTTTGCAGTAAACCGACACCGCCAAAGTCTGACTGAGACGGGCCAATGGGTGCCGGATAGGTTTCCGCATGGCAGGCGGCACTTACGCACAGCGCCAGCATGCTGTAGAGATAGGTTCTTTTCATTAATCCGGGATCCGCTGCGTCAGGGAATGAAGGATATCGGCGTTTAACCCGTCATAGGCCTTCGTCCAGAAATGGTCGGCAAAACCGACAAAAATGATGCTGCCTGGCATGGGTTCGATATGGCGTTTATTCCAGTAGGCCACTGAGGCTTTTTGCGTGTGCCCGTCAGGGTAAACCACCCATGCGTAGCTATTATCCGCCCCGCTCAGCAGGCGCTGCTCGTCGAGATAGCTCGCCACATCCCGGCCTGGCGTAAAGGGCTTTTCACCTGGGCTGCTAATCAGCCCCATCACGGTGATGGTGGAAGGCTGCGCCGGTAGCCACAGCGTATAGTCCCCTTCCAGCGCCGGGTTGCCGTTTTCAGCCACACGCACTTCATCGGGATCCAGGTTCACCTTCTGGCGGCCCGTCACCTTCAGCGCCTGGAGCTGCTGGCGAACGCTGTTAATGGCTGCAGTATCATCGCCATCTTCCTGTCCGGCTAACCCCGCCAGCCGGGCCAGCAGCGCGCGGTGTTTTTGTTCTGCCTCAACCGTCGCCTGTCGCTCACTGATGACCGCACCAGTCCACCAGCTGTTGGCAAGCCTTGGCTGGCCGACAAGATCGAGCAAGTGCCCTGCGTCGGTTAATGTTTTCGGTTTTTGGCTTTCCGGCGTATAAACCTTCACTGTTCCCGCAGACCATGCCACAGGGGTTATCAGGCTGGCGATCACTGCTACGCGGATAACTGTTTTCATGACTTCGCGGCCTTGATCAGGGTGGTCTTCACCGGGAAGAAACCGGCGCCGAGATACTGCAAGGACTGGCGGATCTGCCCTTCATCATCCACCCAGAAGCGGTTATGCCAGCGGGCCTGGTCGGTGGTGACCTCTTCATCCAGCACGCGAACCTGCGTTTCGTCACTGCCCACTTTCACGCTGTCCGTGCCATCCCAGCGGAATACCGAGCGGGCAGTGGCATAGCGCACCTGCTTGTGTTCGGTCCACCCCAGGGTGCGCGTCCAGCTTGCGCCGTCGGTTATCTGGTTCGGCTTAATGAGTGGGTCTGCGGCGATGTTGTTCACCTCAAGCAGGTTGTCGCCGCCGAGAAGCGTTTTCACGAGACGTCCATGCCGGGTGACGATGGTGGCCTGATCCTGCGTCACCCATTTCTGCTGCCCGTTTTCATCGAAAGCGAGCACCACAAACAGCTGCGGGCCATCGTTTAACTGTATGTACTGGCTGGCATACGGCATGTTTTGCAGTTCGTCATCGGTCAGATGTACGCCCGGTGTGCCAAACATGCTGTCCCACAGTGAATTTCCCAGCCCTTTGGTGGTGGCTGAGCACGCCTGCAACAGCAGGCAAAACATGATGATTGCAGGTCGCTTCACGACTCTTCTCCGAAGGGGCGAAATAACCACACCGAAGTGTGGTTATGATTAAAA
This sequence comes from unidentified bacterial endosymbiont, assembly GCF_918797525.1. Classification (NCBI taxonomy): domain Bacteria; species unidentified bacterial endosymbiont. The sequence goes on along the minus strand of NZ_OU963893.1, from coordinate 363,813 downwards.
CACCCGGTATTACTGGGTGCTGGTCGTCGTGGTGGTCGTGGTTCCGGTATTAGAGCCATCACCGCCACCGGTTGCCGCCAGCGCGACACCCACGGCTGAACTTACGGCGCTGGTACTGGCCGCGGTAGAACTCCCCGCAGACGCAGACGTCGCTGCCGACCCTGCTGCTTCACCGACCTGAACCGGAGCCGCATACACAGATGTCGCCGCAAGCGCAGATATGGCAAAAATGCCATACAGTACTTTTTTCATAACAATTTCCCTTCATTGAATGAATGGAGATGTGCCTAAAAAGAAATTCAGGCGGAATCGAGTATACACAACTAAAGCAGAGGGTTTGCCGTGCGGGTAAATAGGAGAAGGGTTTTCAGACTAATGGATAAAATTCAATTTCAGGGGCTTTCGTATAAATATATAAATTATTAAAATCAATGACATATAATTAAGCGCTGTATACTTGCTTATCCGTATAGTCCTAAAATAAACTACAATAATTAGCAGGTTTACGAGCTTTTTCAGATTAAACTCAGATCCAGAATTTGAGATGAATAACAGACATCAGGATTTATCCGATAAAAAATGCCGGCATATTGCCGGCATTTTTCATGGCATATTAATTACGTACGCCATGCTTTATAGCGGTTAATCAAACCATTCGTAGAGCTATCGTGGCTGTTAATTGCCTTATCGTCACCCAGCTCTGGCAGAATACGATTTGCCAGCTGTTTACCCAGCTCAACGCCCCACTGGTCAAAGGTGAAGATGTTCAGAATGGCGCCCTGGGTGAAAATTTTGTGCTCATACAGAGCAATCAGCGCGCCCAGGCTAAACGGGGTGATTTCGCGTAGCAGAATGGAGTTGGTTGGGCGGTTGCCTTCAAACACCTTGAACGGCACCACGTGGTCAAGGGTGGCAGGGTCTTTACCCTGATCACGGTATTCCTGCTCAACCACCTCGCGAGATTTACCGAACGCCAGCGCTTCCGTCTGGGCGAAGAAGTTAGACAGCAGCTTTGGATGGTGGTCCGACAACGCGTTATGCGTAATGGCAGGCGCAATGAAATCGCATGGCACCATTTTGGTGCCCTGGTGAATCAGCTGGTAGAACGCGTGCTGGCCGTTGGTACCCGGCTCGCCCCAGATGATTGGACCGGTCTGGTAATCCACCGCGTTGCCGTTACGGTCCACGTATTTACCGTTGGATTCCATGTTGCCCTGCTGGAAGTAAGCAGCAAAGCGGTGCATGTACTGGTCGTATGGCAGAATGGCTTCGGTTTCGGCGCCGAAGAAGTTGTTGTACCAGATACCGATCAGCGCCAACAGCACCGGCAGATTTTTCTCAGGCGCGGTGCTGGAGAAGTGTTTATCCATCGCGTGCGCGCCGGACAACAGTTCAACGAAGTTGTCGAAGCCCACGGACAGGATAATAGACAAGCCAATGGCAGACCACAGAGAATAACGGCCGCCAACCCAGTCCCAGAACTCAAACATGTTGGCGATATCGATACCGAACTCGCCCACGGCTTTACCGTTAGTGGAAAGCGCAGCAAAGTGTTTCGCCACGTGCTGGTTATCGCCAGCCGTTTTCAGGAACCAGTCGCGCGCGCTGTGGGCGTTGGTCATGGTTTCCTGAGTGGTGAAGGTTTTAGACGCCACCAGGAACAGGGTCGTTTCCGGGTTCACGTTCTTCAGCACTTCGGCAATATGGGTACCATCAACGTTAGAGACGAAATGCATGTTGAGGTGATTTTTGTACGGACGCAGCGCTTCGGTCACCATAAAAGGACCAAGGTCTGAACCGCCGATACCAATGTTCACCACGTCGGTGATTGCTTTACCGGTGTAGCCCTTCCAGCTACCGGAGATGATCGCTTTAGAGAAGGTTTTCATCTTTTCCAGCACCGCGTTCACTTCCGGCATTACATCTTTGCCGTCAACGATGATCGGCGTATTGCTACGGTTACGCAGCGCCACGTGCAGCACGGCACGGTCTTCGGTGCGGTTGATCTTCTCACCGGAGAACATGGATTTGATGGCGTCTGCCAGCTCTGTCTCTTTCGCCAGATCCTGCAGTTTTGCCAGCGTCTCTTCGGTAATGCGGTTTTTGGAGAAGTCCACCAGCATCAGGTCATCAAAAGTCGCGGAGAATTTATTGAAACGATCGCCATCGTTTGCGAACAGATCCGCGAGGGTGACGTCTTTCATTTCATCAAAATGTTTTTGTAATGCCTGCCAGGCAGCGGTCTGCGTTGGGTTGATGTTTTTCATTAGCAATACTCTTCTGATTTGAGAATTGTGACTGCGGTCGATTGTAGCGCCTGCGAATAAAAATTGTGATGGTTTTTATGTCATTGCCCTGGCCTGCATCAAACGCAGGTGAAAAGACCCGAAAAGTATAGCTGCTGAAGTCCCTTCCTGCGGCGGCAAAATGTCGTCCAAAACAGGCTAAAACGGAGCATAAAATATGGCCCTGTTATAAGTCCTGTTTCTCAGGGGTACCCCCCCATAAAAAATCCGCATAATCCCGGCATTGACAGGACCTCCCCCGCATTTTATTTATAGGGCCGTATTTTGCGCCTGCACCTGTTTTCATTTCATTCTTGTGCCAAGGTCGCTTATTCATTCCCTGACACGAGGTTGTTATGACGAGTTTTGTGGTCGCCAAATTTGGCGGCACCAGTGTGGCAGATTACGCTGCCATGAACCGCAGCGCCGATGTAGTGCTGGCCGATCCGAATACCCGCCTGGTGGTGCTCTCTGCATCCGCTGGCGTGACGAACCTGCTGGTTTCTCTGTCTGAAGGACTGGAAGCGCCCGAACGTTTCGTGAAGCTGGATGCACTGCGCAAAATTCAGTTCGATATTCTTGAATGTCTGCACAATCCGGACGTGATCCGCGAGGAAATCGAGCGTCTGCTGGAAAACATCACCACGCTGGCGGAAGCGGCCTCTCTGGCAAACTCCACCGCCCTGACGGATGAACTGGTCAGCCACGGGGAGCTAATGTCTACCCTGCTGTTCGTTGAGATCCTGCGCGAGCGTAGCGTTCAGGCGCAGTGGTTTGACGTGCGTAAAGTAATGCGCACCAGCGATCGCTTTGGCCGTGCCGAGCCGGACATTGAGGCGCTGGCCGAGCTGGCTGGCCAGCAGTTAGCTCCGCGCCTGGAAGAAAGTATTGTGATCACCCAGGGCTTTATCGGCAGCGAAGCGAAAGGCCGCACCACAACGCTTGGCCGGGGCGGTAGCGACTATACCGCAGCCCTGCTGGGTGAAGCCCTGCACGCTAGCCGTGTGGATATCTGGACCGACGTGCCGGGCATTTACACTACCGACCCACGCGTGGTTGCTACGGCAAAACGTATTGATGTCATCGCCTTTGAAGAAGCGGCGGAGATGGCAACCTTCGGCGCAAAAGTACTACATCCTGCAACGCTGCTGCCTGCCGTGCGCAGCGATATTCCGGTTTTCGTCGGCTCCAGTAAAGACCCGAAAGCAGGCGGCACAATGGTCTGTAAGCGTACCGAAAGCCCGCCGCTGTTCCGCGCGCTGGCGCTGCGTCGCAAGCAGACTCTGGTCACGCTGCACAGCCATAATATGCTCCACTCACGCGGCTTCCTGGCAGAAGTATTTGGGATCCTTGCGCGCCACAATATCTCCGTAGATCTGATCACCACGTCGGAAGTAAGTATCGCCCTGACGCTGGATACCACCGGCTCAACGTCCAAGGGCGATACCCTGCTGACGCAGTCGCTGCTGATTGAGCTGTCTGAGCTGTGCCGCGTAGAAGTGGAAGAAGATCTGGCGCTGGTGGCTATCATCGGTAACAAACTGTCGCGCGCCTGTGGCGTGGGCAAAGAGGTCTTCGGCGTACTCGACCCGTTCAGCATCCGCATGATTTGCTACGGTGCTTCCAGCTATAACCTTTGTTTCCTGGTACCGGCCGATCAGGCAGAGCAGGTCGTGCAGAAACTTCATCAGAATTTGTTTGAATAAGTGTCACTCAGGTGATTCACAAAGCGACAAGCCGGGCCCAGCCCGGCTTTTTTATTATCATTCATACCGCAATATCAGTGGCTGCCAAATGGCACAGGCCATAAGGCAAATATACATGCATTGCGCATCTCAATATGTTCAACAGGCACACTTAACTGATGAAGGAAAAAGAGATGAAAAAGCATGTTTTCGTTATCGCAATACTACTGACATTGACTCAAAGCACTCTTGCAGCACCGCGTTTAATTGAGGCTGGGAGTTATAACCTTAAGATGTCTGAACGCCCGAATAAATGTTTTCCACATTTAGGGAAATATAACTCATCCCTTACGGCAACCGGAGATGGTGCAGAATACCTCGTTAAGCTTTCACGACACCATATTATCCCCTACAATTTATTACGTGATTTTTATAACACTGTTATAGCAGATGGAAAAATTACCCGACTCGCTGGCTTTCTGAATAAATTGAGCAGCAAAGCAGTCGAGTATAACGCGTCAAATTGCCATAGCGATGACATTCAGGGGGGGGCCTCGCTTGCAGCGATGATCGCCAGTGGAAGCATCACCGAGAATAAAGACAAAACGGAGTCTCCAGATTATAAAGATGATTTCTTTTCATTATATATCTGGATGCCCGGAAATCTCTTCCCAGGTCCGGAATCCAAAAAACGGTCTGACGATCCGGAAGAAGCCTTTGAATCAAAGGCAGGAGATATTGTGGGCCCAGATTTTACCCATTATCAACAGCTCGTCAATGAGATGAAAGATTATATAAAAAGCCATAATGACACAAAATTATCCGGGATAAATGCTAACCTGGAATTTATCGCAAACAAGACGACAAGCTATCCCTTAGACGCAACAAAATGGGAAAAAATAGACGAAAAATATCGACTGAAATAGAGTGAAGAGTGTTTTTCACATTCACCAGTTTGCTTTACAATGAAGCCTCCCCATCAGGAGGCTTCAGCAATGGCTACACCACGTTTGACCCAGAAAGAGATGACCGAAGCCGAGCAGCGTGAACTGAAAACGCTTCTCGACCGCGCCCGCATCGCGCATGGCCGCACGCTGACGAACGCCGAAACCAATCAGGTTAAGAAAGAGTACATCGATAAACTGATGGCGCAACGTGAGGCTGCGGCGAAGAAAGCCCGCAAGCTGAAAAAAGAGCAGGCCTATAAGCCAGATGCAGAGGCGACCTTTTCCTGGTCCGCCACCACATCAACCCGTGGCAGGCGCTAACTAGCGCCCTTTCTTTTTGCGGCCCGGCTGGACAAAGCGCTTCCCGTTGGCCGGCTTGCCACGCCCTTTCTCTTCCGCCTGCGGCGCGTTCACCACCGGGCGCTTTATCGCCTGGGTTTTAGGTTTCGCTTTAGCTTTCGGCTTCGCTTCGGACGAGGAGTTCTCGATAAGCTTGAACAGCTCGATCAGTTCATCATCCGTTAAGTCACGCCACTCGCCCAGCGGGATCCCGGACAGGCTGACGTTCATGATGCGGGTACGTTCCAGCTTCGTCACGTCATAGCCGAAGTGCTCGCACATGCGGCGGATCTGGCGGTTCAGCCCCTGCACCAGCGTGATTCGGAACGCAAACGGTGCTTCTTTTTTGACCTTACATTTCTTCGTCACGGTACCCAGGATCGGCACGCCCGCCCCCATCCCGCGAATAAACTCATCCGTCACTGGCTTGTTCACCGTAACGATGTACTCTTTCTCGTGGTCGTTACCGGCACGCAGGATTTTGTTTACCAGGTCGCCGTGGTTAGTGAGGAAAATCAGACCCTGAGAGTCTTTATCCAGACGACCAATCGGGAAAATGCGGCTGCTGTGGTTTACGAAATCAACGATGTTGTCCCGCTCGCCGTCTTCCGTGGTGCTGACAATGCCAACCGGTTTGTTCAACGCGATAAACACCAGGTCTTCAGCATCTCGCGGTTCGATGACCTGACCATTCACTTTCACCACATCGCCAGGCACCACCTGGTCGCCGATGGTGGCGCGCTTGCCGTTAAGAAACACGTTACCCTGTTCAATGTAACGGTCAGCCTCACGACGAGAGCAGATCCCGCTCTCGCTAATGTATTTGTTTAATCGGGTTGATTGAGTTGGCAGCATAGTTTCTCCTGTGAAGGGCGAAATATACCTTAGATTTGGGCTGGAAAAAAAGATTAGCCTACGGTTACTGAAACGGGTTTTCCAGGTTTGCACAACATCATGACCAGCGTATCGAGCGTAAACTTGTTAGTTTTAAGATTCACCACGTCGGAAACACGTGGTCGGGATACATTAAGCCTGGCGGCAACATCCACCTGACGGAGTTTGTTTTCCGTAATCCATATGGAAATTTCTTGCATAAGTTGCCGCTTGATAGCAAGCAGTTGCCCTACTTCTTTCTCAGCGTTTTCCTGTAGCTGTATACGTAAAAGCAAAATGTTGCTGATCAGCTTTCGCTTCCAACTGAAACAGAGCTGGGATTAACTCGCTAAAGCAAACGAGGCTTTTGCCCAACTTATGAATACTCTCTGGTGGGAGTTTGTAAGGCGAATTAGTAATATCAGAAACGAGACTTCTGTATTTATTTGATATAAATCAAAACCAAGCCAAACTGGTGTATTTTATTATGAAAACAGCCAGTTTTCACCGCCTATTAAATATCCAGAGCACATCCATTCGAGACATAACACATCGTACCTAAAGAGATTTATCTAAATATGTAAAACTCCATACCAAGGGAAACCACCTTTACTTAAAGTAAATAATATATAACCACAAAAATATTAGACAATTTAAGATTATTAAACCCAACGCTTAAAACCATATTAGCGGTCATGAAAGCGTTGGGCCTGAGATTAGCGGTTAAGTCTCCCCGAAATTAATACTCATCCCGCTCGCCGTCTTCATCCGGCTGTTCCATCACGCTATACGCCACCGCGCAGAACAAGGAATTAAGGCGCTTCATATCCCCCAGCAGCCCCAGGTGCAGGGAACTGGTTTCGATACTCTGCACGTTCTGCTGGTGCAATCGCTCAACGTGCGCGTGTGAATAGCGGCGGTTAAGGATGCGGAAACGGTGCTTGTTGCGGCGCAGGCGTCGCGCGCCCGGTACGTCGCTGGAGAAGAAGACCGACATCGCCAGCTTCAGGTTGCTCACCAGTTTTTCGTGAAGTGTTTCCAGTTCCTTCAAACCTTCGCCTGAAAACGCCCGACGCGCGGCCAGCGATTTGTCGGCAATTTCACTGCCCATACGCTCGACGATATCCGAGGCCTGCTCAAGGTTAAGCGACATCTCGATGATTTCCGCCCAGCGACGGGACTCCTCTTCCGCCAGTTCGTCCTGCGGAATACGCGCCAGATAGAGTTTTATGGCGGTATAGAGCACGTTGATGTCGTCGGCCAGCCTGCGCAACTCTTTCGCTTCGCGCGGCTCCCCGTGCATGACCTTTTGCAGGCCCTCGAGCATGGTCTCCATCGCATCCCCCATGCGTAGCGTTTCGCGGGCGGCATTGGCGATAGCCAGCGCCGGCGTGTCCAGCACAGAGGTATCCAGATGCTTAGGCTTAAGGCGAACATCGAGTTCCGGTTCGTCGCGAATAAGGCGTTCGCAGAAGCGGGCCATCGGCACGGCAAAAGGTACCATCGCCAGGCAGCGCACCAGGTTATAGAAGACGTGGAAGTAGATAACCAGCTCCGCCTTCGGTAACGGGAGGTTGTCCATCAGGTTTGCCAGCGGGTGAACGAACGGCAGAATAATCAGGCTGCCCACCAGCTTAAACAGCAGGCTGCCCAGCGCCACGCGGCGGGCGGCGGCATTGGCCGCACTGTTGTTGAGCATCGCCAGCAGCCCTGAGCCGAGGTTAGCACCGATAACCAGGCACAGCGCCACCGGGAAGGAGATCGCCCCCGCCGTGGTTAACGTCGCCGTCAGTAACACCGCCGCCAGACTGGAGTAGCTGACGATGGCAAAGACCGCGCCGATCAGCGCATCCAGCATAATATCCCCGGTCAGTGAGGCGAAAATCACCTGCACGCCGCTGGCCTGGGTAATAGGGGTAACCGCCTGCACAATCAGCTCAAGCGCAAGCAGGATGAGGCCGAGGCCAATGCCCACGCGGCCAAGCTGTCCGGCACGGGTCTGCTTGCGGCCGAGGAAAAAGATGACGCCGATAAAAATCAGCAGCGGCGACAGCCAGGAGAGGTCAAAGGTCAGGATACGCGCCATCAGCGCGGTTCCCACGTCGGCGCCCAGAACGATCACTAACGCCGGAGCAAGCGCCACCAGATCCTGCGCCACAAACGAGGTCACAAGCATGGTGGTGGCGTTACTGCTTTGCACCAGCGCGGTCACGCCGATGCCCGCGCAGAAGGCGAGCGGCTTCTTCTCAACGCTTCCGCTAAGAACGGTACGTAAGCGCGCGCCAAATACGCGCATCACGCCGGTACGGACAATGTGCGTGCCCCAGACCAGCAATGCCACTGCGGAGAGCAGGTGTAACAACGTCAGCACGGAAGGGAGTTCTCCTTATCGTTATCGATTTTATGACTCAGTATAAGGGGTTAAACGCAAGAAAGAGACAGGGCGCCAAAGAGGTACCCTGTTTGTTGTAAGAAAAAGTGACGTTAGTCGGCGTCGTAGCCCAGGTTAGGCGCTAACCAACGTTCGACGTCTGACACGCTCATGCCTTTGCGCAGCGCGTAATCTTCGACCTGATCGCGCTGCAACTGCGCCACGGCGAAGTATTTACTGTCCGGATGGCTGAAGTACCAGCCTGAGACCGACGCCCCAGGCCACATGGCGAACGATTCGGTCAGTTTCATCCCCGTATGGGTTTCGACGTCCAGCAACTGCCAGATAGTCCCCTTCTCGGTATGTTCCGGGCAGGCCGGGTAGCCCGGTGCCGGCCGGATCCCCTGGTAGTTTTCACGGATAAGTTCCTCGTTGCTGAGGTTTTCATTTGCCGCGTAGCCCCAGTGCACCTTACGTACGCGCTCATGCAGGTATTCCGCGAAGGCTTCCGCCAGTCGGTCTGCAATTGCCTTCACCATGATTTTGTTGTAATCATCGTGTTGGGTTTCGAACGCCTCCGCCAGGGTGTCTTCTTCCAGGCCACCGGTTACGGCGAAAGCGCCGATATAGTCGGCTTTACCACTGAGCTTTGGCGCAACAAAATCAGCCAGGCAGTAGTTCGCAAAGCCCACTTTCTCCGTCTGCTGGCGCAAATGGCGGCTTACGGCGAGCACATGCGTGCGGGTTTCATCACGATAAATTTCAACGTCGTCACCCACGCGGTTCGCCGGGAACAGCCCCACTACCCCGCGCGGGTTGAGGGTTTTCTCTGCGCTCAGTTGATCCAGCATGTCGTTGGCATCCTGGAACAGACGCTTCGCCTCAACGCCGACCACCTCATCTTCGAGGATGCGCGGATATTTCCCCGCCAGCGACCAGGTCATAAAGAACGGCGTCCAGTCGATGTAGTTTCGCAGCGTCTCAATGCTGGCACTCACCGCCTGCACGCCAGGACGGTGCGCCACCGGTGGCGTATAGCTTGACCAGTCAAACGCCAGATCGTTATCGCGCGCTGCCTGCAACGTCACCGGCGGGGTGCGCGGTTTCTTGCGGGCGTGCTGGATACGGACGGTTTCGTACTCTTTGCGGGTGCGTGCCACAAAATCGTCATGCTGCGTGGCTGATAATAGCGAAGCGACAACACCCACGGTACGCGAAGCGTTTTGCACATAGACCGTCGGGCCGCTGTAGTTTTGCTCAATTTTCACCGCCGTGTGCGCTTTTGAGGTGGTCGCCCCGCCAATCAACAGCGGAATAGTAAAGCCCTGACGCTCCATCTCTTTAGCTACATTGACCATTTCGTCCAGCGACGGGGTAATCAGCCCGGAGAGACCAATCAGGTCGGCATTCACTTCACGCGCGGTTTTGAGGATTTTGTCCGCCGGGACCATCACCCCAAGATCGACAATCTCATAGTTATTACACTGCAACACAACGCCGACAATGTTTTTGCCAATGTCATGCACGTCGCCCTTCACGGTGGCGATGACCATTTTACCGTTGCTGGAACCCTTCTCTTTGCTGGCTTCAATATAGGGTTCAAGGTAGGCCACCGCCTGCTTCATCACCCGCGCGGATTTCACCACCTGCGGCAGGAACATTTTGCCCTCGCCAAACAGATCGCCCACCACGTTCATGCCGTCCATTAGTGGCCCTTCGATCACCTCAATCGGGCGGACGGCCTGCTGACGCGCTTCTTCCGTATCCTGCTCAATAAACTCAGTGATGCCTTTGACCAGCGAGTACTCCAGACGTTTTTTCACGTCCCACGCACGCCACTCGGCCTGCTGAACGTTAACGGCTCCGTCCGATTTACTGCCGCGGTATTTTTCTGCCAGATCCAGCATCCGTTCGGTGGCATCGTCACGGCGGTTGAGGATGACGTCTTCCACCCCATCACGTAGCTCTGACGGCAGGTCGTCGTAAATCGCCAACTGTCCGGCATTGACGATCCCCATGTCCATACCGTTACGAATGGCGTAATAAAGGAACACAGCGTGGATGGCTTCACGCACCGGGTCGTTGCCACGGAACGAGAACGACACGTTTGACACCCCGCCGGAGATCAGCGCATGCGGCAGCTCGCGCTTGATGTCCTCACACGCGCCGATAAAGTCCTGGGCGTAGTTGTTGTGTTCTTCGATACCGGTCGCGACGGCGAAAATGTTCGGGTCGAAGATGATGTCTTCCGGCGGGAAGCCCACCTCTTCGGTCAGAATCTTGTACGCGCGGCGGCATATCTCAATTTTGCGCTCGCGAGTATCGGCCTGGCCCACTTCGTCGAAGGCCATCACCACGACAGCCGCGCCATATCTGCGCACCCGCTTCGCATGGTGGGTAAAGATTTCGACCCCCTCTTTCATCGAGATGGAGTTAACGATGCCTTTACCCTGAATGCATTTCAGCCCTTTTTCGATGACCTCCCATTTGGAGGAGTCGATCATGATTGGCACGCGGGCGATATCCGGCTCACCAGCAATCAGGTTGAGGAAGCGCACCATCGCCGCTTCCGCGTCGAGCATTCCCTCATCCATGTTGATATCGATAATTTGTGCACCGCTCTCCACCTGCTGGCGGGCGACGTCCAGCGCTTCGCTGTACTTCTCTTCCTTAATCAGCCGTTTGAACTTCGCGGAACCCGTGACGTTAGTACGTTCTCCGACGTTCACAAACAGGCTATCGTTGCCGATGGTTAACGGCTCAAGGCCAGCAAGACGGCAGGCGACCGGCAGCTCAGGCAGTTTACGCGGCGGCAGCCCGGCGACCGCACGGCTCATCGCGGCGATATGCTCCGGCGTGGTGCCGCAGCAGCCGCCGACGATATTCAGAAAGCCGGATTCAGCCCACTCGCGGATTTGCGCTGCCATGGTGTCAGCGTCCAGGTCGTATTCGCCAAAGGCGTTTGGCAGACCCGCGTTCGGGTGCGCGGTAACGTAGCACTGTGCGATGCGCGAAAGTTCCTGCACATACTGACGCAGTTCATCCGGCCCCAGCGCACAGTTCAGGCCGAATGAGAGCGCGTCAGCATGGCGCAGAGAGTTGTAAAAGGCTTCGGTCGTCTGGCCGGACAGGGTGCGTCCAGACGCGTCGGTAATGGTGCCGGAAATCATGATCGGCAGCTCAACGCCCAGCGCCTCGAATTCCTCTTTCACCGCGAAAATGGCCGCTTTGGCATTGAGGGTATCGAATACCGTTTCGATCAGGATCAGATCTGAACCGCCTTCCACCAGCGCTTTGGTGGACTCACGATATGCGTCGACCAGCTGATCGAAGGTGATGTTACGAAAAGCAGGGTCATTCACATCCGGTGAAATTGACGCGGTGCGGTTTGTCGGCCCCAGAACCCCCGCCACGTAGCGCGGCTTGTCAGGCGTGCGCGCCGTCCACTCGTCTGCGCAGGCGCGCGCCAGTTTTGCCGCCTCAAAGTTGATCTCTGCCGACAGGGATCCCATCTGGTAATCCGCCATGGCGATGGTTGTCGAGTTAAAGGTGTTAGTTTCAACAATATCCGCCCCCGCTTCGAAGTAGGCGTTGTGGATATCGGTAATCACTTTCGGCTTGCTTAACACCAGCAGGTCGTTGTTACCCTTCAGGTCGCAGGGCCAGTCGGCGAAACGCTCGCCGCGGAAATCGTCTTCGCTCAGACGATAGCCCTGGATCATGGTGCCCATACCGCCGTCCAGCACCAGAATTCGTTCATTTAACTGCGCACGCAGTTGTTTTACTTTGCTGCTCACACTTGCTCCCGACAACGCTCAACATGGCCAAAAGGCTGCGTTCCATACTGGCATAATCTTGCAGGGTGGAAAAGGCGCACTGCCGTAACATGAGACAAGTTCACCATGACTCATCCGATCAGTCAGGATACGGTTGCAAAATCACCAAATAAAACGAAAATGATTTCCACGATACAGAAAAGGAGACCGTCATGGTCGCTACCGTTCCCGCTAAACGCGGCAGAAAACCCGCTGTCCCCTCCGCTGCGCCTCAGGGCGGACAGGTTCAATCGCTGACGCGTGGCCTGAAGCTGCTGGAATGGATAGCCGAGTCGCACAGCAGTGTGGCCCTGACCGAGCTGGCGCAACAGGCTGGTTTGCCAAACTCTACCACCCACCGTCTGCTGACCACCATGCAACAGTTGGGCTTTGTCCGTCAGGTGGGGGATTTAGGGCATTGGGCGGTGGGGGCACATGCGTTTGTTGTCGGCAGTAGCTTCCTGCAGAGCCGCAACCTGCTGGCGATTGTGCACCCTATTCTGCGCCAGCTAATGGAAGACTCTGGCGAGACGGTGAACCTGGCAGTGCTGGATCAGAGCGATCATCAGGCAATCATTATTGACCAGGTGCAGTGCACGCAGTTAATGCGCATGTCGGCGCCCATTGGCGGCAAGTTGCCGATGCATGCCTCCGGGGCGGGTAAGGCCTTCTTATCACAGCTCAGCGAAGAGCAGGTTACCGGGTTGTTACATCGCAAAGGTCTGCACGCCTATACGCACGCCACGCTGGTTTCCCCTGTGCATCTGAAAGAAGATCTGGCTATTTCCCGCAAGCGCGGCTATTCATTTGATGATGAAGAACATGCACTCGGGTTACGTTGCCTCGCGGCCTGTATTTTTGACGAACACCGCGAGCCCTTTGCGGCCATTTCCATCTCCGGGCCGATTTCGCGTATGACAGATGACCGCGTGACCGAGCTGGGTGCGCTGGTGATTAAGGCGGCGAAAGAGGTTACGCTGGCGTACGGTGGGATGCGTTAAACCGCACGCTAAACCGCTGCTTGCGGCGGTAAGCGTAGACGTCTTCCACATGCCCGTTCTTGATCCGCGTCTGCAGACCACGCCAGTAGCTGGCGCGAAACAGGTCATCATGCATCTCTTCAAATAACGGTCTGATACGCGGGTCAACGCACAGCCAGTGGCGGAATTCTTCAGGAAAGACATCACCAGGCGAGACGCTGTACCATGGCTCGCCGGACAGTTCATCTTCCGGATAGCGCGGCTGCGGAATGTCGCGGAAATTCACCTCGGTCATATAGCAAATTTCATCGTAATCGTAGAACACCACCCGGCCGTGGCGCGTGACGCCGAAGTTTTTGAATAGCATGTCGCCAGGAAAAATGTTCGCAGCGGCGAGCTGGCGGATGGCATTGCCATACTCTTCAATCGCATCCCGCAGCGCCTGGCCTTCTGACTGTTCCAGCCAGATGTTCAGCGGCACCATGCGTCGCTCAATATAAAGATGGCTTATCACGATTTTGTCGCCAAGATCGGTGATCTTCCCCGGCGCTTCCTGCATTAACAGCGCCATCAGCGCCGGATCAATCTGCTGTTTATCCAGCACGAAATTTTCGTACTCCTGGGTATCGGCCATTCGTCCGACGCGGTCGTGCTCTTTCACCAACTGGTAACAGGCCCGGACGTGGGCGGCGGTCATCTCTTTCTGCGGCGCGAATTTATCTTTTATCACCTTAAACACCCGGTCAAATCCTGGCAGCGTAAACACCAGCATCACCATGCCGCGAATACCGGGGGCTTCAATAAACAGCTCATCCGCGCTGGAAATATAGTACAGATACTCCCGATAGCTTTCGGTTTTTGCATGCTTCTGACAGCCAATCGCCATATACAGTTCGGCAGTCGATTTTCCGGGCAGGATCTCGCGCAACCACTCCACGAGGGCCGCAGGTAGCAGGGCGTAGACCATAAAATAGGAACGGGCGAAACCGAAGACAATGCTGGCCCCGACGCTGGTCGTCAGGCAGGTATCCACAAAAAGCTCACCGTCATCGGTACGGTGAATGGGCAGCAGAAACGGCACCGTGGCCGATGGCATCACCAGTTTGCCGACCAGCCAGGCGGCTTTATTGCGGTAGAAAAGCTCATTGGCAACCTGCAAATGGCTCTGGGTGAGCGTCTCTGCGCCGATGGTTTCATTGAGGTGCGCGATGATATAGCCGATATCCCGGGCTTTGTTCTCCCAGGGCAAACGCAGCGGTAAGTCGGATAATACCCGATGCAGCATCTTTTCCCATCCGCGATCGGGGAAAAAATCTTTCGCCAGCGGACGCGGAATGGAACGAAAGCGTCGCTCCGGCTGGGAGCTGAAGATAAATAACCGCTCAGGGGATAATGCCCGGTGGTCAAATAGCCGGCAATAGACGGAGTTGAAGAAACTCTCCGCAATTTCGAAGCGCGGATAGTCGGGTAACAGATGAGCGTAGTGCTCCTTCACGCGCAGTAAAAATGCCGCGTCGGGGTGTTTACCGTCGGTAATACAACGGAGTTGTTTCACCACCAGGCCCACGTGGTGATCGTAAAGGTGGATACGCTGCTTCATAGCCTGTTGCACCGCATGCCAGTCTGCTTGTTCAAAGCGTTGCTGCGCGCCGGAAGTGACCTCCAGAAAACGGCCATACTGGGCGTCGAAGCCCTGCAGAATGGTTTGTGCAATCAATAATTCCAGACCACGCGACATATAATTCCCCCTCAACCCGGCCCTCTCCCCGGGGGGAGAGGGGGAACAGATTAAAACTGTGCTTCTTCGGTTGACCCCGTTAAGGCGGTGACTGAGGAGGTGCCGCCCTGAATAATGGTGGTGACGTTATCGAAATAGCCGGTGCCTACCTCCTGCTGGTGCGAGACGAAGGTATAACCATCTTTACCTGCGGCAAACTCTGGCTGTTGCACTTTCTCGACATAGTGCTTCATGCCTTCCCCCTGCGCGTAGGCGTGTGCCAGGTCGAACATGTTGAACCACATGCTGTGAATACCCGCCAGGGTGATGAACTGGTATTTGTAGCCCATGTCAGACAGCTGTTGCTGGAAGCTGGCGATGGTTTTGTCATCCAGTTTCTTCTGCCAGTTGAAGGACGGCGAGCAGTTATAGGCCAGCAGTTTGCCCGGGAATTTCGCATGAATGGCATCGGCAAAGCGTTGCGCCAGCCCCAGGTCTGGCGTAGAGGTTTCACACCATATCAGGTCCGCATAGGGCGCATACGCCAGGCCACGGCTAATCGCCTGCTCGATACCTGCATGGGTGCGGTAAAAGCCTTCGCTGGTACGCTCGCCGGTAATAAATTCGCTGTCATACGGGTCACAGTCAGAAGTAATGAGATCCGCTGCATCCGCATCGGTACGCGCAATGACCAGCGTCGGCACGCCGAGAACGTCTGCGGCAAGACGCGCCGCGACCAGCTTCTGAATGGCTTCCTGCGTCGGTACCAGTACCTTGCCGCCCATGTGCCCACACTTCTTCACCGACGCCAGCTGATCTTCGAAGTGAACGGCCGCTGCACCGGCCTCAATCATCGATTTCATCAGCTCATACGCGTTCAATACCCCGCCGAAACCCGCTTCTGCATCCGCGACGATCGGCAGGAAATAGTCGGTAAAGCGCGGATCGTTTGGCTCGATACCTGCCGCCCACTGGATCTGATCCGCGCGGCGGAAAGTGTTGTTGATCCGATCCACCACCGACGGCACGGAGTTTGCCGGATAGAGCGATTGATCCGGATACATGCTGGAGGCGAGGTTGGCATCCGCCGCAACCTGCCATCCGGAAAGATAGATTGCCTCAATACCTGCCTTCGCCTGCTGCAGCGCCTGGCCGCCGGTTAGCGCGCCAAGGCTGTTGATGTAGCCTTTTTTAGAGCTGCCGTGCAGCAGACGCCACATTTTCGCCGCGCCATGTTGTGCCAGCGTACATTCAGGGTTAACCGAGCCGCGTAATTTCACCACTTCCTCGGCGCTGTACGGACGGCGGATGCCCTCCCAGCGCGGTTGAGTCCACTCTTTTTGTAATTCTTCGATCTGTTGGGTGCGGGTTTTCATGTGCAGATGCTCCGTATTGTTATGAGGTGAATTACGCCAGCAAGCGGTAGCCCGGCAAAGTGAGGAAGTCGATTAACTCATCTGAGGTGGTGATTTGCTCCAACAGGCGCGCAGCGTCGTCAAAACGGCCGCGGCTAAAACGGTGTTCGCCCAGCTCGTCCTGGATAACCCGCAACTCTTCACCCAGCATTTGGCGGAACAGGGATTTGGTGACCAGCTTGCCGTTACTTAGCGTTTGTTGATGGTGGATCCACTGCCAGATAGAGGTTCGCGAGATCTCCGCCGTGGCGGCATCTTCCATCAGGCCGTAAATCGGCACGCAGCCGTTACCGGAAATCCACGCTTCGATGTACTGCACGGCAACGCGGATATTGGCGCGCATGCCCTCTTCCGTCCTTTCGCCGGTACAGGGTACCAGCAGGTGTTCTTCTGCTACTGGCGCATCCTCTTCAAGGGTGATAAACAGCTGGTTTTTATTGTTCCCCAGTACGCGATTAAAGACGTCCATCGCCGTATCGGCCAGCCCCGGATGGGCAATCCAGGTTCCGTCATGGCCGTTACGCGCTTCCAGCTCTTTATCCGCTTTCACTTTGTTAAGCACCTGATTATTGCGCCCGGCGTCTTTGCTCGGAATAAATGCCGCCATGCCCCCCATCGCAAAGGCTCCGCGCTTGTGGCAGGTCTTAATCAGCAAGCGTGAGTAAGCGCTCAGGAAAGGTTTATCCATGGTGACAACCTGGCGATCCGGCAACACGCGGTCGGCGTGATTCTTGAGCGTTTTGATATAGCTGAAGATGTAATCCCAGCGTCCGCAGTTCAGGCCCACAATATGGTCGCGCAGCGCATGCAGAATTTCGTTCATCTGGAATACTGCAGGCAGCGTTTCAATCAGTAGCGTGGCTTTGATGGTGCCGCGCGCCAGGTTGAAACGATCTTCTGCATAGCTGAAGACGTCACTCCACCACGCGGCTTCTTGCCATGACTGGGTTTTTGGTAAATAGAAATAGGGGCCACTGCCTTTCGCCAGCAGGCTTTTGTGGTTGTGAAAGAAATAGAGAGCGAAATCAAACAGACTGCCCGGGATGGCTTCACTGCGCCAGGTCACGTGCTTTTCAGGCAGATGCAGACCACGTACGCGACAGATCAGAACCGCCGGATCCGGTTTGAGTTGATAAATTTTACCGGCTTCGTTGGTGTAACTGATAGTCCCGTTAACGGCATCACGCAGGTTGATTTGCCCCTCAATCACTTTACGCCAGTCCGGTGCCAGAGAATCTTCGAAATCCGCCATAAAAACGTTAACGTTGGCGTTCATGGCGTTGATCACCATCTTGCGCTCTACCGGGCCGGTGATCTCCACGCGACGATCCTGTAAATCATCAGGGATGCCGCGGATTTTCCATTCGCCATGACGAATGGAAGCTGTTTCCGAAATAAACCCGGGTAATTTACCCTCGTCAATTTCCTGCTGTTGATAAATGCGTGCCGCCAGCAGTTTGTTGCGCTGTGGGGTAAAGCGAGTCACCAGCTCGGTGAGAAAGTCTACCGCTTCTGCCGTAAGAATTTGCTGCTCCTGGTCGCCATATGGCTGGGTAAAAGCCAGTTCATCAACCGTGATTGTCTGTTGTGTCATTTTTCTGCTCCTCAACGAGATCCAATATCACTCCCCCAATGCGAGCGAAAGATCGCTGTTTGATTTTCGCTCAGCAGATTTAAGACTATCTATTATTTTTCTAAAATCAAAAACAATTTCCATTTTAATTTCAAGTCAACTGTAACTTGCTGATTAACAAGTTATTAAAGTTGCAGTGGATGTTGAGTGCTATTTCGGAAATAAAAAAGGCACCCGAAGGTGCCTGTTGCAAATAGCTGAAACGCTTTAGGATCGTTTAGAGCAGAAGATTACTCCAGCGTCGGATTCATATGACGCAGATCGTATGGCGTAATTTGGTAGACGTAATAGTTGAGCCAGTTGGTAAATAACAAATTTCCATGACTACGCCAGGTTGCCGCTGGCGTGTGTTGCGGGTCGTTTTTCGGGAAATAGTTGTACGGGACATCCGGATTAAGACCCGCTTCGATATCGCGAAAATATTCGGCCGCAAGGGTATGCGGATCATACTCAGGATGTCCCGTGACAAAAGCAATACGTTTGTCTTTACTGGCAAACAGGTAGGCATCTCCGTCTTCCGTTTCCGCCAGGATCTCCAGATCGGTATAGTCCCGAATCAATTGAGCCGGGAAATCGGCATACCGGGAGTGCGGAGCAAGGAAGGAGTCATCAAAACCGCGCGTCAGTAGCGCATGGGGATGAAGAATATGGTGTGCATATACGCCTGAAAGCTTGTCACTGCGGGTTTGCTTGGGGATCCCATAAAGAATATTCAGTGCGGCTTGTACCGCCCAACAGACAAAAAGCGTGGAAGTGACGTGATCTTTTGCCCACTCCATCACCTGTTTGATCTGCGGCCAGTAGGCAACGTCATTGAACTCCACCAGACCCAGCGGCGCGCCGGTCACAATCAATCCATCAAAATTATCCTCACGGATATCGTCGAAGTTACAGTAAAAGTTGTTCAGATGCTCAGACGGTGTATTGCGCGACTCGCGGGCATCAATACGCAGCAACTGGATATCCACCTGTAGGGGTGAGTTCGAAAGCAGACGCAGAAATTGGTTCTCTGTCTCGATTTTTTTCGGCATCAGATTGAGAATAAGCACCTTTAGCGGACGAATTTCCTGACCTGTGGCACGTGAAGCCGTCATCACAAAGACGTTTTCTTCACGTAAGAAATTGACGGCTGGTAGCTCGTCCTGCACCCGAATCGGCATAACCTTACTTCCTCACAGCATACGTATAAACGTTTAGACATCCAGACAGCTAAAGATACCCAGAAATGCTTTGAATGTCGAGTATGCATGTGCAAGGTGAGAAAATTTCAAGGAGGGAAAATAGTAAAATGCAAAAGCAAAAAACCCCGCACCTTACGGTACGGGGTTCTTCTTTATTGATGCCTGGCAGTTCCCTACTCTCACATGGGGAGACCCCACACTACCATCGGCGCTACGGCGTTTCACTTCTGAGTTCGGCATGGGGTCAGGTGGGACCACCGCGCTACAGCCGCCAGGCAAATTCTTTATCTGTATCAGGCTGAAAATCTCTCTCTCCGCCAAAACAGCTTCGGCGTTGTAAGGTTAAGCCTCACGGTTCATTAGTATCGGTTAGCTCAACGTATCGCTACGCTTACACACCCGACCTATCAACGTCGTCGTCTTCAACGTTCCTTCAGGACTCTCAGAGAGTCAGGGAGAACTCATCTCGGGGCAAGTTTCGTGCTTAGATGCTTTCAGCACTTATCTTTTCCGCATTTAGCTACCGGGCAGTGCCATTGGCATGACAACCCGAACACCAGTGATGCGTCCACTCCGGTCCTCTCGTACTAGGAGCAGCCCCCCTCAATTCTCCAGCGCCCACGGCAGATAGGGACCGAACTGTCTCACGACGTTCTAAACCCAGCTCGCGTACCACTTTAAACGGCGAACAGCCGTACCCTTGGGACCTACTTCAGCCCCAGGATGTGATGAGCCGACATCGAGGTGCCAAACACCGCCGTCGATATGAACTCTTGGGCGGTATCAGCCTGTTATCCCCGGAGTACCTTTTATCCGTTGAGCGATGGCCCTTCCATTCAGAACCACCGGATCACTATGACCTGCTTTCGCACCTGCTCGCGCCGTCACGCTCGCAGTCAAGCCAGCTTATGCCATTGCACTAACCTCCTGATGTCCGACCAGGATTAGCTGACCTTCGTGCTCCTCCGTTACTCTTTGGGAGGAGACCGCCCCAGTCAAACTACCCACCAGACACTGTCCGCAACCCGGATTACGGGTCTACGTTAGAACACCAGCCATTAAAGGGTGGTATTTCAAGGATGGCTCCACGCAGACTGGCGTCCACGCTTCAAAGCCTCCCACCTATCCTGCACATCAAGGACCAGTGTTCAGTGTCAAGCTATAGTAAAGGTTCACGGGGTCTTTCCGTCTTGCCGCGGGTACACTGCATCTTCACAGCGAGTTCAATTTCACTGAGTCTCGGGTGGAGACAGCCTGGCCATCATTACGCCATTCGTGCAGGTCGGAACTTACCCGACAAGGAATTTCGCTACCTTAGGACCGTTATAGTTACGGCCGCCGTTTACCGGGGCTTCGATCAGGAGCTTCGCCTTACAGCTAACCCCATCAATTAACCTTCCGGCACCGGGCAGGCGTCACACCGTATACGTCCACTTTCGTGTTTGCACAGTGCTGTGTTTTTAATAAACAGTTGCAGCCAGCTGGTATCTTCGACTGGCTTCAGCTCCGTGAGCAAGTCACTTCACCTACGCGCCAGCGTGCCTTCTCCCGAAGTTACGGCACCATTTTGCCTAGTTCCTTCACCCGAGTTCTCTCAAGCGCCTTGGTATTCTCTACCTGACCACCTGTGTCGGTTTGGGGTACGATTTCGTGTTACCTGATGCTTAGAGGCTTTTCCTGGAAGCAGGGCATTTGTTACTTCAGCACCGTAGTGCCTCGTCATCACACCTCAGCGTTAATAAGGTTCCGGATTTACCTGGAACCTCCGCCTGCATGCTTAAACCGGGACAACCGTCGCCCGGCTAACATAGCCTTCTCCGTCCCCCCTTCGCAGTAACACCAAGTACAGGAATATTAACCTGTTTCCCATCGACTACGCCTTTCGGCCTCGCCTTAGGGGTCGACTCACCCTGCCCCGATTAACGTTGGACAGGAACCCTTGGTCTTCCGGCGAGCGGGCTTTTCACCCGCTTTATCGTTACTTATGTCAGCATTCGCACTTCTGATACCTCCAGCAACCCTCACAGGCCACCTTCAACGGCTTACAGAACGCTCCCCTACCCAACAACGCATAAGCGTCGCTGCCGCAGCTTCGGTGCATGGTTTAGCCCCGTTACATCTTCCGCGCAGGCCGACTCGACCAGTGAGCTATTACGCTTTCTTTAAATGGTGGCTGCTTCTAAGCCAACATCCTGGCTGTCTGTGCCTTCCCACATCGTTTCCCACTTAACCATGACTTTGGGACCTTAGCTGGCGGTCTGGGTTGTTTCCCTCTTCACGACGGACGTTAGCACCCGCCGTGTGTCTCCCGTGATAACATTCTTCGGTATTCGTAGTTTGCATCGGGTTGGTAAGTCGGGATGACCCCCTAGCCGAAACAGTGCTCTACCCCCGAAGATGAGTTCACGAGGCGCTACCTAAATAGCTTTCGGGGAGAACCAGCTATCTCCCGGTTTGATTGGCCTTTCACCCCCAGCCACAAGTCATCCGCTAATTTTTCAACATTAGTCGGTTCGGTCCTCCAGTTAGTGTTACCCAACCTTCAACCTGCCCATGGCTAGATCACCGGGTTTCGGGTCTATACCCTGCAACTTAACGCCCGGTTAAGACTCGGTTTCCCTGCGGCTCCCCTATACGGTTAACCTTGCTACAGAATATAAGTCGCTGACCCATTATACAAAAGGTACGCAGTCACCCCACATGGAGGCTCCTACTGCTTGTACGTACACGGTTTCAGGTTCTGTTTCACTCCCCTCGCCGGGGTTCTTTTCGCCTTTCCCTCACGGTACTGGTTCACTATCGGTCAGTCAGGAGTATTTAGCCTTGGAGGATGGTCCCCCCATATTCAGACAGGATACCACGTGTCCCGCCCTACTCTTCGAGTTCACAGCAAGTGTGCTTTCGTGTACGGGAGTATCACCCTGTACCCTGCGACTTTCCAGACGCTTCCACTAACACACAAGCTGATTCAGACTCCGGGCTGCTCCCCGTTCGCTCGCCGCTACTGGGGGAATCTCGGTTGATTTCTTTTCCTCGGGGTACTTAGATGTTTCAGTTCCCCCGGTTCGCTTCATTACGCTATGTATTCACATAATGATAGTGTGACGAATCACACTGGGTTTCCCCATTCGGACATCGCCGGGTCAAAGGTTCATATCACCTCGCCGGCGCTTATCGCAGATTAGCACGTCCTTCATCGCCTCTGACTGCCAGGGCATCCACCGTGTACGCTTAGTCGCTTAACCTCACAACCCGAAGCTGTTTCGCCTCTGATTGTGAAAATTTGAGAGACTCAAACACACCATTAAAGATGTGTCGTTTCAATTTTCAGCTTGATCCAGATTTTTAAAGAGCAAAACTTCGCAGTGCACCTTTTCAGGTTCACTCTGAAGTTTTCTTGTTTTGTGCAGTAAAAGGATGGTGGAGCTATGCGGGATCGAACCGCAGACCTCCTGCGTGCAAGGCAGGCGCTCTCCCAGCTGAGCTATAGCCCCATCGTAGTTATCTCTCTACCGGTAATTTTTGTTGAGGCAAGGCGTGGTGACACGGAGCATACTCAGGTATGTGAGTGTCACCGCAACGCAGCATCAGCAAAAATTTGGTAGGCCTGAGTGGACTTGAACCACCGACCTCACCCTTATCAGGGGTGCGCTCTAACCACCTGAGCTACAAGCCTGCAGAGATTTTTACTGCTGTATTTCATCAGACAATCTGTGTGAGCACTACAAAGGCAGGTTCTTTAAGGTAAGGAGGTGATCCAACCGCAGGTTCCCCTACGGTTACCTTGTTACGACTTCACCCCAGTCATGAATCACAAAGTGGTAAGCGCCCTCCCGAAGGTTAAGCTACCTACTTCTTTTGCAACCCACTCCCATGGTGTGACGGGCGGTGTGTACAAGGCCCGGGAACGTATTCACCGTAGCATTCTGATCCACGATTACTAGCGATTCCGACTTCATGGAGTCGAGTTGCAGACTCCAATCCGGACTACGACGCACTTTATGAGGTCCGCTTGCTCTCGCGAGGTCGCTTCTCTTTGTATGCGCCATTGTAGCACGTGTGTAGCCCTGGTCGTAAGGGCCATGATGACTTGACGTCATCCCCACCTTCCTCCAGTTTATCACTGGCAGTCTCCTTTGAGTTCCCGGCCTAACCGCTGGCAACAAAGGATAAGGGTTGCGCTCGTTGCGGGACTTAACCCAACATTTCACAACACGAGCTGACGACAGCCATGCAGCACCTGTCTCACAGTTCCCGAAGGCACTTCAGCATCTCTGCTGAATTCTGTGGATGTCAAGACCAGGTAAGGTTCTTCGCGTTGCATCGAATTAAACCACATGCTCCACCGCTTGTGCGGGCCCCCGTCAATTCATTTGAGTTTTAACCTTGCGGCCGTACTCCCCAGGCGGTCGACTTAACGCGTTAGCTCCGGAAGCCACGCCTCAAGGGCACAACCTCCAAGTCGACATCGTTTACGGCGTGGACTACCAGGGTATCTAATCCTGTTTGCTCCCCACGCTTTCGCACCTGAGCGTCAGTCTTTGTCCAGGGGGCCGCCTTCGCCACCGGTATTCCTCCAGATCTCTACGCATTTCACCGCTACACCTGGAATTCTACCCCCCTCTACAAGACTCTAGCCTGCCAGTTTCGAATGCAGTTCCCAGGTTGAGCCCGGGGATTTCACATCCGACTTGACAGACCGCCTGCGTGCGCTTTACGCCCAGTAATTCCGATTAACGCTTGCACCCTCCGTATTACCGCGGCTGCTGGCACGGAGTTAGCCGGTGCTTCTTCTGCGGGTAACGTCAATCGGTGAGCTTATTAAACTCACCGCCTTCCTCCCCGCTGAAAGTGCTTTACAACCCGAAGGCCTTCTTCACACACGCGGCATGGCTGCATCAGGCTTGCGCCCATTGTGCAATATTCCCCACTGCTGCCTCCCGTAGGAGTCTGGACCGTGTCTCAGTTCCAGTGTGGCTGGTCATCCTCTCAGACCAGCTAGGGATCGTCGCCTTGGTGAGCCTTTACCTCACCAACAAGCTAATCCCATCTGGGCACATCCGATGGCAAGAGGCCCGAAGGTCCCCCTCTTTGGTCTTGCGACGTTATGCGGTATTAGCTACCGTTTCCAGTAGTTATCCCCCTCCATCAGGCAGTTTCCCAGACATTACTCACCCGTCCGCCACTCGTCACCCGAGAGCAAGCTCTCTGTGCTACCGTTCGACTTGCATGTGTTAGGCCTGCCGCCAGCGTTCAATCTGAGCCATGATCAAACTCTTCAATTTAAGTTTGATGCTCGTGAATTAAACTTCGTAATGAATTACGTATGTTCACTCAGAGACTTGGTATTCATTTTTCGTCTTGCGACGTTAAGAATCCATGTCACTTTGAGTGCCCACACAGATTGTCTGATAAATTGTTAAAGAGCAGTGCAACGCGGCTTTCGCTCACCGTTGCGAGGTGGCGTATATTACGCTTTCCTCTTTTAGAGTCAACCCGTTATTTCAGGATTTTTTCTCTTCAACCGACCGGGGTGTTTGTGAAGTGATTCACATCTGCCATGTCGATGGAGGCGCATTATAGGGAGTTCTCATGCCACCGCAACCGCTAAATGACACAAAAATGACTGACTGCTGAATTACACAGCAAAAACCCGCCTTATACCCTTTTACGCACAGACTTATCCACAATAGCACGAAAAAGTGAAATTATGCGAGCGCTGCGCAAACGTTTTCGTTAAAATGCTCGCGCTAAATACAGTGACCCTGCCAGGTGTGTTAGCTGAGTTTTTTTAAAGAAAATTCATCTAACGCTCTCTGTAATCGTGAAATCCAGGGGATTTACCATGCAACAACGTCGTCCAGTCCGCCGCGCTCTGCTCAGTGTTTCTGATAAAGCCGGTATCGTCGAATTCGCTCAGGCACTTTCCGCACGTGGTGTGGAGCTGCTTTCAACAGGGGGTACCGCTCGCCTGTTAGCAGATAAAGGTCTGTCGGTAACTGAAGTCTCCGATTACACCGGTTTCCCGGAAATGATGGATGGACGCGTCAAGACCCTGCACCCAAAAGTCCACGGCGGCATTCTGGGTCGTCGCGGCCAGGACGACGGCATTATGGATCAACACGGCATCGCGCCGATCGACATGGTAGTCGTTAACCTTTACCCGTTCGCCCAGACCGTTGCCCGCGAAGGCTGTTCTCTTGAGGATGCCGTTGAGAATATTGATATCGGCGGCCCGACCATGGTGCGCTCGGCAGCCAAGAATCATAAAGATGTGGCTATCGTGGTGAAGAGCAGCGATTACGACACCATTATTAACGAGATGGATGCCAATGAAGGGTCACTTCAGCTTGCTACCCGTTTCGACCTTGCCATCAAAGCCTTCGAGCACACCGCGGCGTATGACAGCATGATCGCCAACTACTTCGGTAGCCTGGTACCGGCTTACCACAGTGAAAGCAAAGATCCTTCTGGCCGTTTCCCGCGCACGCTGAATCTGAACTTCATTAAGAAGCAGGAGATGCGTTACGGTGAGAACAGCCACCAGCAGGCAGCCTTCTATATAGAAGAAGAGGTAAAAGAAGCCTCTGTTGCCACTGCACGGCAGGTTCAAGGCAAAGCGCTCTCCTATAACAACATTGCCGACACCGACGCCGCGCTGGAGTGCGTGAAAGCGTTCAGCGAGCCTGCCTGCGTTATCGTCAAACACGCCAATCCGTGCGGCGTGGCGGTAAGTAGCTCTATTGTGGATGCCTACGACCGCGCGTACAAAACCGACCCGACCTCCGCGTTCGGCGGCATCATTGCCTTCAACCGCGAGCTGGATGCTGAAACCGCGCAGGCCATCATCTCCCGCCAGTTCGTCGAAGTGATCATCGCGCCATCCGCTTCCGAAGACGCGCTGAAAATCACTGCGGCGAAACAAAACGTGCGCGTGCTGATTTGCGGTCAGTGGGCGGAACGCGTTCCGGGCCTGGACTTCAAGCGTGTGAACGGCGGCCTGCTGGTACAGGATCGCGATCTGGGTATGGTTACAGAAGCCGACCTGCGCGTGGTGACCAAACGCCAGCCGACCGAACAGGAACTGCGAGACGCGCTGTTCTGCTGGAAAGTGGCGAAGTTCGTGAAATCCAACGCCATCGTCTACGCCAAAGAGAACATGACCATCGGAATAGGCGCAGGCCAGATGAGCCGCGTTTATTCGGCCAAAATCGCCGGTATTAAAGCAGCCGATGAAGGTCTGAAAGTGAAAGGCTCTGCCATGGCGTCTGACGCCTTCTTCCCGTTCCGTGATGGTATCGACGCGGCGGCGGCTGTGGGTATCACCTGTGTTATCCAGCCTGGCGGTTCTATCCGCGATGACGAAGTGATTGCCGCCGCCGATGAACACGGCATTGCGATGATCTTCACCGACATGCGTCACTTCCGCCATTAATTCAGGGAGCAGAAAATGAAAGTACTAGTGATTGGTAACGGCGGGCGCGAGCACGCTCTGGCGTGGAAAGCGGCGCAGTCGCCGCAGGTCAAAACCGTCTTTGTGGCGCCGGGTAATGCTGGAACTGCCCTGGAACCCACACTGCAGAACGTCGCTATCGGCGTCACCGATATCCCGGCACTGCTGAGCTTTGCCCAGAGTGAGAAAATCGATCTGACCATCGTCGGCCCGGAAGCGCCGCTGGTGATTGGCGTCGTTGATGCCTTCCGCGCCGCAGGCCTGACAATCTTCGGGCCAACAGAAGGCGCCGCGCAGCTTGAAGGCTCCAAAGCTTTCACCAAAGATTTCCTCGCGCGTCATAACATCCCGACGGCGGAATATCAGAACTTCATTGACGTAGAGCCAGCCCTCGCCTATTTACGTGAAAAAGGCGCGCCGATTGTTATCAAGGCCGACGGTCTGGCAGCCGGTAAAGGGGTTATCGTCGCGATGACGCTCGAAGAAGCGGAAGCCGCGGTTCAGGATATGCTGGCGGGCAACGCTTTCGGCGATGCGGGCCACCGCATCGTGATTGAAGAGTTCCTCGACGGCGAAGAGGCGAGCTTTATCGTGATGGTCGACGGCGAGCATGTGCTACCGATGGCCACCAGCCAGGATCACAAACGCGTGGGCAATGGCGATACCGGCCCGAACACCGGTGGGATGGGTGCCTACTCCCCTGCTCCGGTAGTCACTGATGAAGTCCATCAGCGCACCATGGACCGTATCATCTGGCCAACCGTAAAAGGCATGGCAGCGGAAGGCAATACTTACACCGGTTTCCTCTATGCAGGCCTGATGATCGACAAGCAGGGCAACCCGAAGGTGATTGAATTCAACTGCCGCTTTGGCGATCCGGAAACGCAGCCGATCATGCTGCGCATGAAATCAGACCTGGTCGATCTCTGCCTTTCGGCCTGTGAAGGCAAACTGAATAAAAAAACCTCCGAGTGGGATGAACGTGCTTCTCTCGGGGTAGTGATTGCTGCGGGCGGTTATCCCGGCAACTACACTACCGGTGACGAAATCCACGGCCTGCCGCTGGAAGGAATTGACGGCACGAAGGTGTTCCACGCCGGTACGACGCTGTCAGACGACGATCGCGTACTCACCAACGGCGGTCGCGTGCTGTGTGCCACGGCGCTGGGTCATACCGTGGCAGAAGCACAGAAGCGTGCCTACGCGCTGATGGCGGATATTCACTGGAACGGCAGCTTTAGCCGTCAGGATATTGGTTATCGCGCGATTGCGCGGGAGCAGGAGGAGTAATTTCCCCCTCACTTTAGCCCTCTCCCTCAAGGGAGAGGGGACGTAAATCAGAAAGTTTTTTCTTTCGGCTGCCAGGTGCAGAAATCTTCGTTCGCCACCAGCAGTAGCTGAGAGCCTTCCGGCGCTTCAAGCCACGCCACACTCACTTCCATTGATGAATGACGCTGACGACGCTGAACATGTTCGGTCGCCCAGGATTCAAGGTCAGGCTTCGTTGTCAGCCCTTCACAGGTAGTGACCGTACCATCGGCATGCCAGCGCCCCTGGCGCAGCACAACGCGTCCCTGACGCAGCGCGTCGCTGGTCTGGCGAATTTGTTCAGCACGGTAACGATACAGGGCGATTTGATCGCTGGAAAGCTGCTGTTTTTGACCGCTAACTTCGCGCTGCATAAAGCTCAGCTCGCCATGATCATCAAAACGCACTTTCACATGTTCGGGGGTCTTGCTATAGATATTCAGTTCGATCAGCGACAGGTCATTTCCCTGCCAGCGATACTCTGCGGTGGACGTATTGCCGTTATGCCACGGACTAAAAGCGGAGAGCAGATGCACTTCACCGTCGGAATCTTTGCGCCAGATCCTCACCGCACCCTGGTCATCTGCGTAGCCGCTGGCGGTAAAAGGGGGCAGAGAAGCGTCGTGGCTACAGGCGGAAAGCAACAGCGTGCCTGCCAGCGCGAGTGTTCCACGCCAGACAGACAAAAGGGGCGTTGCCGCCCCTTCGTTAAAACTTTTCACTGCCACGCGTCTTACTTAACTGCGTCTTTCAGTGCTTTACCAGAAACAAATGCCGGCACGTTAGCTGCGGCAATTTTGATTTCTTTACCGGTCTGCGGGTTGCGGCCAGTACGCTCAGCGCGGTGGTTCACTTTGAAGGTTCCGAAACCAACCAGTTGTACAGCATCGCCTTCTTTCAGAGACTCAGTAATAGCAGCCAGGGTAGATTCCAGAGCAGCTTTAGCCTGCACTTTAGACAGATCAGCCTTGTCCGCAATTACATCAATCAGTTGAGTCTTGTTCATAAGTTATCCTTTCAATGTGTTTATCGCTTGCTAAGCATCGAGTGCGACGAAAATGCCAAAAAAGCACTCTCCTGCATACACGCACCGATAGCCACTTTTTTTCGCCCCCCAAATGTAGACCAGACGGGGGGCAGAAGGGAAGAGTCGAGGTGCGACAAAACAGGCGTTAAATCACGTTTTGTTGTCTCATTGATTAAAAATTATACCGATATTGCTTTCAGCGGCCTCGCGTAAGTCCGCACGCAGCCCTTTTATCAGTTCGATATCGCGTTCTTCACACTCTGCCAGCAGGCGGAAGATCTCCCACTGGATGTCCCATTCTTGCTCAACAGCCGGATTAACCCGCAGCTCTTCGTCGGTCATTTCACGACCTTGCTGGGTCATTTCCAGCATCGCCACGGTCGTAATGGATGCCTTACTGACTTCAATGGCATGCTCGAGGGTTTCGCCGCTCAGACGGGAGTGAATCAGCTCGCTTAACGCCACACAGGCATCGATCGCCGGGTAGACACCATACAGGTCGTAATCATCCGCGGCCGGAATGGCCTCTTCAAGTTTCTCCAGTTGGGAGTCGAAGTTAACCTTTGCATCTTTGACCGTCAGCGTTTCCCAGATCAGATCCAGAATCCGGCGATAGATCTGGCCTTCGCCAAACGCCGTCTGCTTGCAGAACGCGGCATAATTGGGGTACATGCGCTCACACAGGCAAGCCATGAAGGTGACGTGCTGCCAGCTTTCCAGCTTCTCAAGGCGCAGATGAATCGGGTTTTGTAACATGTTGGTATCTCGAATCGAAAATTAGCCGCAGTTTACCTGAATCAGGGGTGAATTTCCTGCCAACGAACAAATGCCGGACGCGACGACGCAACGGCGTCAGCCCAGCGCGTCGGCTCCGGTAAACGGTAGCCTTTTGTGCACTGTTGTACCCAGGACAGCGCGCTATCCATACTGACCCGATGCCCGGTGGCGATAAACAGCGGGTTACAGCGCGTTTTGCTGCGCCAGACCCACGCCAGTTGTTCACCTTTATCAATGAGCGGCGCCAGGGCGCCCGGCTCGGCGGAAAGCGGCTCAAACGCGCCGCACAACCGTTTTTTGGCTACGCCAATCGTCGGCACATCTACCAGCAGGCCAAAGTGGCTGGCCACGCCTAAACGGCGCGGATGGGAAATACCGTGTCCATCAACGAACAGCAGGTCAGGTTTTTGCGAGAGTTGCTCCCACGCAGCCAGCAGCGCGGGATATTCGCGAAAGGAGAGAAAGCCTGGAATATAGGGCATAGTGGTGGCGATACGTGCCACCTTGTACTCTACCAGCTCAAGCGAGGGATACTTCAGTATCACCATTGCCGCTCGCGTCACTTCACCGCCCTGCTCAAACCCCACGTCTGCCCCGCCAATAAACTGCGGCGGGTCTTTATCCAGACGATCCTCACGGACCACTGATGAAGCCAGTTCTATCTGTTGAGCGCGTAATGACGCGAGATCCATAACCACTCCTTAATTGTGATATTGCGCAGAAAGTCGGTGCACCGCCTCCACAAACGCGCCAGCGTGTTCTGGCGGTACATCCTGATGAATACCGTGGCCGAGATTGAAAACGTGCCCTTCCCCCTGGCCGAAGCCTGCGAGAATCGTTGCCACCTCTTCTTCGATACGTGCGGGGTGCGCGTAAAGCATGGAGGGATCCATATTCCCCTGTAGCGCCACTTTGTCGCCTACGCGACGGCGCGCGTCGGCAATATCGGTCGTCCAGTCGAGTCCCAGCGCGTCACAACCGGTTGTGGCTAACGCTTCCAGCCACTGACCGCCGCCTTTGGTAAACAGCGTCACCGGTACACGACGGCCTTCGTTTTCACGCAACAGACCATCGACAATTTTATGCATGTAGTACAGCGAGAACTGCTGATAATCACGCCCGGTCAGCACGCCGCCCCAGGTATCGAAAATCATCACCGACTGCGCGCCCGCCTTGATCTGCGCGTTGAGATAGAGCGTCACGCTCTTCGCCAGCTTATCGAGCAACGCATGCAGGACCTGCGGCTCGGCGTACATCATCTTTTTGATCACGGTAAAAGCTTTGCTGCTGCTGCCTTCCACCATGTAGGTCGCCAGCGTCCACGGGCTGCCGGAGAAGCCAATCAGCGGCACGTCGCCCTTCAGCTCACGGCGAATGGTGCGCACCGCATTCATCACGTAACCCAGTTCGCCTTCAGGATCGGGAATAGGCAGCTTATCGACGTCGGCTTTGCGCTTGATGGGCGATGTAAAGCGCGGACCTTCGCCAGTTTCGAAATAAAGTCCAAGGCCCATCGCATCCGGGATGGTCAAAATGTCCGAAAAGAGAATGGCGGCATCGAGCGGGAAGCGGCGCAGCGGCTGGAGCGTCACTTCGCAAGCCAGCTCGGCATTCTTGCACAGCGACATAAAATTCCCAGCCACGGCGCGCGTGGCTTTGTACTCTGGCAGATAGCGCCCCGCCTGGCGCATCATCCACACCGGGGTGATATCAACGGGCTGGCGCAGCAGCGCACGCAGATAACGATCGTTCTTCAGTTCGGTCATTTTTGCAGTTCCTTAAGCGTCATGGCCTCAGTGTAACATGTCACTCATCATCGGCCCGACACATTGCCACGGTATCTTCTATCAGCCGACGCGCCACGGTTCCGGGCGGCGGTAACAGCGGTAAATCATCGTAACGATACCAGTTCGCTTCCAGCAGTTCTTTCGGGTCGATGACAATCTCGCCGCTGTCGTAATCGGCCATGAAGGCGGTCATCAGCGACATCGGAAAGGGCCAGGGCTGAGAAGTCACATAGCGTAGATTCTTCACCCTGATGCTGCTCTCTTCCATCACCTCGCGTGCCACCGCCTGTTCCAGCGTTTCGCCCACCTCAACGAATCCGGCGAGGACGGTATGCACGCCGTTGCGATGCCGGGTATGCTGCGCCAGCAGAATGGAATTCTCGCGCCGGATAGCCACGATAATGCACGGCGCAATTTGCGGGTAATATCGTTCACGGCAGTGGTTGCAGAGCATGGCCCATTCGGTTTTGCTCGGGTGCATGGTGTGCCCGCAGTAGCCGCAGTATTTATGTGAGCGATAAAACTCTGCCAGTTGCACGCCGCGACCGGCCAGCTGGAACAGCCCCACATCATGATCCAGCACCTGACGAACGGATCCCATATCGTGGCGGCGAGGCTGCTGAACTAACCATACGGGATCGCCCTGCCACTCGCCGATCTTCAGCGCGGATACTCCCATAAGATCGAATTTCTCTGCCGCGCCATGGGGTATCTCCCCGCCGGGCAGCCATATTTTTTGTTCGTGGCTGACTAACCACCAACCCAGATCTGATTTTTCAATAATACGATCCATATCTATTGCACTACCTTCGCTTCACTGACATGTTGTTAGCATTGTGGTTACATTTTGGGTAAGCAGATTCAATTCTAAACCTTATGGAGTCGAACATGTTAAACCAGCTAGAAAATCTGACTGAGCGCGTTGGAGGCAGTAACAAACTGGTGGATCGCTGGCTACATGTACGCAAGCATCTGCTCGTGGCGTATTACAATCTGGTCGGTCTTAAGCCTGGCAAAGAATCCTGGATGCGGCTGAATGAAAAGGCGCTGGATGATTTTTGTCAAAGCCTGGTCGATTATCTGTCCGACGGCCATTTCAATATTTATGAACGCATTATCCGCGAAATGGAAGGGACTCCTCCTTATTTAGCGGCAAGTAAGCTCTATCCGTTGCTGGAAACCAATACCCAACTGATTATGGATTACTACGATTCCTCTCTTGAGAACGCTATCGATCACGATAATTATCTCGAGTTTCAGCAAGCGCTTTCCGGCCTTGGCGAAGCGCTGGAAGAGCGATTCACGCTGGAAGACAAGCTGATCGCCCTCGCGCTGGATAACAATCTGCCTCTCAGCGGCGAAGAGAACATTGCGTGGCCCGCTTGAGTTCTTAAACGTTAACGCGTAATTTACAATCATTCGCCCCTCTCACGAGGGGGATTTTTCTTGTCGGAGTGCCCAGAGCGAAAGCCGGGCTGAGACCGTTAATTCGGGATCCGCGGAACCTGATCAGGCTAATACCTGCGAAGGGAACAAGAGTCACTCTGCTGTTTTATCGCCCAGAGGCGATCCTCTCTTGCTTCATCCGTCGTCTGACAAGCCATGTCCTTCACTTTTGGAATGCGCTATGTCTACTACTAAACTGACCCGCCGCGAACAGCGCGCACAGGCACAACACTTCATTGATACCCTGGAAGGCACCGCTTTCCCGAACTCAAAGCGTATCTACCTCGCCGGCTCGCAGGCCGATATCCGCGTACCGATGCGCGAAATCCAGCTCAGCCCGACGCTTCTCGGTGGTAGCAAAGAGCACCCGCAGTTTGAAGACAACGAAGCCGTGCCAGTGTATGACACATCAGGCCCGTACGGCGATCCTTCGGTTACCATCGACGTACAGCTTGGTCTGGCAAAACTGCGCCAGCCGTGGATTGATGCGCGTAACGATAGCGAAGCACTAACAAACCGCAGCTCGACCTATACTAAAGAACGTCTGGCTGACGACGGTCTGGACGCACTGCGCTTCACCGGCCTGCTAACGCCAAAACGCGCTAAAAAGGGAAAATGCGTGACCCAGTTGCACTACGCGCGCCGGGGTGTCGTCACCCCGGAGATGGAGTTCATTGCCATCCGCGAAAACATGGGCCGCGAGCGCATCCGTAGCGAAGTGCTGCGCCACCAGCATCCCGGCGAAGGGTTTGGCGCTCGCCTGCCGGAAAATATCACGCCGGAGTTTGTACGTGACGAAGTGGCCGCCGGTCGCGCCATTATCCCTGCCAACATCAATCACCCGGAATCGGAGCCGATGATTATCGGGCGTAACTTTCTGGTCAAGGTCAACGCTAACATCGGTAACTCGGCCGTGACCTCCTCCATTGAGGAGGAGGTGGAAAAACTGGTCTGGTCAACGCGCTGGGGCGCGGACACGGTGATGGACCTTTCTACCGGGCGTTATATCCACGAAACCCGCGAGTGGATCCTGCGTAACAGCCCGGTACCGATTGGCACTGTGCCCATTTATCAGGCGCTGGAAAAAGTGAACGGCATCGCCGAGAACCTCACCTGGGAAGCGTTCCGCGACACGCTGCTGGAGCAGGCTGAACAGGGTGTGGACTATTTCACCATCCACGCTGGTGTGCTGCTGCGCTACGTGCCGATGACCGCCAAACGCCTGACCGGGATTGTCTCGCGCGGCGGCTCAATTATGGCGAAGTGGTGCCTGTCGCATCATCAGGAAAACTTCCTCTATGCGCACTTTCGCGAAATCTGCCAAATTTGTGCCGCTTACGATGTCTCTCTTTCACTGGGCGACGGCCTGCGTCCGGGATCGATTCGCGACGCCAACGACGAAGCGCAGTTTGCCGAACTGTCCACGCTGGGCGAACTGACCAAAATCGCCTGGGAGTATGACGTTCAGGTGATGATTGAAGGCCCGGGCCATGTGCCGATGCAGATGATCCGCCGCAACATGACCGAAGAGCTGGAGCACTGCCACGAAGCGCCGTTCTATACCCTCGGGCCGCTGACCACGGACATTGCGCCGGGCTACGACCATTTCACCTCCGGCATTGGCGCGGCGATGATCGGCTGGTTCGGCTGCGCCATGCTCTGCTACGTGACGCCGAAAGAGCACCTCGGGCTTCCTAACAAAGAAGACGTGAAGCAGGGACTGATTACCTACAAAATCGCCGCGCATGCAGCCGACCTGGCCAAAGGCCATCCGGGAGCTCAGATCCGCGACAACGCTATGTCGAAGGCGCGTTTTGAGTTCCGCTGGGAAGACCAGTTCAACCTTGCCCTCGACCCGTTCACCGCACGCGCGTACCACGACGAAACCCTGCCGCAAGAGTCCGGCAAAGTGGCGCACTTCTGCTCCATGTGCGGGCCAAAATTCTGCTCGATGAAAATCAGTCAGGAAGTCCGTGATTACACGGCCGCACAGGCGATTGAAGTTGGAATGGCCGACATGTCAGAAAATTTCCGCGCCAAAGGTGGCGAAATTTATCTCAAAAAAGAGGAGGTGTAATGTACCAGCCCAATTTCCCTTCCGTCCCCTTTCGTTTAGGGCTTTACCCAGTCGTGGAGAGCGTGACGTGGATAGAACGTCTGCTGGAGGCCGGCGTTCGAACAATCCAGCTACGCATCAAGGATAAACGCGAGGAAGAGGTGGAGGCCGATGTGATCGCCGCCATTGCGCTGGGTCGTCGTTACGGTGCTCGTCTGTTTATCAACGACTACTGGCGGCTGGCGGTTAAGCACCAGGCTTACGGCGTACATCTGGGCCAGGAAGATCTTGAGACGACGGATCTGGATGCTATCCGCGAAGCGGGTCTGCGTTTGGGCGTTTCAACGCACGACAATAGAGAGATCGACGTGGCGCGGGCGGCTCGCCCCTCCTACGTCGCCCTCGGCCACGTCTTCCCGACGCAAACCAAGCAAATGCCGTCCGCACCTCAGGGGTTAATACAGCTGGCAAGTCACGTTAAACGACTTGGAAATTACCCCACCGTCGCCATTGGCGGAATTAGCCTTGAACGCGCCCCTACGGTGCTGGAGACCGGTGTCGGCAGTATCGCCGTCGTCAGCGCCATCACCCAGGCGGCAGACTGGCAGGCCGCCACCGCACAGCTTTTAAGGCTGGCAGGAGCAGGCGATGAATGACCGTGATTTTATGCGCTACAGCCGCCAGATCCTGCTGGAGGATATCGCCATCGAGGGACAGCAAAAGCTGCTCGCCAGCCGGGTGCTCATTGTCGGACTCGGCGGGCTGGGCGCGCCTGCCGCGCTGTATCTGGCAGGTGCCGGCATCGGCACGCTGGTGCTGGCCGATGACGACAAGGTGCACATCAGTAACCTGCAGCGGCAAATCCTCTTTACTACCGAAGATATCAACCAGCCTAAAGCACTGATCGCTCGCCAGCGGCTGCATCAGCTAAATCCGGATATTGAACTGATAGCACGACAGGCGCGACTGAGTGGCGAAGACCTGCAGCGTGAAGTCGCGCTTGCCGACGTGGTGCTGGATTGCACTGACAATATGGCAACGCGACAGGCCATCAACGCCGCCTGTGTCGCGCAGAATACGCCACTGATTACCGCCAGTGCGGTCGGGTTTGGCGGGCAGATGATGGTTCTGACGCCGCCCTGGGCACAAGGTTGCTATCGCTGTCTGTGGCCAGATAATGCCGAGCCAGAGCGCAACTGTCGCACGGCGGGCATTCCTGGCCCCGTGGTAGGGATGATGGGCACCCTGCAAGCGCTGGAAACCATCACGTTGCTCAGCGGGATGGAGACTCAGCGTAATACCCTGCGCCTGTTTGACGCCCGCTCTGGCAGCTGGCGACACCTGGCGCTGCATCGCGCCAGCCACTGCCCGGTATGCGGAGGATGCGATGCGCATTCTGTTTAACGATGAACCAATACAGTGCGATGAGGGCCTCAGCGTTGCCGCACTGCTCGACACGCTACGTCAGCTCAAGCCGGGAATGGCGCTGGCGCTTAATCAACACATCCTGCCGCGCGAACGGTGGGATCGTCAGCAGGTCAGCGAAGGCGATCAGATCCTGCTGTTTCAGGTTATCGCAGGGGGATGAATGTTACGTATTGCCGATAAAGTCTTTGACTCACATCTATTTACCGGAACCGGGAAGTTCGCCTCTCCACGGCTGATGGTGGATGCCATTCGTGAAAGCGGTAGCCAACTGGTGACGCTGGCGCTAAAGCGCGTGGATCTGCGCCATCATAGCGATGCGATCCTGGCGCCGCTGCTGGAGACAGGCGTAACGCTTTTACCTAACACCTCCGGTGCGAAAACGGCAGAGGAGGCGATTTTCGCCGCCCAGTTGGCACGCGAGGCGCTCGGTACACGCTGGCTGAAGCTGGAAATTCATCCGGACGCCCGCTGGCTATTGCCCGA
Organism: unidentified bacterial endosymbiont; assembly: GCF_918797525.1. NCBI lineage: Bacteria > unidentified bacterial endosymbiont. Next base: position 326,807 of record NZ_OU963893.1, on the reverse strand, counting down.
CCCGATCGAAACCCTGAAAGCGGCAGAGAAGCTGGTGCAGCAGGGCTTTACCGTCCTGCCTTACTGCGGTGCCGACCCCGTGTTGTGTAAACGACTGGAGGAGGTGGGCTGCGCGGCCGTGATGCCGCTGGGCGCGCCTATCGGCTCTAACCAGGGGCTGGAGACCCGCGCGATGCTGGAGATCATTATCGAACAGGCCACCGTACCCGTCGTGGTGGATGCCGGTATTGGTGTGCCCAGCCATGCGACGCAGGCGCTGGAGATGGGCGCTGACGCAGTGCTGGTGAACACGGCGATTGCGGTTGCCGACAACCCGGTAATGATGGCCCGCGCGTTTCGTCTGGCGGTAGAGGCAGGCAGGCTGGCGAAAGCATCAGGCCCAGGCTCACAGAGTTTTCAGGCGCAAGCCACCAGCCCGCTGACCGGCTTTCTGGAGGTACTTTCATGAGCACCTTTAGCGATCGCTGGCGACAGCTACAGTGGGATGATATTGCCCTGCGCATTCACAGCAAAACGTCAGCCGACGTACAGCACGCGCTTGACGCCCGCCACCTGACCCGCGAGGACATGATGGCCCTGCTCTCTCCGGCAGCCAGCGCGTATCTTGAACCGATGGCCCAGCGCGCCCAGCGCCTCACCCGCCAGCGTTTTGGCAACACGGTGAGTTTTTACGTGCCGCTCTATCTCTCTAACCTGTGCGCCAATGACTGTACCTACTGCGGTTTTTCCATGAGCAACCGCATCAAACGTAAGAAGCTAGATGAAGGTGAAATTGCGCGCGAGTGTGCGGCCATCCGCGAAATGGGGTTCGAACATCTGCTGCTGGTGACGGGTGAGCATCAAAGCAAAGTCGGGATGGACTATTTCCGTCAGCACCTGCCCACCATCCGCCGTGAGTTCGCCTCGTTACAGATGGAAGTGCAGCCCCTGACGCTGGACGAATACGCCGAGCTTAAAACGCTCGGGCTGGACGGGGTGATGGTTTATCAGGAAACCTACCACGAGGCGACCTATGCGCGACACCACCTGCAGGGGAAGAAACAGGATTTCTACTTTCGGCTTGAGACGCCAGACAGGCTGGGACGTGCCGGAATCGATAAAATCGGTCTTGGCGCGCTGAGCGGGCTGTCTGACAACTGGCGCGTGGATTGCTACATGGTGGCGGAGCATCTTTTGTGGCTACAGCAGCGCTACTGGCAGAGCCGTTACTCGATCTCCTTTCCCCGGCTGCGCCCCTGTGCAGGAGGGATTGAACCGACGTCGCTGATGGATGAACGCCAGCTGGTACAAACCATCTGCGCCTTTCGTCTGCTCGCACCGGAGGTCGAATTATCCCTCTCCACGCGGGAATCACCGGCGTTTCGCGATCGGGTGATCCCGCTGGCAATCAATAACGTCAGCGCCTTTTCCAAAACCCAGCCAGGGGGTTACGCCGATGACCATCCGGAGCTGGAACAATTCGCGCCGCATGATGGACGCCGCCCGGAAGAGGTGGCACGAGCGCTGATCGGGCAAGGGCTGCAGCCCGTCTGGAAAGACTGGGATAGCTGGCTGGGAAGAGCATCGCAAATGCGTTGAAACGCGCTGTAACCGCATTGAAATATTACGAGGCTGCTCGTAACGTGATAATCGGGAGATTGTCAGATATCTCCCACTTTTTTATTCTGCTTTCGTCAGCAACGGATGCCGACCAGGGCGAAAAGCTTCTTCCTCGTTTCGCCCTGCTTCCGGCGCAGTGCGGCACTAAATGAATTCACAAAACGAATGCGTAATTTCCTATCGATTCTTAAGATAAATCATCTCAGTTGAAAACTGCATCTGTATAATTAACCGCTAACCTCCGGGCAGCGACTATGCTGAGAGGATATCCATTCACGTAATGCGTTACACCATCAGGATTGATGTACAGCTTATGGCTCGTCACAGTAGAAAACTCTCTTTTACCCGGCCGATAATGGTCAGCTTCGTAGGGATCATGCTCAGCTTCATTCTGATCGCCGTGTTCGTTACGATAATGCAAAGAAAGGATTTTATTGAATATTTTCATAAGATTAACGGTAACTTCACCCATAATCTTGCGGTGAACTATACCGAATCAATTCTGCATGAAAATGACTATATCCTCGGTCGTGCGGCGACCTTCTTCGCACGCAATAACCGGCTCGAGGCCACGGTAAGCACTAACCCTGCAGAAGGGCTGCAGATGTTGATGTATTTGCAGAATCTGATGCCTTCCGTGTCGTCTATCTCTCTGGCCGACACGCAGGGCCATTATCTGCGCGCGCCGGAAGTGCTCCCGACGGAGAAGAGCAAAACTTTCGATGCCCGGATCCGTCCCTGGTTTATTGGGCAAGCTGAAGCCAGTATTTTCAGTCGCTATACCCGCCCCTATACGGACTATTTCACCGGGCATCCTACTGTTACCCTCTTCAAGCCCGTGCTTTCGCCAGAAGGACGATTAAAAGGCACCCTCGCCTTTCATCTTGATCTGGCATCAATGGGCTTTACCCTTCGTCAGATGGTGGCCCCGGTACAGGGTGAATTCTTTGTCGTCGAGCGCGATGGCGCCGTGGTGCTTCATCCCGATACGGGAGCACTCTTTAAATCCTACGTCAGTGAAGCGCTCATGGACAAAATGACCAGCGGCGAAGGTCATCTTTACGATCCGCAAAGCCAAAGCTGGTATTACTATTACTCTTTCACCAACCCGGACTGGTTTGTTATCTACCGGGTATCTGGCGCGACACTCACCGATATCACCCGCCATCAAACCACCATCGTCGGCTGGGGATTTGCCCTTGCGGCCATCATTATCATCCTGTTCGGTTTATACCTGCGCCATGCCTCGCGCACCGTGCTGATGAACATTATCAACGCCATTAAAACCGGGGACGTCAACCAGGCTCCGCGGCTTGAAGCGATGCTTAGCCATACTATCAAGTCGAACAAAGAGCGCGAGATGGCGTATGTGCGCCAGGCGACCCACGATGCGCTGACGGGGTGCAAAAACCGCCGCGCTTTCGATAGCGATGTTGATGAGCTGCTAAAAAGCCATCAGCCGTTCGCGCTGGCGCTGGTTGATATTGATAATTTCAAGTCGATCAACGACACCTGGGGCCACGTGAGCGGCGACATTGTCTTGCGTAACGTCGCGCGCGAGGGGATTAAGATAATGAAGCCACATGACGTCTCCCTTTACCGCTATGGGGGCGAAGAGTTCGCGGTAATCTTCCAGGATGAGCTGATAAATTCCGCCCATTCACTGCTCGAGACGTGGCGCCACGCCGTTAGAAAACGCGAATGGCGGGAAGAAAACCTCCACGTGACCTTTAGCGCGGGGCTGGGTGAGTGGCGCTTCGAACCTCTGGAACAGTTCGTGGCAAGCGTTGATGCCGCTCTTTACGCGGCAAAACAGCAGGGAAAAAACCGTATTATTCATATGCCCGCCCACTAACTTCCGCTCTTCAATCTGCCCATTTTCACGGGCAGATTGCTCTCTGCCGCAGAATTGTAACCGGTTTCAGAAAAATGCCGATTTCTTTGTGATGCCTGACACACAATCGCGGTAAAGCGGTTGTTGAAGCGGACTGCACGGGATAATTATCACTAAACACATGTTGATCGAGGCTGACTATGAAGAACATCGTTTTATGCTGTGCAGCAGGGATGTCAACCAGCATGCTGGTACAACGCATGAAAGACGCCGCGCAGAAAAAAGGGGTTGAAGTAACCATTAAAGCCGTTCCGGTCGCGGAGTTTAAAGACAACCTCGCGACGGCAGACATCGTATTGCTGGGGCCACAGGTTAAATACGAGCTGGCAAAACTGCAAGCGCAGGCCGAGCCGCTGGGTAAAAAAGTCGTGGTGATCGATATGATGGATTACGGCATGATGAAAGGTGATGTCGTTCTCGAAAAAGCCCTCAAACTGCTGGAGTAGCCCATGGAAGATTTAGAAACAACGATTATGGAGCTGCTGGTTAACGCGGGTGCGGCCCGTAGCGCAGCCCTCACGGCGTTGCAGATGGCCCGTAAAGGTGAATTTGAAGAAGCGGAAAAAGCGATGGAAGAGTCGCGCGAATTCGTGAAGCATGCGCACGTCATTCAGACCCAGCTCATTGGCTTTGACGAAGGAACAGGGAAACTACCGGTTAACCTGATTACCGTTCATTCACAGGATCACCTGATGAACGCGATGGTCATTCAGGATCTGGCGGGCGATATGATTGAGCTTTATCGCCGGATCCCGCTGATTAACTAAAGAACGCCCGCTGGCGACTACGCTTATCGTGCCCAGACTGCACCATAAAAAAACCCGCCGAAGCGGGTTTTTTAGTAGCATTATCAACGACTAATCGTTGTCGGAACCGCCCAGACCTGCGTTCAGCAGTTCTGCCAGGCTCGCGGATGCATCTTCAGCAGTCACCTGCGGTGCGGCTGGCTGTTCGCCCGCTGCACGACGACGCATGCGATCCTGGTGGTACGCATAACCGGTACCTGCCGGGATCAAACGACCCACGATAACGTTCTCTTTCAGACCGCGCAGTTCATCACGTTTACCTGCAACAGCGGCTTCGGTCAGGACACGCGTTGTTTCCTGGAACGATGCAGCAGAGATGAAGGACTCGGTTGCCAGAGACGCTTTGGTGATACCCAGCAAATCGCGTGCGAAGGTCGCACTGTTTTTGCCGTTCGCTTCAAGCTCGCGGTTAGCGATCTTAACGCGTGAGTATTCAACCTGTTCGCCTTCCAGGAAGTCGGAACTGCCCGCGCTTTCAATGGTTGCTTTACGCAGCATCTGACGAACGATAACTTCGATGTGCTTATCGTTAATCTTAACGCCCTGCAGACGGTAAACGTCCTGTACTTCGTTGGTGATGTAACGCGTTACCGCATGCACGCCACGAAGACGCAGAATGTCGTGCGGCGCTTCTGGACCATCGGAAACCACGTCACCACGCTCTACACGTTCGCCTTCGAACACGTTGAGCTGACGCCACTTAGGAATCATCTCTTCGTACGGATCACTACCGTCTAACGGGGTGATAACCAGACGACGTTTTCCTTTGGTCTCTTTACCGAAGGAGATGATACCGCTGATTTCCGCCAGAATTGCAGGCTCTTTCGGACGACGTGCTTCGAAGAGATCCGCAACGCGCGGCAGACCACCGGTGATGTCCTTGGTACCGCCGGATTCCTGAGGAATACGTGCCAGGGTATCACCCGCACTGATCTGAACGCCATCTTCCAGCTGAACAATCGCTTTACCCGGCAGGAAGTACTGAGCAGGCATATCGGTGCCTGGGATCAGAACGTCATTACCGTTGGCATCAATGATTTTCAGGGCCGGACGCAGATCTTTACCACCCGCAGTACGCTCTGCAGAATCCAGAACCACCAGAGAAGACAGACCGGTCAGTTCGTCGGTCTGACGAGTAATGGTCTGGCCGTCAAGCATGTCAGTAAAGCGGATGAAACCACTCACTTCGGTGATGACCGGCATGGTGTGCGGATCCCAGTTTGCAACGGTTTCACCGCCGGCAACCTGCTCACCATCACCTTTAGCCATTACTGCGCCGTAAGGCACTTTATAGCTCTCTTTGGTACGACCGAATTCGTCGATCAGCTTCAGCTCGGTGTTACGAGAGGTCACAACCAGCTTGCCTGTAGAGTTAATAACAGACTTCGCGTTGATGAGCTTAATGCTACCTTTGTTTTTCACCTGGATGCTGGACTCAGCAGCCGCACGCGATGCCGCACCACCGATGTGGAACGTACGCATCGTCAGCTGTGTACCCGGCTCACCGATGGACTGTGCCGCGATAACGCCGATAGCTTCACCTTTGTTAATGATGTGGCCACGCGCCAGGTCACGACCGTAGCAGTGCGCACATACACCAAAGTCGGTGTCACAGGATACAACGGAACGTACTTTCACTGAGTCAACAGAGTTCGCTTCCAGCAGGTCACACCAGTGCTCGTGCAGCAGCGTGTTACGTGGAACCAGAATGTCTGCCGTACCCGGCTTCAGAATATCTTCCGCAGTAACACGACCCAGAACGCGATCGCGCAGCGGCTCTTTAACATCACCGCCCTCGATAACCGGGGTCATGGTGATACCTTCGAGGGTGCCACAATCGTCTTCGGTAACAACCAGATCCTGCGCCACGTCAACCAGACGACGCGTCAGATAACCGGAGTTCGCCGTTTTCAGTGCGGTATCCGCCAGACCTTTACGCGCACCGTGCGTGGAGATGAAGTACTGGAGTACGTTCAGGCCTTCACGGAAGTTCGCGGTGATTGGCGTCTCGATGATGGAACCATCTGGCTTCGCCATCAGACCACGCATACCTGCCAGCTGACGGATCTGCGCTGCAGAACCACGCGCACCGGAGTCGGCCATCATGTAGATGCTATTGAAAGAAACCTGCTGCTCTTCTACGCCGTCACGGTTAATCACGGTTTCGGTTTGCAGGTTGTCCATCATCGCTTTAGATACACGATCGTTTGCCGCAGCCCAGATATCGATAACTTTGTTATAGCGTTCACCCGCGGTAACCAGACCAGACTGGAACTGCTCCTGGATCTCAGCAACTTCGGCTTCCGCTTCAGAGATGATCTCGTGTTTCTTCTCTGGGATGACCATGTCATCAATACCAACAGAGGCACCTGAACGCGCTGCATACGCAAAGCCGGTGTACATTGTCTGGTCAGCGAAGATAACGGTCGGCTTCAGGCCCAAAATGCGGTAACAGGTGTTCAGCATTTTGGAGATAGCCTTCTTGCCCAGCGCCTGGTTGACGATGGAGAAAGGCAGACCTTTCGGTACGATCATCCACAAAATAGCACGGCCGATGGTCGTGTCTTTCAGGCTGGTTGTCGCAACGAATTCGCCGTTAGCCTCTTTTTCGTATTCAGTGATACGTACTTTAACGCGCGCATGCAGAGAGGCCAGACCAGCACGGTAAATACGCTCAGCTTCTTTCGGCCCCGTCAGCACCATGCCTTCGCCTTTGGCGTTAACACAGTCACGGGTCATGTAGTACAGACCCAATACAACGTCCTGAGAAGGAACGATGATAGGTTCGCCGTTCGCTGGAGACAGGATGTTGTTGGTAGACATCATCAGCGCGCGCGCTTCCAGCTGGGCTTCCAGCGTCAGCGGTACGTGAACTGCCATCTGGTCACCATCGAAGTCGGCGTTATAAGCCGCACAAACCAGCGGGTGCAGCTGGATAGCTTTACCTTCGATCAGTACGGGCTCAAAAGCCTGGATACCCAGACGGTGCAGCGTTGGCGCACGGTTCAGCAGTACCGGGTGTTCGCGGATCACTTCGTCCAGGATATCCCAAACGACAGCTTCTTCACGCTCAACCATTTTCTTAGCAGCTTTGATGGTGGTGGCGAGGCCACGCAGTTCCAGCTTGCCGTAGATGAACGGTTTGAACAGCTCCAGCGCCATTTTTTTCGGCAGACCGCACTGATGCAGACGCAGGTATGGACCTACGGTGATAACAGAACGACCGGAGTAGTCAACACGCTTACCGAGCAGGTTCTGACGGAAACGACCCTGCTTACCTTTGATCATGTCGGCCAAAGATTTCAGAGGACGTTTGTTAGAACCAGTGATCGCACGACCGCGACGACCGTTATCCAGCAGGGCGTCAACCGCTTCCTGCAGCATACGTTTTTCGTTGCGTACGATGATGTCCGGCGCAGCCAGATCCAGCAGACGTTTCAAACGGTTGTTACGGTTAATAACGCGACGATACAGATCGTTCAGGTCAGACGTCGCGAAACGACCACCATCCAGCGGAACCAGCGGACGCAGATCTGGCGGCAGAACCGGCAGAACGGTCAGGATCATCCACTCTGGTTTGTTACCAGACTGAACGAACGCTTCCAGCAGTTTGATACGCTTGGTCAGTTTTTTACGCTTGGTTTCGGAGTTCGTTTCGTTCAGCTCTTCACGCAGCTGCTCGCACTCTTGCTCCAGATCCATGCTTTTCAGCAGGGCCTGAATAGCTTCCGCACCCATCTTCGCGTCAAATTCGTCACCGAACTCTTCCAGCGCATCCAGGTACTGTTCTTCGGTCAGAATCTGGTGGCGTTCCAGGTTCGTCATACCGCCTTCGATAACCACATAAGATTCGAAGTACAGAACACGTTCGATATCGCGCAGCGGCATATCCAGCAGCAGACCGATACGGGACGGCAGAGATTTCAGGAACCAGATGTGAGCAGTAGGAGACGCCAGCTCGATGTGGCCCATGCGCTCACGGCGCACTTTGGTCTGGGTCACTTCGACGCCGCACTTCTCACAGATCACACCACGGTGTTTCAGGCGCTTGTACTTACCGCACAGGCACTCATAGTCTTTTACTGGCCCGAAAATACGCGCACAGAAAAGGCCGTCACGCTCAGGTTTGAACGTACGGTAGTTAATGGTTTCCGGCTTTTTAACTTCACCGAAAGACCATGAACGGATCATGTCTGGCGAAGCCAGAGCAATTTTGATCGCATCAAACTCTTCGGTTTTAGTCTGCGCTTTCAGAAACTTTAATAAATCTTTCACGGATTTGCTCCCGTCGGAGTTAGCACAATCTGGTGTCGGGGGTTAATCCGACACCAGTGACCTGTTTGAGCGAGAATTACTCGTCTTCCAGTTCGATGTTGATACCCAGCGAACGAATCTCTTTCAACAGTACGTTGAAGGATTCTGGCATGCCCGGTTCCATCTGATGGTTGCCGTCCACGATGTTCTTATACATCTTGGTACGACCGTTCACGTCATCAGACTTAACGGTGAGCATTTCCTGCAGGGTGTATGCTGCGCCGTATGCTTCAAGCGCCCACACTTCCATCTCCCCGAAGCGCTGACCACCGAACTGAGCCTTACCACCCAGCGGCTGCTGAGTAACCAGGCTGTAAGAACCGGTAGAACGCGCGTGCATCTTGTCATCAACCAGGTGGTTCAGTTTCAGCATGTACATGTAACCTACGGTTACCTGACGCTCAAACTGCTCGCCGGTGCGACCATCAAACAGCGTAATCTGACCAGAAGATGGCAGACCACCCAGTTGCAGCAGCTCTTTGATTTCAGCTTCTTTTGCACCGTCGAATACCGGCGTTGCAATTGGCATACCTTTACGCAGGTTTTCCGCCAGACGCAGAACTTCATCATCGCTGAAGGTGTTCAGGTCGACTTTCTGACGAACGTCGGTACCCAGATCGTAGGCACGCTGGATGAATTCACGCAGTTTTGCGACTTCCTGCTGC